>JAVYKX010000002.1:198540-550517 GCA_038741495.1 Thermofilum sp. | reverse complement strand
GCGAGGTGTACTTCGAAGGGGTACCAGGGTGGGATGCCGCGCTTCTCGAGAGCTCTCCAGAGCTTGTCGAGGAGCTTGGCTCTCTCCAAGCCGCTTCTGGGCACGTGGTTCAAGACTACTAGGACGTCGATGTCGCTGTCTGCGGTGAGCTCGCCTTCGACGGCTGAGCCGAAGATGTAGACTTCAGCTTCCCCGAAGGCCTCCTTCGCGGCTTCGGCTAGGGTTGGCAGGTGCTTGCGCCACTCGAGGAGCATTTTGAGCCTCCAGGTTTGGACTGCCAGCGCGGTGTCCTCAGACACTGAAGACATCCTTCTCCAAGCTGTCGAGGAGCTGCGCGAGCTTGGCGGGTTGGGCTTCTCCATCACCTGTAGAGGGGTGAGAGGTTCATGACTGCGAGCCCGAGGTGCAGGATTGCTTTCGGCGCCAGCTTGGTGTAGAGCTCTGCGATGCTGTGGGCGCCGATTTTGAGGGCTGCCTGGACTCTCTTCTCGACTACTTGGAGGCCGAGCTTGAACGCTTCGTAGAGCTTGGCTTTCTCGGGCCAGACTTTCGAAAGGATTTTGACTACGATTTCTCTGAGGGTGGGGCTCTTGATGGCTTTCAGCTTTCTCGCGAGGGCTAGGATAGCCCGCTCCTCCGGCTCAAGCCTCCAGTACAGTCCGAGCCTCAGCGCGCGCTTGTAGGCGGCGGAAACCAGCGCAGGCGTGACCTCGAGCTCTGGGAGCAGAGGAGGCTTGAAGCCGGCGGAGGGGCCCCCCAGCATACGCGGAAGTTTAGCGGAAAAAATTAAATCTTTTACGCGGGGGGCCGGTGCTCCGGGCTGCTCGAACTGCGGGGTGGTGTGGGGCTGAGCCCCGAGAGGGAAGGGAGTGGTAGCGCCTTGAGTGGAGAGAAGGGTGCTTCTGGACCTTGAGCAGTGGGCTGGTGCCGGGGCTGCGCGCAGCTAGTGGTGGCTGCCTCGCTGCTGCAGAGAGCGGGAGTAGAGAAGTGATGGGAAAGCTTAAATGGTTGGGATTTCATGCTACCGTGGGAGATGGATGGAGATTGCGAGAGTGGATGGGAGGGGTAGGGTGGTTATCCCTAAGAGGATTAGGGAGAGGGTTGGGATAAGGGAGGGGAGCCGCGTCAGAGTGGGGGTGGATGGGGGGCGCGTTGTGATAGAGCTTCTCGAAAGCGTCGCTGACAAGTACTTCGGGGCTTTCGAGGTAGCTGTGTGGCCGGAGGACGTTGACGAGTACGCGGCCGAGGCTGTGAGGAGATGGTGGAGCCGAAAAGCTACGTAGACGTCAACGTTTTCGTGTACTGGCTCGGCAGGCATCCGGCTTTCGGCGAAACCTCCTACGAGTGGGTGAAGAGGATCGAGGAGGCCCCGCGGGGGAGCTACGTGACGTCAGCGCTAACCTTGTACGAGGCGGCGGTGATAGTGGCCGGCCTGGCTGGAAGGAGCTTGAGAGACCAAGCGGTGATCAGGAAGGTGGTGGGATCGATCGGGGGCTTGCCTGGCTTGAGGGTGGTACCCTTGACGCTAGAGGACATCGTCAGAGCGGCTGAGCTGATGCGGGAGCATAGCCTCGACTTCGAGGATGCGGTACACCTGGCTACAGCGCTGAGAAGCGGGGCGAAGGAGATAGTATCCAACGATGGGGACTTCGACAGAACCCCGCTAAAGAGAAGGTTCGGCTGAGAGACTGGCTGCTGCGAGCTTCTCGAGAGGATCCTTGGCAACTTCCCTGAGGAGAAGACTGGGGAGGCGCGAGAATACACTGTCTTCAACCGCTGCGTTAACCCTTCGTTATTGCGCTGCTAGGGTTGCGCGCTCCGCGTTCCCGGCGGCTCTGCTGCCCGGTTGAGCTGTAGAGTGTTCTCGCGCTTCGCTGTGTACGTGGAGCTTTAGAGCTTGCGTGAGCTTAGCGGGGGAGCGCGGGCTGTGAGCGCGGTGCTGGGTGTGCCGAGGGGCTGAGGAGCTGGAGGGGGTTGCGCTGCTCTCGAGTATGGGGGTGGGGTGCTGAGGGGGGTTGAGAGGCCTTGGGGGTGCGGGGGGATCGGTGGGGTGCTGGCAGCTGAGCTGGGGGACGGCTTCGGGTACGCGAGGGGGATTCGTGACAGTAGTTGATGCTTCAGCGCTGGCGAAGCGCTTGAGAGCGGCCTCTACGTAGCCGCAGTGCCACCTGCTTCTCTGAACCACCGGCTCCCAAGAACCTCGGGAGCCTCCCGCCTCGCGGGAGCGCCCGGAGCCGAGCCTCCTTCCTTTGAAGCTACTCTAGCTGCGGTACGCGGTATTCGGCAAGCCGTCGGTGAGGCTCAGCCGCTCGGGGTTCCAGAGGCTGGGGGGCTCTCAGCTTGGGGCTGCTACTGGGCTCTCGCCCGCAGCGCTAGAGCGTGGAGTGCGACTTCCCTTCCGGCTGCTGCAGGCCTGGTGTGTACTCGGAAGCGCTTTACCAGGAGGGTTACTACGCGCTCGTGCGTCTCCCTGATGGCTTTAGCCTCTTCAGGTGTTTTCGCGTCTGCCCACGGCTTCGGGTGGGTAACGATGATGACGCGCGCTCGCGCTGACGCGCTGTGCACCAGGTCGATGATGAGCTGCACGTTGGAGGTGAGCGGGCCGCAGAGGAGGAGCAGAGCTCCCTTCTCCAGGTTCCTGGTGATCCTGGAGGCTTCGCGAGCTCTCTCCGCGAAAACCTCCTTAAGGCTGAGAGCTCCGAGCTCTTCAGCCAGGTTGGCTAGCTCTGAAGAGGGTTCTGGGAGGATTTGCTCTAGCGCTTCGAAGCTCAGCTTAAGCTTCTCGAGCGCGAGCTTCACCGCCAGCGCGAGAGCGCTCCTCGCGTCGAGGCGGGGGGTTAGCTCAGCCGACCCGCCTTCGATTCTCAGGAGGGAGGTGCCCACGCCCTCTCTGGCGGCTGCTAGAGCTGCCGAGAGCATCGCCGAGACGGTGAAGTCGAGGACTGAGGGGCTCGGGGCGTCTAAGTTCACAGCAACCACCGCGGACCCCTCCCCGGCTCTGTAGTCCCGGACGATCAGCTCCTGCAGCCTGGTCGTGGCCGGCCAGTCGATGCTCTTCAGCCTGTCGCCCGGCTGGTACCTCCGCGAGCCGCGGTACTCTAGCCCCCGCTGGAAGGAGGAAGCCCGCTTCTCCTCCCCGCTTGCTTCGCCCGCGCCGCCTACGAGGCTTGCGAGCGCTTGGAGGAGGAGGGGTGTCGCCTTCGGCAGGACTAGCACGCTGAATAGGGGGTTGGTGGCGGCCGCGTGCTCCCAGAAGCCGAGCCTCGACCTGGCGAGGAGCTTCAACCTCACGCTCGCTTCCCCGAAGATCCTGGGCGCCAGGTGGAGGTAGAGGCTCGTGCCTGCGGCGCGGACTCCCACCCACTCCGGCTCCGCGGCGACCTGTGAGCGAACCGGGTTCGGGAGCTCTGCCCGGAGAACCCTGCTGGACCCCGCTAGGAGCTTTAAGCTCCGGGTGCTCAGCCTGCACTGGGAAAGGGCTCCCGCGTCTCTCGAAGCCTGCCTGTATGCCGTGAGGGCGTCCGCTGCCAGGAGCGCGAGCATCGCGAGCGTAGCTGCGGCGATGAGAGGATCCCGGAAAACGAGGGTGAGGAGAGCCTCGGCGAGAGCTGCGAGAAGAAGGTCTCGCCCCTTGCTGGTTAGCTTCATGTTTTCGGGACCTCTACCTCCCTCAAGACCCGCTGGATGAGCTGCTCGGTTGCGACGCCGTCGAGCTCGTACTCGGGCTTCAAACCTATTCTGTGCCGCAGGACCGGCACTGCTAGCGCTTTAACGTCGTCGGGGAGGACGTAGCTCCTCCCCGCGAGGTAGGCTAGGGCTCTCGCGCCTTTCGTGAGCCAGACAGCTGCGCGTGTGCTCGGCTTAACACCCACTTCCTCGAGCTGCCGGACGGCTCTGAGGAGGGAGATCACGTAGAGCCGGATTCTCTCGTGCACGTAAACCTTCTTCACGTCCTCTATGAGCAGCTGGATGTCCTCGGGGGTCAAGACTCTCCTCTCATCCACGCTCTCCAGGAAGTCCAGGCGGCGCAGCACTTCCGCCTCCACCTCGGGGTCGTAGCCTGGAATGCTCACGCTGTAGGAGAAGCGGTCGACCTCGCCCGTAGGGAGCTCGAAGATCCCCTCGCTCTCGCCCGACACTCTAGTCGCGATGAGGAGGAAGGGCCTGGGGAGCGGGAACGTCCTCCCGCCGATCGACACCTGCCTCTCCTGCATCGCCTCGATCAGCGCGGCCTGGGTTCTCGGAGTGGCTCTGCTGAGCTCGTCCACGAAGACCACGTTCGCGAAGATGGGGCCGAGCTGGATCTCCCAGGACCCGCTCTGGAGATTGTAGTACACTGTGCCGATGATGTCGGCGGGGAGAAGGTCGGGCGTCATCTGAATCCTCTTGAAAGTGCCGCCAATGCCGCTCGCGAAAACCCTCGCGAGGAGGGTTTTCCCCGTTCCCGGGGGTCCCTCGATGAGAAGGTGCCCCTCCGATAGCAGCGACACGAGGAGGAGATTCACTACATCATCGTGCCCCACGAAGTAGCTTTTGATGCGGGCAGCGAGTGCGAGAAGCTTCGTCCTCCGCGCAGCGTTAGGCGCTTGTAGCAGCTTTCCGGGCTGTGTCACTCGCCCTGCACCTCTACAGCCCTCGCTACCTGGACTACGTGTCTTTTAAGCCTTTCCGCGAGCTCTCTCTGCCTTCTCATAGCTACGACCCCCAGGGGGGCTGCCGCGGCTAAAGGGTACTTCAGCTCCGGGCTCGAGAGAGCCCTGTGGGCGGAGCTCAGCGCGGCTTTCAGCGCCACCAGGGGGGTCTCCTCCCAGTGCGAGTTGTCGATCGCCGGGGCTGTCGAGCGGAGGAGGTGCTCGAGGAAAAGAGCGTTCCCCTCCCTGCCGAGCATCGAGTTTATGAAGATGCTCGAGTCCGAGACGACCACGAGCTCGCCGCCCCTGAAGCTCAGCGAGACCGCGGTGGGCAGCGGGCCTGCCGGCTCACCTTCGTCGTGTACACCGTTACCGTTCAAGTCGAGGTAGCTGAAGAAGCTCGAAGCCGCGAGCACTCTGCAGCCTGCACAGCCCGTGACGTTGAGCGCTGTCGCGTAGTTGAGCGCTAGCCTCCGCCCTGACCAGTAGGCTAGTGGTAGCTCGCGCGCACCCAGGTTCAGCAAGGGGTCTACGAGAAGGCCTCCGGTGAGCCGCACTGGGGCGCCTATAGCCTCCAGCAGCTCGTTCGCAGTTCCGAAGTCGTCTGCAATCACGACACGGCCCCCTTTCGCCAGGAAAGCTCTGACCGCTAGCACCTCGCCGGGGGTGAAGCTCTTCGAAGGCCCTACGATCAGCAGCGTGTAGTTCCGCGGGTCGAGTGCAGCCAGCTCGGTGAGAGAAGCTTCGACGGCCCCCCGGGATCGGGCAAGCTCCTGTAGGCCATTCCAGCCAGGGTTGGCGGGCCAGAAGTCCGCGTTGACCGGGTAGAGCCAAGCTGCCAGTACCACAACCCCTAAGGCGAGGGCGGCTGAAGCCAGCAGGATGCTTCTCAAGAGGCCTCACCCTCAGCGCTTTCAAGAGCTCGCCGCAGAGACTTCACGTAGCTTAGATCCACCTCTTCGTCTGCGTACAACCTGGCTTCAACAACTCTGCTCAATTTCTCGAAGTACGCAGCCTTCGGCCCAAGCCTGAAGCTGACGAGGCTCAAGTACTCGGAGATCGTGTGGCTAGGCTCCATCTGTACCCCCGTGACCTTCTCGACGAACGCTACAGCCTGCAGGTACTCGCTCACTACCGGGTCAGCAGCCGCTGCTTTAAGGGGCCGGGATGGCTCCTCGGCTAGCTCGGGCGCTGGAACTTCGGGCGCAGAGGTCTCGAGCGTTCCAGCCTGCACCTCCGCGGGAACTTCAGCTCTCTCAGCTCTTCTCAAGCGCTTAGAGGCCCTCGTGTACGCCGCGAAGGCGCTGCCAGCCAAGAGGGCCGAGACCGCTATGAGTAGGGGGTTGACGATGAGTATCTCCGCTTCAGCGCTCCCGCTCGAGTAGGCGGGGTCGTGGGAAGTCACGGTGACGGTGAGCTTCGCCTTGCCGCCTGGGACGAGGGGGGGAAGCGTGGCCTCGAGCGCGATGGGGGTTTGAGGCGCGGGGTAGCTCTTCTCGACGGCTAAGCCCCCCTCCGGGATTGCTACGTGGACGTCGAACGCGTCGGGCAGCCCGCCGCCCTCGCCGAGCACGCTCACCTTGACTGTGAAAGGAACCATAGCGAGCAGAATGCTCGGCACCTCCAGGTTGACGTAGAGAGCCAGCTTCTTGACAACGAGCTCCGCGCTCCCGCATCCAGGCCCGTACACGCCTCGAGGCACGGTGCAGACCTTAATCGCGTGAGCCCCCTCCCGAGCCTCACCCGGAACCTCGACCTCCCAGAGGGCCCTCCCCTCCGAGGTTCCCGCTAGGAGCTGCTGGCCCAGGCCGTAGAGCACGAAGCTCGCGTCGCGGAGGCTTGATTCGGCCTCAACCCTAACCCGCGACCCAGGCGTCACCACGCTCGGGGTAACTGTGACGTTGACTCGCGGCGTGAAGAATGTGAGGTTGAGCGTGAAAGGCTCGGAGACCGACGGCCTGTACACGCGAGCATCGGGGCCTGAAGGCTCGTACAGGGCGACTAGGACCATGGAGCTGACGTAAACGTAGGGCACGCTGACCGTCGCGTAGTAGGTGCCGCTGCTATCCGTGAGCGCGCGCCCGCAGACTCTCCCGTCGCAGAGCAAGGTGACTTCCCGCTGGGGGAGGGGGTCGCCGCCCTCTGTTTCAAGCGTACCATAAAAGAGAGCTGTGCTCCCCACCCACGCGCTACCCGTCGTGGACTTTAGCGTTAAGCGCGTTCTAATCAAGCTGGTGTGGAGTGACTCGTTGAGCTCAGCTGCTCTCAAGTAGTAGGATGAAGCGAGGAGGCGGACAGCCTCTAGGAGGGGCCCGGGCGCCGCCTTCACTCTGCGCTGCACAGCTTCCGCTGCGTCAGCTAGGCTTACGTAAGTGGCGTTGACTCGGGTTAGTGTGCGCAGAGCCTCGCCGAGCAGCTCTAAAGCGCCCTCGAAGTCGCCGAAGCGGAGGTGTGACTCCGCCTCCCTCAAAGCCTCTCTGGTGGAGTTGAGCAGAAGCCCCTGTTGGAGCGAAAGCTCGTGAAAGCGCGAGATGATGAACGCCACATCGCCTGGCGCTTGAAGCTCGAGGAGGTACCGGCCCAGCTGAAGGTAGCCGGTGAAGTTCTCGCTGCGGAGCATGCTGGCAAGCTCAGCGTAAATCTGAGTGAGCTTTAAGACGTCCACTGAGGGGGTTACCTCGTCGGGGTTTACGTGGCGAGGGTACGGTTGAGCGAGGGGAGAAGTTGCTGCAGCCACCATGAGAGAGAGGAGGAAGGGGAGGAGAGTCCTCATAAGCCGAGCACCTCCACGATTCTCAACGCGACGACCACTGTAAACAGGGCAATGAGGGCTATTAATATAAAGTCCCTGCCCTTCCGCTTCGGCCTCAGCAGCGCGTGGAGCACTGCGTACTCTAGGACGAGGATCGAAAAGTAGGCGTCAAGCCTCCTCTCCCCCAGGGCCGCTAGAGCGGCGACAGACACGCTGTAGAGCCCGGGTAGAAGAGCGTTGAAGAGCTTATCCTTCCTGATCACCCTCGCCCACCACCGAGAGCCTCAAGGTGAGATTCCCCCTCCTCCTCTCCCACTGCTCTATCCTCACCGGCGAGCCTGTAGCCCGGGCTGCTACAGTGGCAGCTACGTGGGCCGGTAGGGGGCCTAGCACCTGCTCGAAGCGAGTGGGCTCAGCTGCCCTCTTCACCCCGACGAGCTCCACTAGCGCTGAACCCTCCCTCGAGGACACCCTCACCGCGTCGCAGATGCCCAGCGTGTCGACTAAAACCAGCTCCAGGGCTGCCTCGAGGTCGGCGCCCTGCTCGACAGTGTAGGTTGGGGATGAGAGGATGAGGAAGTGGCCTCGGGGGCTCCTCCAGAGCAGCCTGCTCGCGTCGGGTTTGCCGGGAAAGCTGGAGGGCTGCTTAAGCGGGACCGCGATGACTCCGTCAGGCGTGTAGACTGCTCCAGGCTGTGCGGCAAGCTCTTCGAGCACTCTCGAGATGTTCGCCACGTACGCTTCAAGCATGGAGTGAACTGCCTCGCGGTACGGCGCTTCGCACGGGGTTAGAGCGAGGGAAGCAGCGGTGACGACAGCCCCGATCCCCAGAGCTGAGAGAGGAATGCTGCCGAGAACAAAGTAGGAGAAGATTGCCAGCGCTGACCCGCACACTCCTAGAACCGTAGCTGCAGCCAGCCACTTATCCACCCGCGATCACCCTGGCTTCGAGCCTTAGGTAAACGAGCTTCCTGTAGGCCGCTGTAAGCGCGAGAGCCACGGTGAGGCCCTCGAGGGAAGCCACGACAGGCCAGAGCCTTATCCCGAAGGGAGTATAGTTGAGGACCAGGCCCACGAGGGGGACGAGGGCGAGCGAGAGCCCGATCGAGAGAGCCAGCCTCTCGAGGGGCTCCAGGTCGCCTGCCTTCGGGTAGAGCGCCTCCACGAGCGAGTAGCCGGGGAGGAAGAGCACGGCAATCGAGCCGAGAACGTAGCGGAGCGGCAGCAGCGGGGCGAAGCCGTTCTCAGTGACCCACACAACCACGGCGGTGAGGGTCGCGAGGGAGAGAAGAGTCCAGAGCCAAAGGCTGTAGTCGGGCCTCACGAGGTACTCGGGGAGAGTGAGAGGTGGGGAAGGATCTTCGAGAGCTAGCTCGCCCTCAGCCCAAGCCTTGTAGAGGTCGAGGCAAGCGTTGAGCAGCCCCCTACTCCTTGCCCTTTCCTGGACGAGGTTCCAGAGTTTTCCCTCCTTCATACTCCACCAGCCTTCGTGACGTTGATGTAGAGGTGGTTCCAGCGGCCTGTGTAGACCCACGAGCCTGAAGTCGTGTTGTACATCCAGAGCTCGAAGACGAGCGCCACGTTCACCCCCTCCTTCTCCAGCGCTAGCTGCACGGGGATCGTCGCGTTCTCCCCATGGCCGAGCACGAGCTCGTACTCCCACAGCGGGGGAGCTTCGAGGGGGGTTGAATTCGTCGGGAGACTGCCCCTAGACCCGAGCTTCGCTACAACTTTCAGCAGCGCAGCCTTGCCAAGGTGGTTCATGACGAAGATGTGCAGCTTCACCGGCTCCCCCACGAGCACTCTCGATGGGTAATCTCCGATCTTCCCCCTTTCGCCCAGCAGCCCTAGAGCGAGGAAAGGTTCACTACTTCTAGGCAGGGTGAGGGCTACCGCGATCACGCACGCTACGGTTACGATGGCGGCTAGCACTGCTAGGACTTCATCGTCTAGAACCACTCCTCCCCACCTTTTTCTTTACGAGCCACTTCCTCCTAGAGTAAGCCCACGCGAGGGCGTACGCGCGTGGGAAGAAGTAGTAGAAAAGAGGCGGAAATGCGAGCAGGATAGCGGTGGTGGCGCCGATGCGCAGCCACTTGCCGATGCGGTACGAGGGGAGCTGCTGCTCGTACTCCCTAAGCTGGCTAGTGACTTGCTGAATGATCTGCTCAGCCTCCTCAGGCTTGTTCGCGCGGCAAAGCTCCAGAGCCTCGTTGAGTGCCCGAACCTGAGCTGAGACGTCAAAACCCTCTTCGCTCAGCCTCTCCAGCAGCTTTACGGCCTCTAGGAGCTGATTCTCAGCTGAGCAGCCCTGGAGCTGAGCCGGCACGAGTAGCGCGCAGAGGGCGAGAGCCAGGTAGCCCATAAGCTCCAGGCAAAGAAGACTGCCCGCACATAAACACTTTTCCCGGCTCTCGCCCGGCACAGCGCAGAGAAAACGCAGAGCCTGCTGGGCTTCTCGCGCACGCTTCTAGGACTCTGCCTCCTCAGGCTGCTAATCCGACGGTGAAAGCTAGCGTGTAGCCTAGCTTGAAGAAGATGATAGCAGCTAACCACAGGAGCGCTGCTCTTTCCCCAGCCTTCTCTGCGATAAGCGAGAGGATATACGCGAGGCCGAGCGCTTCGCTGAGCGAGAAGGGGTAGTCGTACAGAGACCTCCACATTAGCTCGAAGGGGGCTGTCACCGAGAGCAGGTAGACTACGATCAGCCAGGGCGCGAGGAAGGGGTTGCAGAGCTCGGAAGGCTTGGGGGACGCGATACCAACAGCGGTGAGCAGCCAGACAGTAGGGTCTAGAGCTGCTGTTGCAGCGTACTCGTAGACGTTGAAGCTGAAATCTCTCCACCAAGCTGGCGAGAATAGCTGAGACTTCTGAACCCTACTCCACCAAGAGCGTGTTAAAGCGGAGACCACGTTGGATGGTGACCGGAAGCCCAGCTGAGCCGCCGCGCTGTCAGCTAGGTAGAAGCCGAGCGCGGCCAAAGCTAGCTGAAGGGTAAGCGCGGCTAAAGCCCTCCTCCTGTACTTCTTAGAGATGAGGAAGAGGCTCAGCGATAGCGAGGTGGATGCGAAGAAAACGGCGCCCATGTAGATGTGGGTAGCCACAGTCACCACCAGCATCACGTAGTGCAGCGCAAGCCACCGGGCTCTCCCCTGCTTGAGCCACCGCGATAGGAAAGCTACCGAGAACAACCCCGTGGAGAGAGCTGTCCAGTTGCTGAAGAGTCCTCCGAAAAGGCCGGCAGTCGCCGTGTAAGTTAGAGGGGCTAGCGCAGACGCTAGCGCTGCCACGTTCCTCCCGGCCAGCTCCCTCGCTACGGCATAAGAGGAAAGCGTGTGCAAGATTAGGGAGAACAGCGGCAGTGCTTTCACTGCTTCGAAAGGACCCAGAGCGGTCGCTAGGCTGTAGAGAAAAAGGTAGTACAGGGGTCGATCGTAGCCGATCGATATAACGCTGGGCAGCCCGCCCTCAAGGAGCGTGATAGCGTGAGGGTAGTACCTTGTCACCGAGTCTACTCCGATAAGCTCCACACCCGGGTTAAGCGCTGAAGCGTAAATCACTAGCCACAGGAGGATGCAGGTCGCCAGCCCTACGAGGAGGCCGAGACTCCCCAAGGTTGGAGCATAGACCTTGCTCTTTCTCTCGAGAGCTAGCGCCCCTAGGGATGCGAGCGCGGTAGCGAGCACGATCAGCGGTGCCACTACGGTGAGAGGACAGTAGAGAGAGAGGTGGTACGGGAGCGCAGGAGGCAGCGGCAGCTTAACCGCGTAAGCTCTGGCTAAAAGGTAGGCGATCGACAGGGCTTCCACCGCTACTACTCCAGCTGCTACCGCTTCCAGGCAGCGCCTCAGGTTCCTGAAAGCTGCGAGAACCACGTAAGCAGCGGAGAGCATAGCCAGGAGGAACGGGTCGCCGACGAGAATCGAGGAGAAGCCGGCAGCGAGAGCCGATACTGCGAGCCACCCCCACGACTCCACCAAGCCTTTCGAGGCTACTACCAGGAGGAGAGCCCACAAGAGTACGCCCGCTTCGCCGAGAGGGAGGGTTATAAGGCGCACAACGACCCCGCCCTCCTGGGATGGACAGCTGGGTAGGAGAAGAGATACCGCGTAAGTCCACGCTAGAACAGCACTGACGCCCAGTGCCGCTAGCCCGGCTGCAGACGTGGCGGCGCCTAACCTTGACAAGTGCTCCACCTCGCTGCTTCCACCCCGTCTACGCGCACGCTTACCTCCGTGCACTTGATGGGATGACCGCCGCCAAGAAACCAGAGCTCCTGCAGCGTCCCTAGTGGTTGACGTACCTTAACCCTAGTGACAGATACTGTCCCATCCTCCAGGTAGAGCTTCACATCAACTGTAGAGTCGAGAAGGCCGGGCAGGGAGTACGTTCTCAGCAGGGTCACCTTAACGCTCTCTCCCAGCTCCCTAACCGAGACAATTACGACGGGCGAGCCGTGCCTGTCGTCAGCCGGCTTAAGAGGGCTGCTGAGAGCCCAGTAGCCAGCGTAAGCGCGCAGCCCATCACTGCAGCCTAAAGACGCGTAAGCGAAAAAAGCTACACCTATCACGAGGGGTAAGGCTCTCGCTAGCTTCCCGACTTTCACGTTTAGCCGCCCACGGACGGCTTTCTTCTACTTGCTAACCCGCTTTCTTCTTACTAGCCTGCTGATAGCTATCCCTACTCCCAACCCTGAAACTGCAGCGACTATAGCAGCAGCGTTCGCAGTACTCCTCGGCAAGCTCTCAGAAAGTTGCTTCTTCAGCTCAGCATTCTCGCTGCTCAGGTCAGCATTCGCTCGCGTCAGCCGGTCTATCTCGGCTGTCGCTTCGTCGAGGCGCTTCTGAACGCTGGAGAGCTTATCTGAGAGAGATTGTTTCTCCTGTTCCAGCACCGTAATTCGCGCCTGAAGCTCAGCATTGGTCTGGTTAAGAGCCCTGATAGCCGCGCCGAGGCGCTCAAGCTTGAGAGTTAGCTCGTTTAGGCTTGCCTCGAGCTCGGGAACTTTCAGGGTGCGTGCCACTACGACTAGGATTCTGCTCCAGGTTGAGAGC
The DNA here is from genome assembly GCA_038741495.1 of Thermofilum sp. Classification (NCBI taxonomy): domain Archaea; kingdom Thermoproteati; phylum Thermoproteota; class Thermoprotei; order Thermofilales; family Thermofilaceae; genus Thermofilum; species Thermofilum sp. The sequence continues at coordinate 538,080 of JAVYKX010000002.1, read as the reverse complement.
TTAGAAAGTATGTCGCTATCTCTCGGCGAGGCTCTACCCAGCTCCTTCTCAAGGCTCTTAAGGAGGTCAGCGGTCACGGCGTCGGTCGATTTAGCCTGGAGGTCTCTCGCTATGATCGCTAGTGCTCTCAGCAGATCGCCCGAGAAGCTCTCGACGAACCCGCTCACCATCTGGAAGGCAGTGTTGGCGGTGGAGTAAGCAGTCTCGTAATCCTTCGCGTTGTAGTAGCTTACCGCTCTGCTCAGCGTCTCATTGATGCTGTCTAGCTGCTTCCTGTAGTTGGGATCTATCTCCACGCCAACTTGGCTCAATATCGATGATAGAGATTCCAAGGCTGCGTAAAGCTCGCGTAGAGACGAGTTCACAGCGGCGATCCTGCTCCTTGCGAGCGACTCGTAGTCAATGGTCGGTGGAGGAGGTGGTGGAGGAGGAGCCGGGGTTCGAAGGACAAAGGACGTATACCCCTTATCGTTGGTTCCAGAAACGGCGATTATTACGCTGTAAGTTCCTGTAGGCCAGTTACTGCCCGTCACAAAGGAGAAACTACAGGAGCCCCCTTGGCACGTGAGCTGCCCGAAATCTCTTCTAGAACCTGAAGGGTCTTTCACCTCCCACAAAAGCACGACTGTCGCTGCCGGCGTTATCCTAACGCTTATGCTAACAGTCTCGCCGGGCGCGTACTCGCTTTTACTGGGGGTGGCGGTCACCGAGTAAGGTGAGGCGAGAGAACAATAGCCGAGAAATACCAAAAGCAGTATGATTAAAGAGGATAGCTGCCTTAACACGCTGAAGCTTTTACTTTGCACTATATAACCTTTACTGCATTCAAAAAACTTAAGAGGAAAGAAAAATGCGAATTCGGATTCTAAGAGCCCTTCTCATCTTAATTGCTCTGTACGCTAGATAGCCTAATACGATCACCACGACAATCGCTATAGCTATTGGTGCGAAAATCGCTAGAGGGCTTATTGCCGAGTTCGCCGCCTCTAGGGCCCTACCCTGAGCAACCTTGGACTTACTCTGCTCGAAAAGGGACCGCGTCTCATGCAGCAGGCTCGTGGCCCTCTCGAGACCCCTAGTCCGCCCCTCCCGCTCTGCTCGCACTACAGCTTCTTCGGCACACCGAAGTACATCCCACGCGTCTGACATCGGGATGCTTACTTGTCCAGCCTCGGTCAGCGCCGCAGGCTATGATGTTACATTCAAGATGTGAGACTCAAAGTCCTCTAGCCGCCCGTCACCGTGAAGTCTACAGACTTTACTTCAGCGTAAGCCGTCGGCGTCTCGTACGCTGGCCAGTTGCTCCAGACGTAGATGTACGCTCTATAGGTTCCCGTGGGTGCCCCTTCCGGTATCTTTCCGCCTACAGCGTACGTTGCGCTCTTACCCGGTTGCAGGGATCCGTAGATTACGCCGTAGTAGAAAGTTACACCCTGGCTGTTTACGAACTTGACGATGAAAAGGAAGTCGTACTGGGGAGGCGCGTAGAACATGAAGGGGCAATCGACCGTCGCCTGCACTAGGACTAGGTCGCCCCTCCTGAAGCTGGTCTTAGGGTTGCCTTCCTCATCAAGAGTTTTTATATCCTTCACCTCCATTGGGAAGGTGGAAGCGGAGAAAACCGTTGTCGCCACAACCAGTAAAGCTATAAGAAGCAGGAGGGTAAGGCATTTTACGATCGACATTCTCATACAATGTAGGGAAGCTGAATGCCTATAAATAAACATTGCTGCTTGAGAGCTAAAAGATACGAAGCAGTAGCGGGTAACATGTTAAGACTATTTCTACTCTTTTAGGTATTTTCCTTTCCGTAGCGGTTAGGCCGCGGGTAGAGCCGGTAACTTCCTGGAGGCTTGTTGCAGCTGTAAGTCTCTGCTCTATAGCTTCGTCTAGCCTTCCTGGTGCTGCCCGCTCCTGCGCTGGGGGCGGAGTTAAGAATAATGGAGAGGTCTTCAGAGTAGGAGGTGTGAGCGCGCTTGAGCTGCTGAGCCGAGAAGCTGCTGCCACGCAGGTCGCAGTGATGGCGGGTGGTGAGGGTAAGAGGATGGGGCTCATCGGGGTGCCGAAGCCCCTGATCACGCTGAACGGGGTGCCGCTCCTCGACCGCTGCATCCGCTACTTAGCTTCTAGCGGCTTTCAAGAGTTCGCTGTGCTGGCGAGGCACGAGGAGGTTGCGAGACGCGCGAGCGAGGTGCAGTTCGGGGTCAGGGTGAGAGTGTGCAGGGACCCGCCGCTCCCGAAGGTGGGGAAGGGGAAAGCGCTAAAGCACGCTCTGGAGACGGGCTGCCTCGACCCTGGTAGAAGAGTGCTCGTAGCTTTCCCCGATGATGTTTTTCTAGATGGGACGCTGCCTCTCCGGTTCCTCGCGAGCCACCTTGAAGCTGTGAGAAGGCTGGGTGTTTGGGCTAGCGTCGCGGTCGTCGCGGGGCTCCAGCTTCCCTACGGTGTCGTAGAGGTGGATGCCCTAGGCTTAGCGGTAAAGTTCGAGGAGAAGCCATCACTGAGGGTTTACGCGAGCACGGGCCTCTACATCTTCGAGCCTCAGGCTTTGAAGCTCCTTTCGGAGGTCGTGGATATGAGCGCACCGCGCGCGGTAGAGTTCGAGAACACTCTCCTGCCTCTTCTCGCGGATAGGAGGAGGCTTAACGCCTTCGTAGTTCCACAGGGGGCTTGGATGTCCGTTAATACCCTTAAGGAGCTGGAGGAGGCGGAGGAGGCTGCCAGAGAGATGGAGAAAAAGGTACCGCTGAAGGAAAGTTGGGGTACGGGGGACTAAGACTCGCTAGTCTGAAGATAAAAAGAAATATTTCTTCTCTGGTGGGAGACCGTGCACCCTGATAGCTCGAGCAGCTCGATAATGATGAAAGCTCGCCCGTTGCCTGCGCTCGCTGCTTTCATGCTCGTGTTTGCTGTTAAGCCTCTCTTTGAAACGGAATTCAATGTCGTGCTTTACGACTACGCTATCTGGGGGGCTGCCGCGTTCTCGCTTCTGACAGCAGCCGCCGACTTCAAGCTCTTTTGGGGTAGGGCGAGCATCTACTCAACCCTCATGCTCGAGCTGGAGGGGCTTGTGCTGGTCGCTGTAGGTAGGCTGGGCTCGCTCGCCGTTAACGCTCTCTACATGGTTCCTTTCATCGTTATCCCGCCTCTCGGCGGGCCGTATACGACCCTCGGGCTTAGCCTCTCCTTCTGGGTGTTCCCGGGTTCGCTCCTCATCTTTGCGTCTTCCGCGCTTCACGCCTTGGTTGGCTCTCCGCTTGAACTCGCTCGCGGCCCGACCCTCGCGGAAGTGGAGGCTCAGCTTACTAGTGGGCTGAGGTCGGTTGCGAGCGCGGTCACGGCGAGGCCTTGGACGGCTGTGCTCCTAGCTTTCCTCTTCGCGTTCGCGTGGAGGATCACTCCTGAGATTCTCTGGTGGCCCTGGCCAGTGGGGTGGGATACCGTCGAATACATGGCTCACCTCCTTGACTTCGCGGAGAAGCTGAACCCTTTCACCTCTTACTATTGGATGGGCGGTTTGCGCAACATTCCCCCGCTTCTCGACATCGTACTGCTGCCGGCCGCCTTAGCTGGCCACGCCTGGGTAGCGTTCAAGCTTTACCCGCCGCTGGCGTACGCCACCTTAGCTGCCTCAACGGTGCTCTACGCTCAGAGAGTCCTCAGGCTGGGCTGGAAGGCCAGCCTCCTGGCGGGTACCTTGACGGCGCTCTACTTCCTCAACTTTAGGATCTCGTGGGATTACCACCGCCAGCTTCTCGGCTCCATCTTCCTGGTTTCCGCAGTTGCTTGCCTCGACATCGACGATCTACGCGAGAGCTCACGTAGCCGCCTCGCTGCGGCTGCGCTCGTCGTGCTCGCTGCGATGAGCCACGAGGTGACGGCGTTCGCCGCTATCATTCTGTCCCTAGCTTACGTAGTAAGCGCTATGAGGCGCCGCGATGCCGCGTCGATTGCGACCGGTGCCGCGGCTCTGGCCGCTTCGACCGCCCTCGAGCTCTGGTACTGGGGTTTCACGCGGCTCGTAGCTCCCAGCGAGTATACTGGAGTCGCCTTCCCAGGCATGGCGGCCTACGCGGACGTTGTGGCAGTTACAGGCGAGGCTGCGAGCTACCTGGCGGCTGGTTACGGCTTAACTCTGCCCTTCGCGGCTCTGGCTCTCGCGAGACCCGGCTTGAAGTACACTAAACTGGTTTTAGCAGCTCTGATGTCTGCCGGCCTATCTCCGCTGATAGCTCCTTACACCGCGGTGACCACGTGGTACAGGTTCCTGATCGGCGCAGCACCTCTCGCCTCCACCCTAGCAGCCGCCGGGCTCGTTGGCGCTACAAAAGATAGGAGGATTATCGCCGCCTACCTCCTTCTAGTGGCTTTGCCCAGCACGCTCAACGCCTTCTCCTTAGGCCAGGCAGCCAAATACACTTCAAGCCTCAGAGAGGTTCCCTCGTTCTTCGGACCCAGCCCTCCCAGCGCAGAGCAGCTGGCAGAAGTGGCCGAATACTTCCTGGAGAACCCGCCGGGAGCTCCGGTCCTCGCTGAAAACGGGAACGTGGCTAGGTGGGTGCACTTAGCGGTGCGCAACCCCACCCCCTCCGCACTGATCTGGGATGCTACACCCTTGAGCGTGAAAGCGTGCAGCCTTCTCAACAGTACTGGCAAGCTTATCCTCGTGACCTTCGCTGAGCTAGAGCTCGACTGTGGAGACCTCTACCTCCTGAAGGAAGGATCCTTCAAAATCTACCTCCTCCAGGCCCAGGGCTGTCAGAAAGCAGAGAATGTAGAAGGTGAGCGTTGCTAGCGCGTCTAAGCCGCCCGCCCCGAAGAAAACCTCGCAGCAGTAGGCTCCCCCTGCTTCTCTTCCTGGTTGAGAAGAGCGCTAGAACTCTGACCTGCACTCTCTGGTTCTTCTGAACTCGAATCGAAGCCTCCATCGAAGCGCGTGAGAACCTGTAAGCAAGAGGTAGGACTTGGAGTGCTGGAGCTCCCACCGGGCACAGCGGCTGTTCGCGATCGGATTAGGCAGCAAAATAGAGAGAAATACACCCAAGCCAGGCAGCTGAGCTAGCAAAAGAGAAAGCTTTTGGAGAAGTTTCTAGCAAGCTATATTCTCCTGAGAGAGACTAGAAGCTTATTAGTTAATCGAGCAACCGGCGTTTAGTGCAAATAGGCAAAGCCGGAGCGGAAAGGTATGCAATGTTTCAGCTAAATATTTACCGATACATTACAACTGTCGCCGGTGGCTGGATGGCCAGCGAAATGCCTGCCAGCAAACCGCTCGTTACCGTCTGCATCATCACGCTCAACAGGGAAAGAGTTATCAGCGAAGCTCTGCGCAGCCTTATTTCGCAGAGCTACCCGAAAGATAGGCTGTACGTCGTCGTAGTTGATGGTGGCAGCACGGACAGAACGGTTAAGATCTGCAGGGATCTGCTTTCCACAGCTGGGTTCTCAGGCTACAAGATAATCGTTCAGCCAAGCACGATCCCGGAGGCAAGGAACATCTGCATATCACGTGTGCGAGGGGATTTCGCCTTCTTCTGGGACAGCGATGTTATCATGCAGCCTTGCGCTCTGGAGAGGCTTGTCGGCTCGGCGATCGAAATGGGGGGCTGACATCATCTCGGCCCCGGTGAGTTTTCTCGCTGTGAGAAACGCTGAGGAGGGGTGGCGGGAGCTCGACAAAATGCGGTGTGGCGCTGCCGGAGGAGTAGTAGAAGTGCCGGCTGTAACGATGAGCGCCACTCTAATAAGGAAGGAGACCTTGGAAAAGGTGCGCTTCGATCCTGACCTCACTCTCTACGAAGATTTAGACTTCTGCTGGAGAGCGAGGGCATTGGGCTTCCGCGTATTTCTCGATGAGGGAGTGCGCGCCATAGACTTGAACCTCACAAGCGACCCTGGAGTTGATATCTTCACTGGCAAGCCGCTTTCAGAGCTTATGAAAGGGCTGAGGAAGAAGGGTAAGGCTAAAGCCCTATGCTTAGACCTGAAGCCAGGGCTTAGGCCCTTTATAACTTACCTTGCTCGCAACCCGAGACACGCGTTATACCTCGGGTACGCGCCCGTCTTATCTCTCCTGGTCTACGCGGTAGTTCGGTGTAATATTCTCCTCGCCTTAACCGCTGCGAGCTACATTCTTAGGATATGCTGCAGTTCAAGTCGCAAAAAGAGGTTTAAAACGTAGGGCTTCTGATAAACATCTTCGTTCTGTATACAGCGCTCTCAGCAGCCTCAGATGGCTAACTCGGAGACACAACACGTTAGATCCTCTTACGGAGAATCGCCAGTGATACTTTTTTTATTCCTCTCCCCTTACTCCTTGAGTTGCATGGTTAAAGCTGTGCTCTCAATGATCGTGAAGGACAGTGTTGAGCGCGTTGGCGAGGATGTGTTTCTGAAAGTTCTCGAAGCATCGCTCCAGGTTCCCTACTACAGCGTCATCCTGGTGGATGACTCTTCCTCGGAGAAGACAGCAGAGGCTGTGAGGAGGTTCGCAGAGGAAAATGGCAAAGAGCTTGTTGCGACGCGCTCCCGGCTCCCACAGGGCTGGAGCCACCCCACCCGGGCGACGGCGCGGCAGACGGCACTCGACACCTTCTTCGAGAACTTCAGCGAGGAGTGGTTAATGTTCCTCGACGACGACTGCGTTCTAAATCAGGGCTGGTGGAAGTGGGTCGAGGAGAATAAAGCCTTAGAGGATGAGCGTGTGGGAGAGGTGTGGGGTATCAACTGGGACGCTGATATCTCGAAGAAACGCTACATCGAGGCTCTGGGGCGGGACTACGGGGATTACCTCGTCGAGGCGTTCGAGCGTAGGGGTGGGACGCACGACACCCTGCTTAGGAGGAAGGCAGTGGAAGGGGTGAGAATCCCGCCGGAGCTGCACGTGCTCGAGGACGCGTGGCTTCACCACTACGTGCGGTGCAGGGGGTACAGGTACGTGGTCAACCCGGTGGGCGTGACGCACCTCCACCCTCCAGAGCCGCTGACTTTCAGCAGGGAGAAGCAGCAAATAAAGCAAGCGCTCAAAGTAGCTTTGAAGTACGGTATAGTCGCAGAGAGCTACAGTGTGCCGCGGTCGCGGCTCGGCGCGTGGCTCTCCCTTGTGAGGCCCGTGGTTGGCCTGGCACCAACGGTCTGGGTTCACCTGCGCGTGTACGGCGCACAAGGGGTGCCGATAGCTGTGAAGAAGCAGCTTGTGAAGCTGATGTGGAGGTACTACGTTGCCCGCAGCCTAAGGGGGGATCTTCCCGACGTCTGTGAAGCTATTAAAAACTACCACGCAGAGTTGTAGCAGATGATGCGGTTTATTTATCGCTTGGCGGCGCCTCTCTAGAAGAACAGAGCTGCTCGCAGAGCTGCTCGGGATGAAAGTGGCTTCTTCCGGGATTCCCGCCTTACTTAAGGGCTATGGCGGGAACAGCTCAGCTGCTGCGGCGCTCGACAGCACGGAACGTGTGGATTCAACTCCCCCAGGGTCCCCTCCTCGCTGAAGCTGTGACCCTTAAGAGAGTATACGGGTTTAGGTTGGTGGCTGATGTACACAGCGGGTTTCTCGTGCACGACGATTGGAAAAGTTTCGTCCTCAACGCGCCTTTCAAGAAGCTTCTCGAAAGATGCGATGCTGTTATCGTACACAACAACCAGGTTTTAGAACTGCTGCCGCACAGCTGGGAGGATAGGATCCTCGTCGTTTACGATCCCTGGCCGCTGCTCGAGCAGCGGCTCCGCAGCCGCTACGCCTGGAAATGCCCGGAGGGGGAAGAGTACTTAGTTATGCCTGCTTCGTTCGCTCCCTGAGCCTGTCGAGCAGGTGGTGAAAGCTTTCCACAGGGTTAGGGGAGACGTCAAGCTATTCGTAACGGGTAATTGGGGGAGGAGGCCTTGGCTTAAGCGCTACGAAAACCCGCGCGTTAAGTTCACCGGATTCCTTCCGGATGATGAGTACTACAGGCTCCTGGCGTGCGCGAGGGGGGTTGTGGCAGCAACCACGAGGGAGTACACTGCGATGATGGCAGCCTGGGAGGCGGTAGCCTTAGCGAAGCCTCTCGCAGTGTCTTCGACTAAAACGCTTCGCGAGCTTTTCGGCGGCTACGCGCTCTTTTTCCTTAACGATGAGGAAAGCATTTCAGAGACCATGGAGATGCTGCTTAGGGTCCGTGTCGACAAAGCTGCGAGAGAAGAGCTGAGAAGGCGCACGGAGAGGTCGCTGGAGGAAGCGAAAAAGCTTGCCGGCAGTTTAACTGGCTAAGCCTTCGCTTGAAAGCTATGGCCGGTACGAGAACTTGGGAGGTAACAGCTAAGCAAGGGATTTTTGTCTGCCCTCCATGAGGCCATTATGCCGGTGAGAACAGTCCTCGTACCTCTAGCTTCGAGGCTGCACGGCGAGGAGTACTACTCGAAGCTCCTGGCTGCGCTGCGCACCGCCTTCGGGAGCGCTGTGGAGGAGGTAGACGTGGTCACTAGCGTCGAGGAGGCTAGGAGGGCTGGGTCCTCGGCTGCCGGCGGCTTGCCGATCCTCCTCTTCCTGACCGGTGGGACGAGTAAGCTGGCCCAGGAGTTCGTGAGCGCGGGCGGCTTCGCTGCAGTCGCTATGCTTGCTCACGGGGAGCACAACAGCCTCGCTTCAGCGATCTCCGCCCGGTACAAGCTGGAGGCGAGGGGGGTTCGGGTCTGGCTTTCACCCTGCTACAGCCCGTGGAGCGGGGATTGCGCGGAGCGGGGGCGGCGCTTAGCAAGAGCGGTGCTCGCCGCTGCGAAGCTTCACGGCGTCAGGGTGGCGGTGATCCAAGACGCTCTACCTCCTCAGGCGGAGGCTCTCGAGCGCCGCTTGGGCGCCAGGGTGGAGCTGATCACTCAAAGCGAGTTCGAGCGCATGGTGGAGCAGGCTGACGAGGCAGTTTCCCGGGCGCTGGCCAAGGAGGTGGGGGAAGCGTTCGGCGTCTCCGGGGAGAAGCTTCTCGAAGTGGGGAGGGTGTACGCGGCCCTGCGGGAGCTCTTCGGGAGGTTTGACGCCGTGGCGATCGACTGCTTCGACTACCTTGTGAAGCGCGGGGTGACGCCCTGCCTCGCGCTCGCGAAGCTGAACGCGGAAGGGCTCGTCACGGCGTGCGAAGCGGACCTTCAGGCAGTGCTGCTCATGCTGGTCTCGAGGGAGCTGACAGGGTACGCGGGGTGGATCGCTAACGCTACCGCGTTCAGCGGGACCCGGGGGGTCTTCTCCCACTGCACGATCGCCTTCAACATGGTTGAGAGCGGTAGAGTGCTCCCGCACTTCGAGTCCGGCTACCCGCACGCTCTCTCGGGGAAGCTGGCCCACAGCACCTACACGATCGCCTCGATCTCCCCAGACTTCGCGGTGCTGGGTGCAGGGCTAGCGAAGGTTGTGGAGTCCGGGCTGCTGAGCGGGGCAGCCTGCAGGACGCAAGCGCTCGTCGAGCTCGGGCCCTGGGCTGAAGAGCTGCCGCGCGCCGCGCCTGCAAACCACCACGTGTTCATCCCGGGCAACGTCGTCGAAGAGCTCAGAGCGGTGGCTAAGCTCCTCGGGCTGCGCTACCTCCACTACCCCTCCCTCGCCTAGGGGCTTAGGGGCGGCCGGCGGAGCTCCGCGCCTCCAGGCACGGTCAGCTTTAAGGGTGAGCTCTTCGGGGATGCTACGGAGCTGGAGGTGGGGGAGTGTAAAGTCTGCGGGCGCCGCTCCATGCTGATCTCTTCAGCGCTGGGGGTGTGCGCTGAGTGCTTGAGGAGCGACCCGAAGGCTGTGGAAGTAGCTATGGAGGCTCACAGGGCCGAGCGGGCCAGGCTAGGCCTTCCGCCAGAGCCGCCGAGGAGCAGGGAGGGGCTGAGGTGCGGGCTATGCGACGCGGGCTGCGAGATCCCGGAGGGTGGTGTCGGCTACTGCGGGCTCGTGCGCAACGAGGAGGGAAGGCTGGTGAACCTTGCTGGCGCGCCGCGCACAGGGATCCTGGAGTACTACTACGACCCCCACCCGACGAACTGCGTCGCCTTCTGGTTCTGCCCGGGGGCTACGGGGCTGGGCTACCCGAAGTGGGCGGTGAGCCCGGGCTGCGAGGACGGCTACGCGAACCTCGCGGTGTTCTACGGTGCTTGCAACTCGAACTGCCTCTTCTGCCAGAACTGGTTCTACAGGCGGCTGCTATCTAGCCGCAGCCCCCGCGTGAGCGCTGAAGAGCTCGTCGAAGCTGCTCTGCGGAGGCCGACCACCTGCGTCTGCTTTTTCGGCGGAGACCCCTCGCCGCAGGTTTCGCACGCGCTCCGGGTAGCCAGCCTGCTCAGAGAGAGGTTCAAGGGGAGGGTGATGAGGGTTTGTTGGGAGTCTAACGGGCACTTCAGTGCACGCGTGTTCAGCGCAGTGCTCAAAACCTCCCTGGAGAGCGGGGGGATCGTGAAGTTCGACTTGAAAGCGTGGACACCCAGCATATACAAGGCTCTGACGGGGAGGGATGTGGGGGCAGTGCTCGAGAACGCGAAGCGCGCTATGGAGCTGGCGAGGGAGCGGCCGGAGGTCCCGCTGTTCACCGCGAGCACGCTGCTGGTTCCGGGATACGTGGACGTGGAGGAGGTGCGCGCGATCGCCAAGTTCATCGCCTCGGTGAACCCCGAGACCCCCTACTCCCTGCTAGCCTTCCACCCGGACTTCCGGATGCGGGACCTGCCCGCGACGAGCAGGAGGCACGCGCTCGAAGCCCTGAAAGCAGCGAGAGAGGAGGGGCTATCCAGCGTTCACATCGGTAACCCCTGGCTGCTAACCAGGCACGACTACCCGGTTTAGAGCTCGAGCTTCTCCCCCGGCTTGAGCACAACCACGCGGGTCCTCAAGCCCCTCTCCTCGACGAGCCTCTTGAACTCCTCAGGCTTGCCCCAGAGCACGGGGAAAGTCCCGTAGTGCATCGGCACCGCGATCTCAGGCTGGATGAGCTCCACCGCTTTCGCAGCCTCTCTAGGCCCCATGGTGAAGTGGCCGCCGATAGGTAGCAGAGCTACGCGCGGCGAGTAGAGCTCGCCGACGAGCTTCATATCCATCGTGAGTCCCGTGTCGCCGGCGTGGTAGACCGCTCCCTCGCGCCCGACGATCACCGCCCCCGCCGGGGAGCCGGTGGAGGAGCTGTGCACCGCGGGCACCAGCACGACCTCGACCTCGCCGAGCTTCACGGTTCCGCCGATGTTCGCGCCAATCGCTTGCCCGCTGCGCGCCTCCCTGCCGATCCTCTCCGCGGTCTCGTAAACCGCGACGAGCCTGCAGCCGGGATTCCTCTTCAGGATTTCAGCTGCTTCGCCGACGTGGTCCCCGTGGTCGTGCGTCACCACGATGATATCCACGCCCGTGAGCTCTCCGGGCTTAACGGGCGAGAGAGGGTTCGTGAGCCAGGGGTCGACGAGAACTCTCTTGCCGCTCAAGAAGATCTCAAACGCCGCGTGGCCCAGGTACCGCACGTAGCCCATGACGACCACTTCTGAGGGCGCGCGGGGCGATTTACCCCTTTCGCGCAAAAGAAGAAGCTAGGGTGAAAGCGCCTTCACGCAGCTTGCTGCGCGGACTGGCTCTCCTGGCAGCACCCCTGCCCCTCCTTCTTCGCCTCCTCCTCCAGCTTCTTCAGCTCTTCCTCGATCTCCTTCTCTATCTCCTCGATGGGCTTCGGGGGCGGGGTAGTGGCTAGGGTGTACCCGATCCAGGCTAGTATCGCGAGAACCCCGGCCACAGCGACGAAAGCCGTGAGCTGAAGTATGAAGAAGCTGTAGGGGGAGGTGAGAAGCCAGCCGTAGATGATTATACCGGCGATAGAGCCCACCATCAGCGCTGCTCCAATAGCTTGATCCCTGTTCATCGAGACGCTTTGACACGCTCCTTATAAAAATACTTCGCTTCGGCTGCGGGCCGGAGGTCAGCCGCTCCCGCTTCTCTCGAGGGAAGCGATGAACCGCGCTGCTAGCCTCGCCGCGCTATCCACGAGAGGCTTGAGGAGCGGTACGGCGAGGATGCTCTTCAGCCTCTCAACGTCCTCCAGCGTTAAGCACCTGACTAGTACGCAGCAGGCGAGGTACGCTGCGAGGAAGACTGCGGCCGAGAGAGCTAGCCTCGGCAGCGGGTGCAGCTCGAGGAGCAGCAGAGGAGCCTGAGCCAGCCCCGCCAGGAGGGAGGCGAGGTACACTCGCCGCGAGTAGTTCAAGTCGAGCTTCGCGCCAAGCTTCCCAGCCTCCCTGAGGAGGTACAGCAGCGATGCTAGAGCTGCAGCGAGGGTAGCTGCGACCGCTCCCGCAACGCGGAAGGCTGCCGCTAGAGGAGGTGTGAGCACTAGGATCACTGCAGACGATACTAGCGCCGCCCTGAAGTTCACTTCAGGCTTCCCCAACCCCTGGAAGTAGCTCCCGAGGACCGCGGAGCCCAGCCCAGCGTAGAGGTACGCTAGGGCTTGGAGCGAGAGGTAGAGGGGGGCGAGAGCGTACTCCCGCCCGTAGACGGTGCGGACGAGGTCTGGTGCTGCGAGAGCGGTGAACACGCCGGCTGGCACCAGGACTAGGGCTGTGTACCTCACAGAGTAGCGGAACGCTGCCGCGGTCTCTGGCCCGTCGATCATGGAGAACATCGGGAAGAGCGCGGACGCTATCGGGGCTGAGAGGACGCTGAGCAGGGCGGCGAAGTTCGAAGCCGCCCGGAAGTTGCCGATCTCAACATCGCTCACGAGCCACGCTAGAACTGACAGCTGGTACGTGCTAATGAGCGTGGAGACAACGGTCCCCGCGTAGAGCGGTAAGCCGTAGGAGAGCAGCAGCCTCACTTGAGCAGGCTCAGCGGGTTTAGCCACACCTAGCTGCTTCACCACTCTCGCTACCGTGAAGGCGGCGAAGGCCGCGTAGCCTGCAACGTGGCCGACCACAGCTCCCAGGTAGCCGAGGCCGAGAAGTATGAGAGCTGGAGCTGCTAGAGTCTTCACAGTCTCGCGCGCTACTGGGGCTAGCGCGAGCCCTCGAGCGTCTCCGAGACCCAGCAGGGTTGAGTAGCTGGCCAAAGCTACGCTGTTGAGAGCAACGTACGCCATTCCTACAGCTGCGGCGAAAGCCACCGCGCTCCTCCTCACGACGATCTCCGAGAGGAGCGGGGCCGCCAGGACCCCTGCGGAGGCTGCAGCCAGCGCTGTAAACAGCGCGAACAGTAGAGCTGAGGCAACCTTGCCGGGGAGATCCGGGCTCCCGCGCTCTCGAGCAGTTAAGCGCACTAGCGCTTGGGAGACTCCGAAGTCGGTGAACAGCGCTACCAGCGTCGGCACTGCGAGCGCGAGGCTGTACAGGCCGTAGCCCTCGGGGCCTAGGAGCCTTGCGATGATGATCGAGCCGATCCCCGCGATGAGGTAGGAGACCGCTTGGCCGCCGAGGAGGGAGACTGCGCGCAAGCCACCTTCTCGTGCTGCAGCGGCTAGGTCGCTGGTCATCGGGCGAGCAAGCGCCTCTCGAGAACTACCTGTAAAAACTTTTCCGGATTAAGCTGCGCCTCTACAGGATCGGGGTGACTGCTGAGATGAGGAGCGACACGGTTAGAGAGGTCCAGAGCGCGTTCCCGAGAGGCGAGCCCCGAGCAGCCCACGATGTCGCGGCGGCGTCTATAGGCACTAGGAGGAGCAAGCTCACCATGGTGACCACTAGGAGGTAGCCTGAGAAGCCTGCCGGCCCGAGCGCGATTGCCGCTGCTGCCCACGCCGCGAGGAAGCCTGCTGCGCGTAGAGCTATAGACTTGGCTAAGCGTGCCGCGAAGCCCCCGGTGAAGCTTGGCCTCGCGAAGGCTTCGAAGGCAAACGCCTGCGGGAAAGCTAGGAGGAAGAGGAGGAGGGTGAGCGGTGCGCGGTAGAGGCTGGGCTCCACGTTGAAGAAGGGTTGAAGCGCTTCGTGGAGGAGCAGGTAGGCGGCAGCGCTCATAGCTAGGCTCGACGCGGCGACCCTGGGCGTCATGAGTAGAGAGCTCCCGGTAAGCTCTCCGAGGCTCTTCCTCGAAGCGATAGCCGCGCCGGCAGCTTGAGTGTACAGCACCGAGAGGATGTATACAGCAACCGGCGCCGGAACCGCTCTCGAGAGGAGCAGGTAGGCGGGGAAGGCGAGCGGAGCGAGCAGCACGGCGAGAAGAACGCAGCGCTTGAAAGACGCTTTAAAGGTGCCTCCAGGGCTGCCGGCTGCCAGTAGAGAGGAAGCCACTACCATCAGGAGGAGCGCGGTGGCGCTGCGCGCAATAGTGGCGAGGAGGCGCTCCCCTACAAGGGACGCGTAGCTCCCGAGGAGCCACTCGAGGATCCCGTTCACCGCTGCCGGGCTGTAGAGCACCGAGAGGTGGTCGTCGAGCGGGAGCACGAGCAAGTCCCAGCCTCTCAGGCTCTGTTGCTGGATGGCTGACGGTGGGAATATCTCGTCTAGCCCTGCGAGAACTAGCAGGGAGCGGTTCGCGGGAGCCTCCGCAGCAGGCCTTGAAGCGATGACCACCAGGGCTTCGACAGGCACCCCCCTGCTCGCGATCGTCTGGACAGCTGCCCCGCCCATGCTGTGGCCCACCAGGACCAGCGGCTCCCCCTTGAGGTTCGCGGCTGTGAGCAGCGCGTCGAGGTCGCTGAGGAGGGTGGAGGCGGTGATGTTGAAGCTCGAAGAGCTCTTCCCGTGCCCTCTGCTGTCGAAAGCCAGTACGTGAAAGCCGTTGCGCGCGAGCTCCATCCCGAGCCAGCCCATCATCTCGGAGCTACCCCCGAAGCCGTGGTACAGGACTGCAACGCCCCTAGGAGCGGAGGCTGGCCTCCACTCAACGTAGCGGAGAAACGCGCCCCCGGATTCCACGTAGCCCTCCTGCCGCGAGACGCCTAGACCTAGCTCGAGGTAGACTGTGAGGAGCGCGTACGCGACCAGCAGGAGCACTGCTGCTAGCAGCCTGCGCTGCACTCTACCCTCACGTACAGCTGCGCTATAACTCTTTCCCCCGCGCTTCAGCGGGGCGAGTAGAAGGCTTCGAGCGTCTTGCTTGTTAAGCGGTAGCAGAACTCGATGTTCTTCAGCGACACTCGCTCGTCGACACCGTGGGGCAGCCGCAGCATCTCGCTCACAGGCAGGTCGCTGCGCAGCGGGACGAAGCCGTAGGCGGCTGAGCCGAACGAGAGCCTGAAGAAGCGCGAGTCGGTGCCACCGGTAGACATGTAGGGTGCTGTCAGAGCACCGGGGACCTCGGAAGCTACTGCGGCTTCGATAGCCTTGTAGAGCGGTGTCTCGACCGGCGACTCGGTCGCCGAATCCCTGTGGATGAACTCCAGCTCGTAGTCGAGCCCCTCTAGGAGAGCTGAAAGGTGCCGGCGCACCCAGTCCTCGCCGTAGCCGGGCAGGAGGCGGCAGTCGACGCTCAGCTCGCAGGATGAGGGGATGATGTTCACCTTATCCCCTCCCCTCACAACCGTGGGTGCGAGCGTATTCCTGACCATTGCATCAATCATGGGTGCCGCATCGCCGGAAAACTCGACGACGAGAGGTGCGAGAAGCTTCGTGGAGAGCAGCTTCGCGAGCGGTGTGGGAAACCCTCTAGACTCCAGGGTTCTCCGGAGGAAAAGCTTCACCGTGGCTTTGAGGTCTACCGGAGGGCTCCCTTCCGCTATCCTCCTCGCAGCCTCCGACGCCTTCAGCACAGCGTTGACGCCGGAGCGCGGCATCGAAGCGTGCCCAGGCCTCCCCTTGAACTTCAGCCTAAACCAGTACACTCCCTTCTCTGCGGTCTGGACGAGGAAGAGGCTCCTCCTGCCGGGGACCTCGAAGCCTCCTCCCTCGTTGAGCACGTAATCCGCTCTCACCAGCTCGGGGTGGTTAGCAACAAGCCAGCCGGCGCCCATCCTACCGCCCATCTCCTCGTCCGCTGTCGCCGCGTAGATGAGCCTCCCCTTGAACTTCCCCGACTCCACCAGGTCGGCGAAAACCCTGAGGAACACTGCGACGGAGAGCTTGTCGTCCAGCGCTCCGCGACCCCAGATGAAACCATCCTTGACGGCCCCCGAGAACGGGTCCACCTTCCACTCCTCAGGGTTGGCGGGCACAACGTCGAGATGGGAGAGGAGGAGCAGAGAGGGGCCCGGCTCCCGCGACTCAGCCCAGGCTACCACGTTGCCTCTGCCCGGAGCGCTCTCGAGCAGCTTGTACTCGACCCCGAGGCCCTCGAGCTCTTCAGCCACGAGCTTCGCAGCTGGTGTCTCGTTCCCGGGAGGGTTGGTGGTATCCACCTGGATTAAGCGTGAGAGGAAGTCGGCTACCCACCGGGCTTTACTAGCTAGCTCCACGCGCCAGGAAGGCTCTGCGGAGCTTATCTGCTTGTCGCGCAAGCGGTTGAAACGCTTCCCGCGCTGCCCGCCGAAGGGCTGTGCTCGCCGGAGCTCTGCCGAGGGGCTCAGGCGGGCTTAAGGAAGCCCCACTTTTCGAGCGCTCTAGCGAGCTCTCTGTGCTCCCTCGCGTACTCGCTGAGGGGTATGCCCGCCGCTACTGCTTCGAGAGCCTGCCTCACCGCCGCGGCACCCGCTCTAGGGCCGTCCGGGTGGCCTACGACTCCCCCGCCGACCTGTATGACTACGTCGCGGCCCATCACCCTGACAACATCGGGCAGAGTCCCGGGGTGGAGACCGCCCGAGGAGACCGGGAGCGCTGGCTTAACGTGGTGGAACGGCTGCTCTACTCTGAAGGGGTCTTCGGGGTCCGGCTCGTAGACCTCGTCCCGCAGGACTCTCGCGCACCTCACGACGTCTGCGGTTTTCGCCTCAAGCTTGCCGACCTCCGGAGTCCCCACGTGGAGCTGATCCACTCCGATGACGCGGTAAAGCTTCGCGAGCGTGAACATCGAGATGCCGTGCGCAGGGTTTCTCGTGAAGGCAGCGTGCATCGCTCTGTGAGCGTGGATTGCGAGGCCGTGCTCCTCCGCTAGGTCCCTGATGTAGGTGAGCGAGGACCAGCCGGCGACAACCACGTCTACCATCACGTAGGGGTTGCCGTAGTCGGCGACGAGCTTCAGCCTGCGCTCCATCTCGCGGACATCCGCGGTGATGTTGGCGAGCCAAGCTTTCCTCTCACCTGTCTCGCTCTCAGCGGCGTCGATAGCCTTCATGATGGCTCTCGCCCTTTCCTCGAACCTGCAGAAGCTGGGGCTGGTGAGGTTCTCGTCGTCTTTCACGAAGTCGAGGCCCCCCGCCAGGATCTCGCGCGCGAGCACGCCCACCTCCTCCGGCGAGTACCCGACTTTCGGCTTCGGCACCGTGCCCGCGATAGGCCTATCCCAGATGCGGAAGACCTCCCGCACTCCTCGGAGACCTTTCAGCGGGCCTTTGAAGTGTTCGAGGAAGCTCTTCGGGAGGTACACGTCCTCGAGGCGGAGGCTTTTCGCGCGCCGCATGCCGAAGACGTTGCCGGCGACGGAGGCGAGAAAACCCGGCATGTTGCCCTCCTCGAAGAGCTCGACAGGGTAGGCGATTCTCAGAAGGTAAGAACCGTCCCCCAGGCTCCTGATCTCGTAGGCTTTACCCTTCAGCGTCTCCAGCCTCGCCTTATCGTACCACGTGTAGAGCGTCGTCCAGGTTCCCGTACTGCTCTCGGCGGCGATCCCGCCGGCCACATCCTCAGCGGTGAAGCCCTCGGCCGGCATCACTCTGAAAGAGGCGACAACCTCGCTCCGAGGGTCGGGGACGTAGCCTAGCTTGAGGAACTCCGGGTAGGGCTCGAAGTCCCTAGACATACTTGAGAAGAGCCGCGCCTCCTTTTATCGGTATCGAAGCGGAGCGCTGCTCCGCGCGCTCAGAGAGCAGCATCCTCCTCCGGGCTCCAAAGGAGGGGCTCGCCGCTCACGGGCCCGCTCCCGTAAACCTCTTCGAGAACTATCGCGGCTGCAGTCGGCGGTATCAACCCCACTTCGGTTATGATCGCGGTAATGTACTCGGGGGCTGTCACGTCGAAGGAGGGGTTCCTCACCGCTAGCCGCGGGTGAGCTCTGATAAAGCTCTCCTCGACAACCTCCGAAGGGCTCCTCTCCTCGATCACGACGAGCTCCCCCACCACGGTGTAGGGGCTGAACTTGTAGGTTTCAGCAGCCACGTAGAAGTCCACCCCCCTCTCCGAGGCGGCGAGAGCGATCAGGCTGGTCCCTATCTTGTTGACGACAGCGCCGTTCGCAGCCACAGCGTCGGCGCCCACGATCACCTTGTCCACTTCCCTCATCACGCTCCTGACAGCCGAGTCGGGGATCAAGGTCACGTCCACGCCCGCTTCGCTCAGCATCCTGTACGTCACGAGCCCCTGGAACTTCGGCCGAGTCTCCGTAGCGTAAACCCTCACCGCCCTACCCTTCTGCTGCGCCCGCACCAGCACGCTTACAGCTGCTACGCTGTTGCAGTGAGTGAGAACAACATCCCCGCTCCGGAGAACCCCGCTGCCTATCTCAGCTATGCGCTCAACAGCCCTGTCAATGTAGCTCACAAGCTGCTCGCACCGCTTCTCAACGGCGGCCCTCGCCTCCTCAACGCTGGAGAAGCCCCCCCTCAGAGCTGCCAGCACGTAGCGGACAGCGTTCGGCAGAGAGACAGCGGTGGGCCTCGTCGACACGAGGAGCCTTCCGACGCTCACCATGTACCTGGAGAAATCTTCCACCGAGCCGCCCCGGTACTCCCGGGCCGCGAGCAGGAGCGCCTCCGCTGCAGCTTTCGCGATCCTGCTCGCACCCCTGACGCGCATCGCCTTTATGTCGTCCGCCACCCTCGCAACGCTCTCCGGAATCATCCGCCTAACCCTCTCCGAAGGAGCTCTTCAGCCAGCTCGGATACGCTCTGCAAGGCCGGCGGCCAGCCGTAAATCTCCCTTACAAGCATCACGGCAAACTGCGGGGCGATCAAACCCCTCTCCGTCACGATAGCGTCGATGTACTGGGGCGGTGTAACGTCGAAGAGCGGGGCCCTCACCTTGAGCTTCCCCCGCCCGCCCGGGCTCTCCGGCCCCCACTCGTAGTCGGCTTCCGGTATCTCGAGAAGCTCCCCCACCAGGGTCTCCGGGCTCAGCTTCAGGGAGGAGGCGACCACGAAGACCCTCACGCGCGCTTCGTGGGCTGCTAGCGCGATAAGGCTTGTCCCAACCTTGTTGATGTTCGCGCCGTTGGCCGCGATCGCCTCCGACCCTACCAGCACCTTGTCCACTTCCCGCATGATGAAGCGCACTGCAGAGTCGACGACCAGCTGGGTGGGCACCCCCGCGTCCGCGAGCTCGGCTGCAAGCTCCGCTCCCTCGCCTCCCGGCCGCGACTCCGCCACCACCACGCTCAGCTTCTTCCCGCTCTTCACAGCACTGAGGACAGTCTGTTTGACGAACACGCTGTAAGTGTTCGTTAGCACGACGTCCCCGTCTTCAAGCCTCTTCTCGGCGATGAGAGCGGCCCGAGCCACGTGATCCTGCAGAGTCTTCTCGAGCTCGCTGCGCCGCTCTTCAACAGCCGCAGATACCTCGTCGAGCCCGCGCTCCACGCTCGCTACAGCCGCTCGCAGAACCTCCCGAACCATGTTCAGCATCAGAGCGGACGTCGGCCTAGACCTGACGATCTCGGTAGCTAGCGCCGCGAAGAGCGCGAGATCTTTCTCGCGCTGCAGAGCCCTCGAGAGCAGTGACAGCGCGTACAAGACACTCTCGGAGGAGCTCTTAACCCTCCCTCTCCGAATATCGTCGACAGCTCTAGCGTAGAACTCAGGCAAGCCCGCCCGCATGCTCAGCACCCCGCACTAGAGCCTCTCTCCGGCGCAGCGCGCAGCAAAACTCCCGAAGCGAGCAAAGCACCATACTATGGCTGCTCCACGAGCACTATAAGGCTTTTCGCCATTCGTGCCCTCTTTCCCCGCTCCACTAGTCCGCAGCGCCCACCCTCCAGCTTCCGCGGGCTGCGCGCTGGGCAACCGGCTCTCGCGGGGGAGACTGCCTAGAGCTCTGCCTTCTGGCTTTGAGCACGACTCTCCGCAGTGGCCTATAGCTTGGTTAAGGTTCACCGCGGCAGTGCAGCGCTGTTAACAGACTCCTCGAGCAAACCTAGCTGGAGCCTAAAAGCTCCTGGAGGGGCTTGGAAAATAGTTCTTAGTAAAAGGAGAAGCGGGGAAGTAATATATATTCGAATGCCGCCTAAGACGTGCCCTCAAGCGGGGGTCTAAATGGGAGCAGAAGTTAAGGAAATCTCGCCCGCAGGCAAGGCTGTTATCGCCGCTGTTCTCGTCCCGACGATCGCCGCTTTAAACTACGTTGGAGGAGTGATCGTCGAGGCACTGAAGGCGCCGATCTGGGGCGACACGTGGGCAACTATCCTGGGGACGTTGATCGCTGGCTTCTGGGTGGGGGCTGCGGGAGGCTTCCTCTACAACATCATCATGGCTCTGACGGTATGGGGTCTGCCGCAGTGGGTGTGGGGCTTCGCTAACGTCGTGATTGCCTTGATCACCTGGCTTATGATGAGAATGGGCTGGACGGACCTCAAGAAGCCTATCACCTGGGTGATGATGATCGTTCTCTACGGCCTGCTGTACCCGGTCTTCACAACGCTAGTCTCTATCGGCCTCTTCGGCGGAGGACCTCTGTGGAAGCCTCTCCCCGCCGCGGTTTACGCAGCCACGCTATCCGCCACCGGGAACTTCTTCCTCGCAAACTACGCTCAAGCAGTCTTCACCGAGATTATCGATAAGCCTGTGAGCTTCATAATCTCCGTCATCATCGCCTCCAGGATACCGAAGAGGTTTGTGCTTGCCAGGTAGGAGGAGAGCCTTAAAAGGAGGGTTTTCTTTTAGCTGAGGGGTTTAGCTTGCCTATCGGTGCTTCTCTTCTCAAGAAGACGGCTGTGGAAGCCGACACGTTCGTGCAGAGGCTTGACGGTAGGGTCAAGTTCCTCTACTTCATTTGGGCTTCGGTTCTCGTCTACGTGTTCTACGACCCGGTGCTCAACCTCGTGCTCCTAGCTGCAACACTTCTGCTCGCGGCTCACGCGAAGGCGGCGAAGCCCATCCTCATCACGCTCCTCGTGATAATCGCCCCCTGGATCCTGTTCGCGGTGCCCATTCTCTCCCTTCCGCTCGGCTTCCCGTGGAACAAGACTGTCATAGGCTACATCGAGCTCTTCGGGAGAAAGTACCCCGTCTACCTCGAGGGGTTTGGGTGGGGGCTCACCTGGCCTCTCCGCATAGCTGTAGCTATCGCTTCAGCGCTCCTCTTCTTCCTCACGACGAACCAGGCGAAGCTCGCCGCGACTCTCTTCAAGCTGAAGTTTCCATTCAAGGTGATATACGCGGTTATCGCGACGCTGCAGTTTATCCCACTCCTCGCCGCGGAGGCAGAGACGATAATCCAGGCTCAAACCGCGAGAGGGTTGAGGACCGAGGCGAGCGTGCTTCAGAGGATTAGAAACTACCTCGCCGTGATCATCCCCCTAACCCTCAGCTCGCTGAACAAAGTGCAGGTGAGGGCGATAGCTCTCGAGTCCCGAGGCTTCAGCGCCCCCGTGAGGAAGACTCTCATCTACGAAGCCAGGCTCTCGGCCGCAGACTACCTCTTCCTCGGCGGGATGCTGCTCGCTACGCTTCTGCTCGCTTGGGTTTACGTGAACATCGGGTACTCGCCGATCTCTAAGCTGCCTTGGGTGTGGGCGGGGTGAGCGGGGTTGGAGCCGGTAATCAGGGTTGAGAACCTCACGTACGCGTACCCGACGAGCAGGGACTTCGTCCTCAGGAACGTTTCCTTCGAGGTCCACAGGGGAGAAGTGCTCGCCGTCATCGGGCCTAACGGCGCGGGTAAGTCGACGCTGCTCAAAGCGCTGAACGGGCTAGTCCCCCACTTCTACGGAGGGAAGTACGGCGGGAGGGTTGTGGTCGCGGGCTACGAGGTGCTGAAGACTCCTATCTCAGTGCTATCGACGAAGGTGGGGTTCGTGTTCCAGGACCCTGAGGACCAGATGTCTGGTCTAGCTCTCACAGTGTGGGAGGAAGTGGCCTTCGGGCTGATGATGCTGGGCTTCCCCAGGGAGGAGATCCCGAAGCGGGTGGAGGAAGCTCTAAGCTACGTCGGCTTGAAGGGGCTGGAGGCCAGGTCGCCTTTCGAGCTTTCGGGAGGGCAGATGCAGCGGCTCGCCATCGCGACGGTGCTGGCGCTGAAGCCTGAGATCCTAGTCCTCGACGAGCCTACAGCTCAGCTCGACCCCCTGGGGAAGTTCGAGGTGCTCAGCGTTGTTAAGAGGCTGGCCGATGAGGGGGCTACGATCGTCATCGCAGAGCACGAGATCGAGGAGATAGCTTACTTCGCCGACAAGATCCTCCTCCTCGACAGGGGGCAGGTGGTTGCTTACGGCCCAGCCCGCGAGGTTCTGGCCAGCGTGGAAGAGCTTAAGAGCAGGGGGGTTGACCCGCCCTCCGTCACCGAGCTAGCGTACCTGCTGAGCAGAGATCTAGGCGTCAAGGTCCCTGCGCCGATCACGCTGGAGGAAGGAGTGGAAAGTTTCTCGAAACTGCTGGGTGGTGCAGGTGGAGCGTGAGGTAATTAGGGTTGAAGACCTCTGGTTCAGGTACCCGGGCTCCGACTCGTGGGCGCTCCGGGGAGTGAACCTCAGGGTAAGTCAAGGGGAGGTAATCGCTTTCATCGGGCAGAACGGTGGTGGCAAGACGACTCTAGCGAAGAACCTTAACGGGCTCCTGAAGCCGACGCGGGGGAGAGTTCTCGTGGAGGGCCTCGACACGAGGACGACTCCTACGCACGAGCTCGTGAAGAGGGTTGGCTACGTTTTCCAGAACCCGACGCACCAGATCTTCGAGAGCAGTGTGTGGCGGGAAGTTGCGTACGGACCCCGGAACCTGGGGCTGCCCCCCGACGAGGTGGAGAGAAGGGTTAGGTGGGCTTTAAGCGAGGTAGGCCTCTCGGGCTACGAGGACCACAACCCCTACGACCTAGACTACGGGAAGATGAAGCTCCTCACCATCGCGTCCGTGCTGGCGATGAAGCCTAACGTGCTTGTACTCGACGAGCCAACGACGGGGCAGGACCACGCGGGGCGGCGGACGCTGGCGAGCTTGGTGAGAAAGCTCCACGGCGAGGGATTCACGATCATAATAATCACGCACGATATGAAGTTCGTCTCCGAGAACGCGGGTAGAACGGTTCTCATCGCGAACGGTCAAGTGGTTCTCGACGGCCCCACGCGCTCTGTCTTGCAGGCAGTGGAGGTGCTGAAGGAGAACGCGATAAAGCCGCCGCAGATCGTGCAGCTCTCGCTCGAGCTCCAGAGGAGAGGCTTCAAGCTCGACGCGCTGACTCTGCAGGAGGCTGTGGAGCAGGTAAAGAAGATTCTTCGAGGCTAGCCTCCCGGCCCTCTGTTTCTCTCACCGCTGCGTCAGCAGGCTTAGCATGTAGGATAGAGCTTCCCGAGCTTTGACGTCAGCTGCTACTTCAATGACCGGGTGCGGCACGTACGGGTGAGCCTCCGGAACGTTTCCAAGCGAGGCAAGCCACTCCCGCCTTTCGGGGACGGTCTGCCCCCGCGTTACACCCTCGCACAGCGAGACTACCACCGGGTACCTCCTGAACGTGAAGAGGTCGGGCTTAAGCAGGGCGAGCAGGGCGAGGGGGTCGTGGGGGGACATTCTACCGCCGAAGAGCTTCAGCGTCTTCTCGATAACTCGCGCGGCCACCTGGGCGGTCCTCGAGCTGCTGCTCCTGAGGAGCTCCCACTCCCGCGTGGTGAGCGCAACGTCAGGGTGGGTCGTGACGTCTAGGCCGACCGCCTTCAGCTTCCCGCTGAAGGCCTCGTACACGATCTTAGCCGCCTCGGGGTCGTTGTAGATGTTGAACTCCGAGACCGGCGTAACGTTCCCGCTGGAAAAGTCCGTGAGCCCGAACCACCCTCCCATGCTAACCACCTCCTTTACTTTGCCGGCGATGTCGGGCTCCGAGGCTACCGCCAGGGCGATGTTCGTTAGAGGACCTAGGCACAGGATGGACACCTCCCCCCGGGAGGACGACTCGAGGACTTCTATCAGGAAGCGTACTCCCCCCGTCCTCGGCTCGGAGGAGGGCGGTGGGAAGCCAGCATCCCCCAGCCCATCCGACCCGTGCACCCACTCAGCAGTCTGCAGGCTTCTCACGAGTGGTTTCACAGCCCCCCTGTAAACCCTGCTGTAGAGGTGGCGCGGAGCCCCGACAGCATCAAAGAGCCTGATAACGTTTCTCGCTCCGACGTCCGAGGGGACGTTGCCGGGCTCCGAGACAACTCCCAGGAGCTCGACCTCAGGGTGGTTGAGCGCTGCGAGAATAGCGAGCGCGTCGTCGACACCGGGGTCTGTGTCGATGATGATCCGCTTCACGCAAGTTCTCCGCGCTCAGCGAATAAAAAGGTATAGTGAGCGCGGCAAGGTTAAAAGCCTCTTCCCGCATGGTAGCGCGTGGAGAGGCCGCAGGTAACAGTTGTAGGTAGCATTCACGTGGATTTCTTCATCAGGGTGCCGAGGCTGCCGCGGCCCGGGGAGACGGTGAAGGGGCACGGTTTTCTCGTGAAGCCGGGCGGCAAGGGTGCAAACCAGGCTGTGGGCTGCGGTAGGCTGGGTGCGAGGACGTACATGGTGGGGAAGATCGGGCGCGAGTTCAGAGAGCTGCTCCTCGACAACTTCAGAGCTAACGGTGTCGGCACCGATTACATCTACCTGGATGATGAGGTGAGCACTGGTGTAGCTTTCATCCTCTTGAGCGACGATGGGGAAAACATGATAGCGTTCGACCCTGGAGCGGACTACAAACTGAGGCCGGAGGACGTCAGGAGGGCTGAGGACGCGGTAAGCGGCAGCAAGGTGCTGCTAACTCAGCTGGAGATACCGCTCGAGACTGTTGACGAGTCGCTCAAGCTGGCTAAGAAGCACGGAGTTCTCACGATTCTCAACCCGGCGCCCGCCGCCCCGCTCCCAGCCTCCCTGCTCGGCAGAGTCGACGTTCTGACGCCCAACAGGGTTGAAGCTTCGATGCTGACGGGCATCGAGGTCAGCGACCTCGCGACCGCTACCGCCGCCGTGAAGAAGCTGCTCGAAGCAGGCGTAGGCAGCGTCGTAGTGACCATGGGTGCGGAAGGCGCTCTCGTCGCGACGCGGGAGGCTGTGTACAAGGTTCCCGCAGTGAAGGTCAAGCCCGTGGATACCACAGGCGCTGGAGACGCTTTCAACGCGGGGCTCGCGTACGGGCTAGCTAAAGGGCTGCCGCTGCTGGAGGCTGCGAGGCTGGGCAACGTTTCAGCTGCTCTCAAAGTGCTTAGGGTTGGGGCGCAGGAGGGGCTTCCGAGGCTGAGCGAGCTGGAGGAGGCTGCATCTCGCTTCTACCAGCAGACTCAGCCCGAGAGAGTAGCTTGAAGCAGCTCAGCGGGCTCGCGGCTAGGGCTGGACCACGATCTCGTAGCGGAGTATCTCCCACCTCAGGAGCATGGTGGGCGAGCGGAAAACCTCGCTACCTAGCTCTATCGAGGCGAGGTAGAGCTCCTCGGCGTAGTTCGGGTACCACCGGCCCGGCCGAAGCTCGCTCAGCGTGCTGAGCGAGTAATCGATGAAGAGGTTGAGGTTAAGGGACACCGCTCCGCCCGCGAGAGCTTGCCGCGGGAGGAAAGCGACATAGTCCCAGCCCTCTCCCTCTCGAGGCGCGACCCAGACCTCCCACTCCAGCTCCCGCGCGCTCCCGTTGACAAAAACCGGGATCTTGACGACCTTAGCCAAGTAGCCGAGCGGGGTCGAATTCCTCCAGCTGAGCCAGACCATCACTTCGAGGTCTCCCGGCCTCACACCGGCGGCTGGCTTCCTC
Source organism: Thermofilum sp. (assembly GCA_038741495.1). Taxonomy (NCBI): domain Archaea; kingdom Thermoproteati; phylum Thermoproteota; class Thermoprotei; order Thermofilales; family Thermofilaceae; genus Thermofilum; species Thermofilum sp. The sequence goes on along the minus strand of JAVYKX010000002.1, from coordinate 512,244 downwards.
ACGATCCAGAGGTCGTAAGCGACGTTGAACCTCTCCGAGGGCTCGAGAACCCGGTACTCGACCGAGAGCGTGATCGTCGGGAGCTCACGCAGCCGAAGCGGTAGAGGCAGGGGCTCGACCCCGCCCTGCAGGTCAGCGCTCTGGTTCCAGGGCTTCAGCCCGTACGCGACCGAAGGGTACGCTAGAACCTCAATAGGGCTCCCCCACCTTGGAGACCTGAAGTCCACCTCGATCCTCAGCGGGCCTCCCGGCTCGCAGAGCACGCGAGCATGACCTTCAAGCCCCTCGCTTCCGGCGAGCCCGGCCCCCCAGACGTTGGGATCCACCCAAGCCACCCCTAAGGGCTTTCTCGCGAAACGGGTGCTAGCGTTGGCAACAGCCTCGACTCCGCTGGCGCAGGGGACTATCTGGAGGAGCCCTTCTCGCTTCTCGGGTGGGGAGAGGGAGAGGAGCATGATCCCCGCTGCGAGCAGTAGCAGCGCTGTCACGGCCAGCATTGAGGCGGCGAGACGAATACTTCTCCAAACCTCCCCCACGCCGGAGCACCTCTGTTCACTTTCGGAGTACTCTCGGACCCCGTGGAGCGGATTAAAATTCGAGTGTTTCACACATCGCGCTGTCCACCGCGTACCCTCGAGTCTCCGAAGCCCTTCTCCGCCCCTCCGAGCAGAAACCGTCGAGAAGCTCTCTCACAGCCTGCTTGCCTAGGGAGTCTTTCCTGACGACTAGGTCGTACCGCTCGAAGCCGATGGGTGTGAAGCCGAGCCCGTACCTCTCGGCAGCGTACCTTATAGCTACGCCGACGTCCGCTACCCCTCTCGCGACGAGGTAGGCGACAGCTTCGTGCGTTTTCACCTCCCACGTGTACCCCTGCAGCCGCTCTCTGAGCTCCTCGAACCCCACGCCGAGCCTCCCCGCTTCAGCTTTCAGCAGGTGGTCGATGAGGGCTCGCGTACCGCTGCCCGCGTTCCTGTTAACGAACTTCAAGCCTTTCTCGATAACCTCAGAGAAGCTGGAGACCGAGTCCTCCCTGTAGACGAAGCCCTGCTCCCTGAGGTAACCCCTGACGAGGACAACTCCCTCGAGCCCCAGCGACTTCAAGAAGGGAGTATTGTACTCGCCCGTCTCCGGGTCGAGGAGGTGTGTCCCAGCGACGTCCGCCACACCGGACTTCACCGCTTGGAGGCCGGCTAAGCTGCCGGTGCTCACGAGCCTCACCCTATCTCTGCTGCGGAGACCCGCCACTACCTCCTGGAGGAGAGGGTCGTGGCTGCCGATCACGTTAGCCTCGAAAGGCCTCCAGAAGGGGCTCACAAGCACGCGCGCCCGGCTCCCTGAGGGGAGGCTCTCGTCGCTCTCGGGAATAACTAGGTAGCCGTCGACCAGGTGCAGCGCTGAGACACGGCCGCTGTGACCCGCCAGCGGGAACGCCGTGTAGATGCCTCCGCGCTCCACTATGACGCAGGGCACGAAAACCCTCGAGCCAGGATCCCCCCGCATGGGCACGGGGACTACCGCCTCGACGTACCTGCTCTCGTGAGCACGTGCTCCTTGAAGCTTCGCAATCAGAGGTGCGAGGTAGAGGTTGATCGAGAGCAAGCAGGAGAGGGGGAAGCCGGGAAGCCCCAGGACCAGTTTCCTGCCGTGCACAGCGACCGCGAGGGGGCGGCCCGGGCGCTGCTTCACGCCGTGGATGATGAGGCCCGGGTCGAGGCTGGACAGCACCCTGTACACGAGGTCCTCCTCGCCGGCCGATGTCCCGCCGATGGTGACCACGATATCGTTCTCCCCGAGAGCCCTGTGGATCGCTTCCTCGACCTCCTCCAGGACGTCGGGGGCACGGGGATAGATTCGCGCGTCGGCCCCAAGCATCTTCGCGACACCGTAGACCAGGTACGAGTTCGAGTCGTACACCTGGCCGTACTCCAGCCCCTCCCCCGGCTCCCGCAGCTCGTTGCCCGTGGGGACGACCCCGACCCTCACCGGCCTGAAGACGTGGACTCTGCTGACCCCCACCGCCGCCAGCAGAGCTGCAAGGCTTGGCGTTACGATATCCCCTCTCCAGGCAAGCACTTCACCCTCAGCGATGTCCGACCCAGCTGGGTCGACGTTCTCGCCTTTCGCCACAGACCTGTAGATCTCAACTACGCCCGGGCGCGCGTGTGTGTACTCCACCGGGACAACGGCGTCAGCAGGGTAGGGTAGCACGGCTCCAGTGGACACGCCGGCGCACTCACCTCTCCCGATCCGGAGCAGGACCGTCTCCCCCGTCTTGACAGTACCCACGAGCTTCAGCTCTTTAGGCCTGTCCTCGTAGGCGCCGGCGACGTCCTCGCTGATCACCGCGTAGCCGTCGACGAGCGAGCGAGTGTAGGGAGGGTAGTTGGTAGGAGCGTAAACGTTCCTGCTTAGCACGCGGCCCACAGCTTCCTGCAGGCTCGCCTCCACCTCTCCGAGCGGCTCCAGCGGCACATACTTCTCGATCGTGGGGAGCACGTCGTCAACCGCGACGAGTTTCCGGTAGATCTTACGCTCAGCCATGCCGCTTCGCCACCTCTCCGTAGAGCTGCACCTCCACGGCTTCCCCTTCGTCGAATCCCTCCACGTCCTCCGGGACGATGACAAACCCGTTTCCGCGGAGCAAGCTCGCGAGCGAGCCCGAGCCGCCGACCATTAGGGGCTCAGCGTAGAGTATGCCGCCCTCCTCGTAGACCCTGACTCGAGCGAAGCCCACCACGCCCGTCTTCACGGTTAGCCTCTTAGTTAGCCGAGCGCGTACGCGCGGGTACTCCGGGAGCCTGAGCCCCAGCTCCCTGAGGAAGGGCTTGAGGACGATCTCGAGCGTGGACATCGCTGCCACGGGTAGCCCGCTCAGCGCCAGGATGGGCCTGCCCTTCAGGATCGCGAGGCAAGCAGTCTTCCCGGGCTGGACGGCGAAGCCGTGAGCCAGGAACTCGGGGTGCAGCGACTCGAGCGCTTTCACAGTGACGTCGTGGCCCCCCATCGACGTGCCGCCCACCAGCAGCGTGAGGTAGGCTTCCCCTCTCGAGATCCAGCGCTTCACCTCCTCCTCGTCGTCGCCAGCCACCGAGATCTCCTCCACGCGGATCCCGTGGTGCTGCAGCCACGCCGCGATCACGTAGTGGGTGAAAGGCCTGAAGTAGGTTCCCCTCACGATCTCGTCGCCAACGTTCAGGAGCCTAGCGCGCAGGTCGTAGACGAGGATATCCCGCCTGCCTTCGAGAATCAGCGCGCCGAGCGCGGCTGGCGTCACCCTCGACCCCTTCTCAGCGATCACTAAGCCTTCATCGTACTCCTCACCCGGCAGCGAAACATTCTCGAACTTCGCAACTCTTCTAAAAACGAGCAGTTTGCCCTCTCTCTCCTCAGCGTCCTCGACGGGTAGGACAGCGTCCGCCCCCTCGGGGAGTGGCGCGCCCGTCTCGACCATGAGAGCCTCCCCAGGGCTCAGCCTCTCCCGCTGCTCGCTCCCAGGCCTCACCACGCCCGGCTTCAGCTTCAGGGCGACGGGAGAGGAGGGGCCCGCAGCCTCCGCGTCTTCAGCTCTGAGAGCGTAGCCGTCAACCACGCTTTTCGGCCACGGGGGCAGCTTGAACGAACTGACCACGAGCTCGGCTGAGTAGCGGCCCAGCGCCTCCTGCACCGGTACGCGCACTGTAGGCGGTAACGCTGCGTAGGAGCGCGCCTGCTGGAGAACTTCAGATACTCTGTGGAGCTTCCGCAAAACTACCACCTTATCCTGAAGTCCTTGAACTCTCCCTTGTACTCCTCCCAAACCACCTGCACGTCTTCTACCCTGGCGAGGGGCGGTCCCCGCCTCGCCCACTCGATAACCTTCAGCACTTTATCTTCCTCGCCTTCGAGCACTGCCTCGACGCGCCCGTCGGGGAGGTTGCGGACCCAGCCTTTCACGCCGTACTGCTGAGCGACTTCGCGCATTGAAGCTCTAAAGAAGACTCCCTGAACGTAGCCGGAAACGTACACGTGCGCGCGTACCAGCTTTGCCACGCCTTTAAGAGGAAAACGCGCGGTAAAATGCTTTCCCGCTCAGAGCTACACCAGGTGCGCTGGAGCCCAGGAGATCTCAGCAGTAAGGGTGCGCGCTCCTAAAGCTCTCAGCACGCTCTCGACCTCGCCGGCGGAGCTGCTGTCCGCTACTGCGAAAACTGTGTCGCCGACCTGCGCTTGGGAGAAGCCCACCACGTCGAGCTTCGCTAGAGCCTCGAACGCTCGCAGAACGTTAGGTGTAGCGAGCCCCGCTTTCAGGGTGAAGCTCCTCGAAACCTCGAGAAACTTCTCCAGCGTTGGCTCCCGCACGAGCTCCTGCAGCGCGCTCCTCCCCAGCTCGTTGACCAGCGAGAGGCCATCGCTCCGGAGCACCTTGCTCTTCACGATCGGCCCGAAGAACCCCACGACGACCTTGAGCGCCGGGTCGAAGAGGATGCGGTTAACCTCGTCGAAGCCCGGTGCTCCAGGCTTCTCGACTATCACCGCGCCGCCCACCACCAAGCCGGAAACCGTCCCCAAACCCGTCCCGCACTTGATCTCCGCTATGTGGGCAGCCTGCGCGACCTCCCGGTACGTGAGCTTCAGCTTGAGCACTTTAGCCGAGGCTAGTGCGACAGCGAGAGCGCTAGCACCGCTCGTCCCGAGCCCTCCTCCCACTGGAGCTTGAGCTTCCTGCTCTACCAGCAGTCCGGCTTCCTCGGAGGCTTTGCTCAGCAGTAGCTCAGCAACACTCCTCGCTACAAAGTAATCCCCCTGCACGCCGTTAAGCAGCGTTACGATACCAGGCTCCTCGCGGAGGCAGACTCGCGCTCTGACTCCAGCGGACAGGGCGAGACCTGCGCCCCTCGCTCCCGTCCTGAGCAGGTCGCCGGGCACTACGTGAGCCTCGAATAGCCCGGAGAGACCGGCGGGGCTCCAGGCTTCAGCGCAGCGTTTGCTCACGGAAAGCTCACCTAGAGGGTGGGGAAAACCGCTTAAAAATCGATAGTTAACCAGGTTAGCCCCACGCGAGCTTCGCGTGCCGCAGCGCTCTGACAATGGGGGGAGTGAGCACCGCGATGAAGGGAACTTCAGTGAAGTACGTCCAGACGAACCAGGCGGCCGCGGCCGTGAGCGGTAGTGAGCTCTCACCCGTAGGCAGCGTAAAGAACTGGCTGAACGCCCACACCCCTGCGCCGATCACCGCCGACCCTACTAGCAGCCCGGTGGAGCCGGCCAGAACGACGCTCCTGTCATCTCCTCTGAAAACCGCGGCGAAAGCTAGCGTTACAGCCCCAGCTAGCGAGCCTGCCACCAGCAGGTCTGTCGGCACGACACCCCAAGCGTGCAGGATGGCTAGCACAGCGAGGGACAGCACCAGCTCGCCGACGAGAAGCGGGACAGACCCCCTCCTCAACCTTCGGTAAACTTCGCCGACGGTGTAGAAGCCGAGGAAGTTCGCCGGAACCCCGACGGTGAGGCTCAGAAGAGCGTTGCCGTGGATGAGCATGTCGCTGATAAAGATCCCCACCGCTGCTCCAAGCCCTCCCACAAGCGGCGAGAAAGCCACCGCGAAGACTGCAGGGATGAAGACTGAAGGCCAGAAGCGCACAACGCCGAAAACAGGAGTGAAGATGCCCAGGTAGCTAAGCCAGCCTACGAGCGCGTAGAGCACTGCGCAAATAGCGCTGAGAGCCACTTCGAGGGACTTTAACCTCCTCTTCACGGGGGAGAGTAGGGGACGTCGAGAAAATTCTCTTCGTTTAGAGAGCTAAACTACTCTACCTTCTCAACCCCAGCAGGGACAGCACGGTGGGTAGGAGCTGGTAGCCGTGCTCGATCACACCCAAGGAACCGCCGGCACAAGCTCTCTCGGTGAATTCCTTCACGCCGTCCGGCTCCAGCTTCTCGTGTGCAAGCACGACGGGCACCGGGTCGCCGCTGTGCGCCTTCCTCGTGTAAGGCGTCGCGTGGTCGGCCGTGACGAGGATCGCAGCGTCGCTCGGCAGCTCTCTCGCAAGCTTCGAGACGTAGTGCTGGTCGATGAGCTCGATCGCCTTGACCTTCGCTTTAAGGTCCCCGTCGTGGCCCGGCTCGTCCGGACCTTTGAGGTGCACGTACACGGCGTCAACCCTGTCGAGGAGCTTCAATGTGGCTTCGAGCCTGACCGCGTAGTCGGCAGCCTTATCCTCTGTAGGCGGCGGGACGCTGGCAATCTCCATCCCCAGCACTTTGGAGATCCCGACCTCGACAGGCATCTCGGCAACTGCGCCGAACCTAAGGCCGAACTTGGCGCTGATGCTCTGCAGCCTGGGCAGCCTCCCCCCGGCGTCTCTCAGCAGTATAGCGTTAGCCGGGAGCTTGCCTTCGGCAGCCCTCCTGAGATTGACAGGGTGGTTCTTCAGGATGCTGATCGACAGCTCAGTGAACATGTCGACGAGCTCCGCTGTGCGAAGCGCCTCGGGAGACTTATCGAGAGGCCTTGCCCTGGCGATGAAGGGCTCGAAGGAGGACCTCGCCTCGGAGACGTACCCCCTCTTCTCGTAAGCTGGATCAGTGTTGTCGACCGCGTCGGAGAGGGGGAAGCTCCTGCTCCCGATGACAACTACAGCCCTGTGCCCAACCGTCGCAATCACGCGAGCGTAAGCATCGTACACGTTGAGCTGGAGGTTGTCCAGCGCCCTGGCGAGCTCTCTCGCCTCCTCGCTGGAGAGGTTCCTGCCGCACCTTCTGTCGACGATTCTCCGCGTATCCGGATCCACCGTCGCGAAGTTGGCGCGGAAAGCGACCTCGTAGCCCTCCCGGAGCGAGAGCCCGGCGCCGACAGCCTCCAGAGGACCCCTGCCGGTGTACTCCTCGTGGGGGTTGTAGCCGAGAATCGACATGACAGCCGCATCGCTTTCGGGAGCTACTCCGCGCTCAATCGCGTACATGAGGCCGCAGCGGGCCCGCCTTGCAATCGCGTCGAGCGCGGGCTTCTTCGCAACCTCTAGAGAGGTGGGGCCGTCCTCCGGCCTATCCGCCACTCCGTCCAATACCAGGTAAACTAGCTTCATCTCGCAGGCCCAGCACACTGAGGAGCGGGCACTTATTGTACTTACGGTTATACACTCAATTAGTCTAAAAGAGCCCGGCCGGCACACTAGGCATGCTCGTAGCGCTCAATGTAGTTGAGCCAGCCTCCAAGAACCTCCGGGGTCACGTCCTCGGAGGCACCGTTCTTCACGATGACCACTCTCGCTACCTCCACCCTCTCCCCCTTCACCAGCCCAGTGATGACGATCTCAGCTACTCCCCCTATAGCTCCCTCGAGGTCCATCGAGGAGAACCTGATGGTCACCACCCCCTCCCTCTCGGTGGCCTCGTAGAGGCCGACGCTCCTCAGGAAGGAGTAGAGCTTGGCTCTCGAAACGCTCACGATAGCTTAATGCGCACGACGTATATTAACCTCTCCCGAGTAGAGAGGGCATGCTGCCGAGGATCAAGGCGGATAAGGTTGAGCGGCTGCTCACCGCTGGTCTACGCAGGTACGTGCTCGAAGAGGCCGGGAAGAGGGGTGGCGTCGTCGGCGTAAGCGGTGGTGTAGACAGCGCAGTTGCGGCAGTTCTCACTGCTCGAGCCCTCGGAGCCGAGAACACCCTGCTGCTCGTACTCCCGTCGGCTGCCACCCCTAGAGAGGATATCGAGGACGCGATGCGCGTAGCTGAAGTAGCCGGCGTGCCAGAGCGGAACATCGAGGTAATCGACATCGAGCCCCTGCTCAGGAGCTTCGACGAAAGGCTGGGCAGCATGACTCCCGTCGAGAGGGGGAACGTCGCCGCGAGGATCCGTATGATCATCCTCCACCAGCGGGGGTACAGGCGAGGCTACCTCGTCGTAGGCAGCGGCGACAAGAGCGAGCTGCTGATAGGCTACTTCACGAAGTACGGTGACGGAGGGGTGGATGTGATGCCTCTGGGGAGCCTCTACAAGACCTGGGTCCGGCAGCTCGCCCTGCACTTAGGCATCCCTGAGCGCATTGCGCTCAAGCCGAGCAGCCCTAGGCTGTGGCCCGGGCAGACCGCGGAAGGGGAGCTGGGGCTGAGCTACGAGGTTATCGACGAGGTGCTGTACCTAGTCTTCGACAGGGGCTTGGAGCCGAGCGAGGCGGCGCGAGAAGCCGGAGTCAGCGAGGAGGTTGTCGAGCGGGTTATGGAGATGCATAGGAGGAGCGAGCACAAGAGGAGGCCTCCGCCCGTGCTGCCGCTGCCCCTGCCGGACGTCCTCGACTTCTAGCGTGCTCCGTTAGCCGCAACTACCACGGAGTCGACGCTCCTGGTCAGGCTTCTCACTACAGTGAGTAGGAGGGGGGTCAGCGCGACTCTCAAAGCGAGAGATGCTGCGAAGGGGGCCCGGGGCCCTACTGCGCTGTAGAGCCAGCCTCCGAGCAGCGCGCCGATAGACCAGGCTGCGGCGGGCGGAAGGCCAAGTATGGCGTAAACCCTCCCCCTGCTCCTCTCCGGCACCAGGTCGGCGCGGAGCGCCGAGTAGGCGAGCCCGTAGAAGGGGCCGCCGACCGAGCCCACGAGGCTGCTGGCGAGTAGGAGCGCGAGGGTTGCGCTGCTCCTCGGAGGAGTGAGGACGAAGATTAGGAGCGAGAGCGTCCCTAGGTGAAGACCCAGCTGCAGCGCGTAGCCGCGCCCCTTCTTGTCCACCACGTAGCCTGCAGGGATGTTTGCCGCGAGCCCTGCTAGCCCGCCGGCAGCCGAGAGGAGGCCGACGTAGGCCGCATCTAGGCCGAGATGGTAGAAAGTGTAGTAGGTTGAGAGGACCGTTAACCCTCCCGTGAAGTTCAACGCGAGGTCCACCGAAAGGATGCCTTTCACCTCTCTCCTCGTCTCGCGCAGGGCTTCAACGTACGCACGAACTATAGACTCCTTGGTTCCCGCCTCGCTCAGCGTCTCCTCGAGCCAAGCGTACCTGGCGGCCGCGATCGCGAATCCCGTTATCGCTGATACTGCGAAAGCGATTCTCACGCCGTCCATCAACCCGAAGGTGCTGACGAGCGCAGCTCCCGCCGCCGGTGCTACCGACGTTAGCGCTCCTGAGAGAAAGTTCAGCAGAGCGTAAGTGCGGCCCCTCAGCAGCATGCTGACCGAGTCGGCTTGAATGCTCTCAAGCGCTGGCTGGTAGTAGAGAGCGAAGCCGTTAGCGATAAAGGCGGCAGCGTAGACAGCCCAGTTAGCCACGGCAGCCATAACTACGTATGTTAGCGCTACGAGAACTGTTCCCTGCCAGATCAGCTTCTTCCTACCTTGCTTGTCCGCGTAGTAGCCTCCCACGAGCCTAGCGATAGCGTTAGCCACGTTGTGCGCCGACTGAACCGCGGAAATCTTCTCGGGATTCGCTCCCAGCTCGCTCAGGTACAGCTGAGTGTAGGGTCCCGCCATCGCCTGGGTGGGGGACCACACCAGCCAGCCGAGCGCTAGAACCTTGATGTTCCTCGGCAGCCTCTTGTAGCTGTCCGCGAGCTTTCTCAGGGTCACGGACTCGCGCAGCACCCGGGAAACTTAAATTCATTGATCCTAAAGAACGGTTATAACCAGCCGCTGAGCGTATGTAGCGTGAAGCCTGTGAAAGTAGCGCTAGCGCTGGGCGCTCTGCTGGCGGCCGCTGCTCTAGCCGTGGTCTTCGTGACGACGCTGGGGCGGGATCCCGCATCGTGCGCGCTCGAGAGGCTCGCTTCCGCTAGGGGGTGGAGGTTTGAGGAGATCATCGACTTCGGCGACGTGAAAGTTCTCGTTGTCGGAAACGTGAGCCTAGCTACGCAGGAGCTACTCACAAGCATCACAGCTTGGAGGGCTGCGGCTGCCGAAAACCGCATCGTGTACTCTAACGCAACGCACTCCATGGTTCTCGTCGAGGGAGGCTGGGTTTCGCGCCGCGGGGGCTGGCGCCTAGAGGACACTGTTCTCTACAGGCTTCTCCTTCTCGCCAGGGACTCGCCCGAGAGGAGTGCGCACGCTCTGGGAGATACTAGAGTCGTCGAGTTCAGAGGCCCCTGCAGGAGCCTCTGCTTGAGCTTGTTCTCCGAGCTTAGAAGCCTCGCCCAGTCCTCTGCTCCAGAACCTGAAAGCTACTCTGGTCGATTTATCGCGAGCGGGTGCACCCCCCTGGAGCTCACCCTAGACTTCGAGAGCAACGGGAGTATCGCGAAGCTGAACTACAAGGTCACTAGCTTCGATGTACCGGTGAGCGTTAAACCCTAACAGTAGTTTTTTAGAGTAGCGCAGTCAACACGGCGCGATGACACTGGTAAGAGACCTTTCACAGCTATTCAAGATCAAGCAGACGCTTCTGCTGCTCTTGACGGGGGTTTTCGCGTACGTTGCAGGCAGCCACGGGAGAATCGACTTCACCACGCTGCTTTTAACCTCGCTCTCAATTTTCCTATCGGTTTCGGGGACTACCGGCTTTAACATGGTTCTCGACGCGGACATTGACGCGGCGATGTTCCGGACGCGCGGTAGACCCCTCCCAGCGGGCAGAATGACGAAGCGGGAGGCAACAGCTGCGAGCGCTTCCGCTCTGGCCGCGGGGCTGCTGCTCGCCTATGCCGTGAACCCTTTCGTGCTGGTAGCCGGGCTCATGGGGTTTTTGATCGACATTCTAGCCTACACTGTTCTGCTGAAGCGTAGTAGCCCGTGGAGCGTCGTGGTAGGGGGCTTCGCGGGAGGAATGCCGGCGCTAGGTGGGTGGGCCGCAGCTACGGGAGGCTTCGGCACCGGGGGGTTGCTGCTGATGCTGCTGGTAGCTTTATGGAGCTGCGCGCACATATGGTCCCTCGCGACCTACTACTCCGAGGATTACAGGAGAGCGGGTGTCCCCATGCTGCCGGTGGTCTACGGCGACAAAGCCGGCGTCGTGGGCTCGCTTGCCGCCGTCCTCGCAATTGCTATAGTAACGCTTCTGCTTGTGCCCGCAGGCCTCCTCGGACCTGGGGGGGCTGTCGTTTCGCTCGCAATACTCTCCTTGAGCGCTGGGCTGCTGGCGAAGGCTTTGAAGACAGGCGAGTTCAAAGTACACGCTTACAAGGCGTTCAAGGTGGTTAACATGTACATGGCTGTCGTGTTCCTGTGCGTAGCTGTCAACAGCGTTTTAATGTTTTAAAAATAGGGGATTAGGGTTTAGAAAGCCACCGGGAAGATTTTCCCGAGAAGAATACCCGCGATGTAGAGTAAGCCGAACGTCTGTGTAAGCTGCGCCGTTATGGGGTCCGCGTTCTCGGGTATCCTCTTCCTGAACTCCTTGATGATTCTTAGCGCGCTGGGTAGGGTTAGAAGCACGAGAAGAGTGTAGAGGGGCACCAAGCCTGCCAGCGCGAGAGCCAGGACCGCCACGTAGCCGAGAAGTATCTCAGCCGTGTAGAAGGCTAGACCCCGCTCTCTACCTAAGCGCACTGCGAGCGTTATAGCTCCCCGGCTTCTATCGAACTCGATATCCCTAAGGTTGTTCGCGGTGAGCACAGCTGCCACGAGAGCCCCCACAGGGGCCCCTGCGAGAGCTGGCGCCGCGTCGAGCACTCCAGTGAGCACGTAGAACGTGCCTACCCACATGAACACGCCCCAGCTCAGGAACACGCCCAGCTCGCCGAGAGACCTGTACTTTAAGCCCGGAGGGCCGGAGTACGTGAATAGCAGCACTACGCCCACGAGAGCAAGCAGGAGAACCACGTAGGCTCTCAGCAGAGTTAGAGCTAGAGCGATGCTGAGCCCGCCAGCGAGCAGGGCGAGGCCGAAGTTCCTCACCTCGCTGAGAGAAGCGAAGCCCGTGATAACGGGGTGGGGTCTGTAAACCGTAGTGGGTGCGCCGGGGACGTCGACACCCCTCTTTGTATCGTAGTAATCGTTGAGGACGTTCGCGGCAGCGTGAAGCAGCAGCACGCCCACGAGCGTCGCGAGATAGAGGAGCACGTCGAAAACACCGGTTGTGGTGTAGGCGTAAGCGGCGGCTCCAGTCACCGAGACGAACGTCATCGTAAAGGACCATGGCCTGGTCGCGATGAACCAGCCCTTTGCCCTGCCCATACGCGCAAGCAACTGGGAGGTACTCCTTAAAAGCTTTCGGCGAAGAAAACCAGGGCGGCTGCGGCTTCCGCTCTTCCCCTGTTCTTACTTTTTGGTAATACAGTAATAAATTAATAAGCAGTCCCTCGTAAAGTGTAGCGTATGCACATACCCGATGGTTTCCTCGACCCAGTGACCAGTGCTGCGACGTACGCTCTGTTTCTCGGCTACGGCCTGCTCGCTGTACGAAAAGCGAGGATCGAGAAGGGGGAGAGCAGGCACCTGGTCCCGGTTCTCGCAGCGGGCATCTTCGCAGCGCAGATGATCAACTGGCCTTTGCCTGGAGGCACGTCTCTTCACTTCGTTGGAGGGGCCCTGGCCGGCATCTTGCTGGGACCTTGGCTAGGCTTCCTCGCGATGGCTCTCGTCCTGCTGGTCCAGACGCTCGTCTTCCACGACGGGGGGATCACTGCTCTAGGCGCGAATATGCTCAACATGGCTATTATCGCGGTGCTGGCGGGCTACCTGGTGTACAGGGCTTTTCCAGCGCGCTTGAAAGCGCTGGGGGCTTTCGCTGCTGGATGGCTTAGCGTAACGCTGGCAGGTCTAGCTTGCGGAGTTGAGCTCGGGCTGTCCAGCCAGTTCCTCTACGGCCTAGGGGTCGCTGTCCCCGTCATGGCTGGGTGGCACGCCGCGCTGGGAATCATTGAGGGAGCGATAACAGCTGCTGTTTACTCGTACCTCAGGCAGCGCGCGCCGGCCCTGCTGAGGGGGTGAGAAGCATGCTCGGGGAGATCTACCGGAAGTACAAGAGAGCGCTCCTGGTGGCTCTAGCTCTAGTTGTTGTCAGCCCCCTCTTCGGCATCTACTTAGCCGAGCTTACCGGCTACCACGAGCCGCTGGACATAGCTGCCGAGATACTGGGGTTGAGCGAAGTGACGGAAGAAGTCAACTGGACTCCCTTCCTGGACTACACGGTGCCAGGCTTGCCGAGCTGGCTCGGGTACATCGTCTCGGGGCTGATCGGTGTAGCCCTAGTTCTCGCCCTAGGCTACCTAATCGTCAAGTAGCGAGCGGAGCGCAACCATGACACCTTTCTCTCCCTCTTTCTCCTCCATCGCAGCCGCCTACCTGAAAACACTCAGCAGAATCTTCGACAAGCTGTGCGAAACCGCAGCACCTCCCGCGCACCCCTCCGCGGTGCTGGCGGCAGGCCTGGTTTTAAGCGTGGAAGCTTCATTTTCGCGGGGGTTCGGAGTACCGGTTGCCGCCGCTGCTCTGGGAGGCGCTCTCGCCGCGGCTTCGGGTAAGCTTAGGAGCTGGCTCTCAACAACGCTTCTCGTCGCTGCTTTCTCGGCTGTTGTCGCCGCTCCAGCTGCCGTGTCCGGTAGCTGCGTGCCCGCTGCTCTCCTCGTCGCGCGCGCAGCAGGAGGGGCGGGAGCGTTCACCGGGGCTTTCGCAGCTCTAGGTTGGTTCTGGGCGCTCGAGGGGCTGCGGCGGCTGAAACTGGGTAACTTTGTCGCTTGGGAGCTTTGGCTGACGCTCAGGATGATCCCCCTGCAGGCAAGGGACATTGCGCGAATGCTGGCTGCCAGGGAGGCGCGCCTAGTGGCCAAGGGAGGGGTGCCCGCGAGGCTCGTAGCTGCGAGCACGGTGGGGGATATTCTGGTTCTGAGCTACCGGAGGGCGAGGGTGCTCTCGATGGCTATTGAGGCTAGGACTCTCGCGCGAAGCTCCGCGGGAACCGCGGCGAGCTTAGGTGAAAAGCGGGGTGCTGCAGCGCTCGCCGCCTACACTCTTTTATGCACGCTCCTTTTCTTCGCTGGCGCGTGAGATATGCTCGAGTGCAGAGACCTGTGGGTAGCCTACCCTGGCTTCGGCACCGTTCTGCGCGGGGTGACCGTGAGAGTTGAGCTCGGCAAGGTAACTGCGCTTCTGGGGCCTAACGGCTCCGGGAAGACTACGCTGCTCCTAGCCCTCGCGGGACTGCTGGAGCCTGAGAGGGGAGTAGTGCTCTTCAAGGGGGAGGAGCTGAGGAAGCAGCTGCCCGAGGCGCGCCGCCACCTAGGGCTTCTCTTCCAGGATCCCGACGACCAGCTCTTCAACCCCACGGTGCGGGACGAGCTTCTGTTCGCGCTGAACCAGCTCGGCTTGGCGGAGCGGGAGAAGAGCGAGAGAGTTGAGCGCGTGGCGAAGCTCCTGCACATAGCGCACCTTCTCGAGAGGCCGGTTTTCGCCCTGAGCATGGGTGAGAAGAAGAGAGTTGCTCTGGCATCGGTTCTGGTGTACGAGCCCGAAGTGCTCCTCCTAGACGAGCCGACAGCCAACCTCGACCCGCAATCGTCGGAGCTCTTCCTCTCGCTACTCTGCAAGGCTAAAGCTGAGGGGAAAGGGGTCCTCGTGGCAACTCAAGATGTTAAGCTCGCCGAGGAGGTAGCGGACGAGGCGGTGGTCCTCAGCTCGGGGTCGGTGGTCTGGTCGGGATGCTCGCCGCCGCCCCAGGAAGTGCTTGAGATAGCGGGGCTGCGCTTCTCGCCCGTTTCCTGCAAAGAAAGGTAGAAAACGGCTCTCCGTTAGTGTCGGAGGCTGCTGTAGACGACACACGCCGCAGCCGGGAGAAAGAGAGGGCTTAACGCTGCCTGGCTTATCGCTGGGGGAGGATCCACCCTGCGATAATCACTTGAGGGGCAACGGCTACTATCAGCGACTTCCAGCCCTCCCTGAAGAGCTGCTGCTCGAGCTCTTTCCCTGAGGTGGTTGACGCCGCGACAGAGATCTTTGCTGGCGACACCATGCCGCCTAAGCCGCCCCCCACATTCTGCAGGGCAAGTAGAGCGTAGGTGTTGACTTGCACAGCTTCGGCGTAGCTCTTCTGCAGGGCTGAGAAGATCAAGTTGCTCGTGGTCGCGCTCCCTGTAGCGTATGCTCCGAGAGCTCCTACGACGGGGACGAAAAGTGCGTAGAGCGTCCCCGTGCTCTGAGCGAGCAGGATGGCTAGGCTCTTCATGTAGCCGCCGCGCTTGACGATCTCCGCCACGATCGCGAACAAGACTACAGCCACGACTGAGCGGAAGGTCATGGCGACCGTCCTCCTCGGAGCCTCCCTAGCCAGCTTGCGCTCGATGAGCTGCGAGAGCAGGGCTGCAGCGAGAATCACGACGAAGGTGTACTGCAGTCCGCCGAAGCCGGCGAGATTCGCTAGGAGAAGCATAGCCACTAGCAGCAGGTAGTACTTGAGCACGCTCAGCGCTTCTGCCACTTTATGCGCTCCACTAGCCAGCAGTAAGCCTGCAGCCACCCCCAGGAAGCCCATGACAGCTGCCGAGTAAATCCTCGTGAAGGGTGCGAGCAGGACGAGTGAAAGAGAGAGAAGCAGCGCGGGGACCAGCTCCTTGTAGCTGCAGCTGATGTACCCGCGGCCAACGCGAAACACTATCGCAGCTAAGGAAAACGAGGCAAAAACTGCGGTGAGCTCAGCCAGCGCGCCGACATCCACTTCAGCTAGCCCCGCGAGCACAGCGGTCGGGACGCCTACGCTAGCGAAGGGGACCGCCCACGTGTGCCCCACGAGAGCGCTCGCGGTTGCGCTGAGCGGGGGAAGCCCAGTGCTGAGGAGCAGGGGTGCTGCGACAGCTGGAGAAACGCCGTAACCTGAGAAGCTCTCGACAAAGCCTGAGAAGAAAACCGCTAGGTACAGTGCCGACCCTGCCGCGCTACCCATGCTCGCTTTCAGCTTGTCCTCCGTGCCGAGCTCCCTCTGCACGTTGTAGAAGTATATCGCGGAAAGGATGATGGAGGATATCTGGAGCCCCGTCGTCAGGCCGCTGCGCAAAGCATCCACGACTCCGGCTAAACCCCTGCTCGAAGTGAAAGCTAGAAGCGCGTAGGTGAGCGTGACTACCGATGCTTGAGCAGCATCCCGCTTCAGGACAGCGATCACGAGCACAGGCAGCAGCAGTACCGCTACCCCGTGAAGCGCTGAAGCATTCACAGAAGCAGCTACGTAGACAGCATGGTAAATTAGCGTTACCTTAGGTGCTTCTGCGAAATAAATAAGAGAGAATGAGAGTACATAGCGGAAAGCATGTGCGTAATCTCGAGAAGCCTTGTTTGCGCCTCCTCTAAGACTTACGTGCTTAAGATAAGAGAGGATTGCGTGGACAAGGTGGCCGAGTTCCTGAAGACTAAAGGTAGAGTCACCGCCGAGTACGGCCCCCTGCTCAAAGGCGTCTACAAGGACGCTATAGTCACGCTGGTGAAGCCGGACAAGCTTCAAGTGATTCTACAGTTCGCGAAAATATCGATCGAAGAGCTGGAGAGCGAGCTACGCGGGCTGGGATGATGATGCAGACAGACCGAGTAGCTATCGTCGGCGCCGGCCCCTCGGGCGCGTTTCTCGCAAGGCTGCTCAGCGACGCGGGGTACAAAGTGACCGTGTTCGAAGCGCTGCCGAAACTGGCGGTGAAGCCGTGCGGCTGGGGGGTGCCCTTCACTATCGATAGAGTCGTCAAGATTCCCGAGGATTACATCATCAGCGAAGTGCATGGGTACAGAGTGTACATCGATGAGGAAAAGCTCCTGGAGAGCAAGGGAGTGAAGTACGGGTATATTGTCGACAAGGAGAGGCTGCTCGAGCACTTCCTGGAAGGGGTCGAGGTCGTCAGGAGAGGAGTTAGAGAGCTCGGGAAGCTGGAAGGCTACGACCTCGTCGTCGACGCGCGGGGAGTCTCATCTTACCCTGGGAGGCGGGCTAGCGCGCTGCAGGCGATCGTTGAGGGGGTAGCCAGCTCCGACAGCATTGAGGTTCACCTGCTCACGGGGTTCACCGGGTACGCTTGGATCTTCCCGCTCGGGGGCTCCAGGGCGAAGGCCGGGGTGGGGGGCTTGGCGGACTTTGAGACCCTTCGAAGCTACCTTAGCTGGCTGCTCAAGCTTCACGGTAACCCTGAGGTTCGGCGGCTCGAAGGAGGGAGCATAGCGGCGGGAGGCATAATCTGGAGGGCAGGGGCTGTGAAGATCGGGGAGGCTCTCGGCGCTGTGCAGCCCCTGAGCGGTGAGGGCATCAGGCCCGGTATGCTGTCTTCGCTAGCCCTCTTCAGGTCGCTGCGGAGTGAGCGCAGCTTTAGTGAGGAGCTGAGAAGGACGGGGCTACCCTTCAACATCAAGGTGCAGCTTGCGATAGTGCGCAGGCTGGAGAGCCTCTCCCCTGAGGGACGGGCCAACCTCTACCGCACAGCCCCAAGAGAGATTCTCGAGCGGGTGACCGCCGGCAACCTGACGCCCAGCTACCTCGCCAGGGCAGCTGCTAAGTGGCCCGGCTTCTTCGCCAAGGTAGCGGGTCCCAGGTGGCTCACTGCGGCTCGGCAGCGATCAGAGTGACCCCGCAGTCAGCGCAAGATAACCCTTCGTAAATCTTCGGCTCCTCTGAAGGCACGGAGAGCGGCTCGTAGTCGAGAGCTTGCAGCACCCTCCTCACCCGTAAGCCTGACCGGCGCAGTAGATCCTCAACTTCCTCGAAACTGTAGAGCCGGGCTGAAGCCAGCACGGGGTCCTCCCCCCTCCTCCCCACTTCCTCGTAGAGCCGCCCCCAGCGGCTTTGCCTCTCGATGAAAAGGACGGCGAGAACGCCGCCCCGCCTGACGAGACTGCTGAGCTGCGCGAGCGCCAGCCCCGGCTCCTCCAGGAACTCGATGACCGTCACCAGGTACGCGAAATCCAGCGAGCGAGGGCGCAGGGGCGGCTCCTCGGCTGTCGACGCGAGCACGTGAGGGCACCTCTCCCTGCCCAGCTCGAGCATCTCCAGAGAGGGGTCGCAGCACACGATTTCGCGGTCTCTGGAGAGCACCTGCGCGAAAACGCAAGTCCCTGCGCCGACTTCCGCCCCCACCCCGGCCGGGAGCACGGAGCCCAGCATGCGGGCTTCCGTCTCGAGGACTACTCTACCCGCGGGCTGAGCGTACCACGCGTCGTAAGCTTTCGCGACTGAGTCAAACAGCTGGATAATCCTGGCGCGGTGAGGCACGGCTGCAATAGGCTGTAGCCCTTATATCGCTTAAGCTGCGGCTACGGGGAGAGCGTATAGGTTATTCTTTTCCGCCTGGCACCCTTGCTCTCGAGCTTCTGCACCACGATCTCGCCAACTTCGCACGTGTTCTTGACGTGAGGCCCTCCATCCGCCTGTATGTCGACGCCCGGTATCTCGACTACCCTTATCTCAGCCACATCGGGCGGTAACCGCTCCGCGAGCTTCACTATGCCGGGGATCTTCAAGGCCTCCTCTCGGGGGAGCCAGTAGACCCTCACCTCGATGCACTTCTTCAGGATCTCGTTGCTCTCCCTAACGGCCTCCAGAAGCGCAGCCTTCCAATCCTCCACGCCCGGCAGGTCGAAGTCATCCCTAGCGGCGTCCGGCTCGATGTGGCCTCCCGTCACGAGCGCGCCGTACTTTCTGTAGAGAACTGCCGCGAGAACGTGGCTCGCGGTGTGAAGTCTCATCATGCGATACCGCCTCTCCCAGTCGATCACTCCGCGCACAGTCATCCCCGCTGTAAGCCGCGACGAGTCGCTGACTACGTGAGCAACATCCCCGGCCTCCTCGACAGCCTGGAGGACTTCGACTCTCGAGCCGTCCGGCAGTATCAGCCATCCCTTATCCGTGTCCAGCCCCCCGCTGGGGCCCGGGTGGAAGGCGGTGCTGGTGAGGTAGACTTTACCGCTCTCTACGCGCGTGATCTGGGCTTCAAACTCGCGCAGATAGCTGTCGAGCTGGTAGAGGAGCTTTGACATCGCGTAGACTGAGCCCTAGGCCGTATTTGAGCGTTGCCCGCTCGATGAGGGAGAAGTTTGAGGTGCGTCAGCACGCGGTAATGAGGCTCACCGCTCGCCGGGGGGCAAGCTCACATCATCCGGGGAAGCTGCTTTGAGGGGTAATTAAAGCCTTTTGAGGCCTGAGGGCGCGGGTTTTTCGCAGCGGCAGCAACCTCAGAAGCCGCTGGCCCGCCGCTCCAGCAGCGCTAGCGCTTCCTCGAGCAGCTCGATCAGCTTTAGCGGGTCTTCAGCGAGGATGACCAGCGAGGGCTCCAGCCCCGGCGCAGCCTCGTAATAGTAGGCGTCAGCCTCCAAGCCTTTCTTAGCGGCTTCAGCGATAGGGCAGGCGCTGCTTGGCTCCACTCTCGCAACTCTAAGGCCGAGCCGCCCTAGAGCTTCGAGGAGCTCCCGCTCCGGCTTGAGGTTGAGAGCAGCCCTGATGTGCGGTCTCCGAGCCGAGACTGCGAGCAGAACCCCCGCAAGGTGCCTTGAAGCCCCGAAAGCAGGCTTCCCGCAGGCTCGCACCCCTCTCGACGTCCTGACTATTCGGCCCTCGATCGCAGCAACATCGTCGGGCGACTCCGCTCCCGGTCTAGCGTAAGCGATGTTCACTCCCACTTCTGGGATGAGGCGCTCCACCCCTCTCAGACTGCAGAACCTTTCAGCTGCGAGCGCCACCGCCGCCAGCTCTCCCTTCCCGGCCACGCCAGGAGCATAGAGGGCGACGACCTCGCTTATGGGAGCTTCCTGCACGAGGGCTCCGTCGACGACGACTCCGGTGCCTTCCGAAAGGACACGGCCTATCTCGTAGCACTCTAAGCCTAGGCTCGCCGCGTCACGCCTCACGGTAGCATCGCCCACGGCGATCAGAGCCCCGTAGGATGGCAGCGCTAGAGGCTCGCTCACACGCGGCGCGCGCTCTTCCACTGGAACGCTACCCCTATCCACCTCTATGACTCGCCTGTAAAACGCGCTCACCTCGAGCAAGGCGCCGAGCAAACCTCCCTCGGAGACATCGTGAGCCAGCTTTACCCCACCGATCTCGGCCAGCTTCAGAGCTTTAGGTAGAGGGGTAAGCTCCTCCAGCTCTACTTGCGCGCCAGCGAGCCAGGCGGCTTCAGAGCCCACCTTACCTAGCAAGTAGACTCTGTCGCCCTCTTCTGGAGCCAGCCTGGGGCGGAGCCTGCGGCCCAGCATCGTGGACGAGGCCAGAGGGTACTCTACTCCCTCGTACCTTCCCGTGTGGCCTCCTACGAGCTTGACGCCGTACTTCCGGCACTCCTCAATGAAGGTGGATAGGATTAGCTCCGCTTTCTCCGGGGGGTAGCCGGGCGGCAGGGTGAGATCCAGCAGCGAGTACTCAGGCTTGCCGAATGCAGCAGCGATGTTGGAGGCAGAGTAGTGAAAAGCGAAGAAGCCGAGCAGCTCGTCGGGCACGCCAACCGCTGGGTTCACTGTGACGAGAAAGCCCTCTACCTCGTTCGCGTCGAGCTCGGCTCTCACGCCGGCTCTCTCGAGAAGGGGGCGCAGGCGGCTTAAGCCGAGCTTACCCACCTCCACTCGCATCGACCCACGGGAAGGGGTAGCCTTTCTCGCGCAGCTTCTTCAGCTCCTCCGCGAGCCTCCGCTCAACTTCCTCGATCTTCTTTCGCGGGGGTGATGTAAGGAGCGAGAAGCCTATCCAGCCCATGAGCAGGAGAAAAGACCCGACGGTGCCCAGCGCTGTGAGCTTGAGGACGAAGATGCTGACGGAGTCGCTGCCGAAGAAAAGGAAGTAGACGTACGCCGCCCCCAGGGTGAGGGCAGTGAGAAGCAGTATGGCGCCGGCAAGCCTGTCTTTATCCACGCTCGCCACCTCAGCCTGTGCTCTCAGTCCAGACGCTCATAAAGTACTCTGTCTGCCTCGCGGCCAGCTCGGGGCTGATGATCAAGACGCTTGATTCGTGGTTGCGCATCATCGCCATGTAGCTGAAGTTGTGCGAGCCCACGAGAATGATGTAGCCGTCGATGATCACAAGCTTGGAGTGCGTTGTCACTGAGCGCGAGTCGTAGACTACCCTCACGCCGCCCTCCTTGAGCAACTGGTAGGCGTACGAGTTATCCTCTATCGAGTTCTCTAGAATCACCCTCACGTCCAGCCCCTGCTTGGCTTTGCTCACGAGGAGATTCGTGATCCTCATGATAGTGTCGGTATCGCTCTTGAAAACATACATCATGATGTAGATTGACCGGTTTGCGCGCGAAATTAGATCGAGCAAGGTGGGGTAGTAGTCCCGGTCGTTCAGCAGCTCCACGCTGACGCCCTGAACAGCTGCAGAGGGCGACGGGGCTGCCGAGCCTCTCCCCAGGAAGTACCCGGCGGCGAAGGCGGCGACTGCGAGAAAGATCATGGCGTACGCGACCGCTTGCAGACTCTGCTCGGAACGCCTCCGAGGCATAACAGCCACTGTGTAACGCTCGAGGCATGATCTGATAACTTTTTCTAAAGCTCAGCTCGCCGGGCAGTAAAGCATAACAGCTTTATACTCCATCATCACAGCGTTAGTGTGAACGAGCTGCTGAGGATCCTCGGCTGGGTGATGAAGATTGGTGAGGAGGAAGTACTGCTGAGCGAGATCTCCCGTAACTCGAGGAAAGCTCACGAGGTTCTCGAGCTCCTGAGGGCTCGCGGCGTCGTCAACGTGAGGAAGAAGGGGCGATTAACTATCGTCTCGCTTAACGAGAAGGGGCTCGAGATCCTGAGCTTGCTGAAGCGCGCTCGGGAGCTTCTCGAAACCCAGGGCCCCCTTCCTGCCGTGGCCGTGGAGCCGGAAGCGGCGGGCGAGCTGCCGAGCTTCGTCGCCGGTAACCCGTGGTTCAGCATCCTCGCGCAGCGGGGTAGGTCGCGGGTGGGGCTATGAGCTTGGTGGTGGTTGTCGGGAAGGAGGCGTTCACTCTGCGGCACTTGAAGGTGTTCAGGCGCGAAGAGCTGGAAGCTATCTTCGGCGAGCTGGCTCCAAGCATCGAGAGGGAGCTTAGCCGGGCCCTGCTGCTCCTCGCACCCTTAGCGGTCAGGGCTCAGGTGTGCGGCAGGGAGGTGCTGCTCGCCCCGGGGCTAACCTACGTCAGGGGTGCTGCGCTCGCGGTGCCTGGAGCTCTCACGGTGCCGGGGCTCCTTGACGCTGACTTCCTAGAGTACCTGCTCTTCGACCTCCCTCGAGTGCTCGAGGAGGGGAGGCGCGCGGTGCTGGTGGAGGACTTGGACGACCGCTTCACCCAGCATGAGGAGCAGGGGATCCGCTACGCTCTAGACATACTTTCCCGCGTGGCCTCCGCCTACAGGGTTCCTGTAGTCGTCTTCGGTGGGCGGGCAAGCGAGGAATGGAGGGGCTACGTGAAGCGGATCATCTGCACGAAGGAGGAGGGAAGGGTGCTCTGCTTCGTGGACGGGGAAAAGCTCTGCGGGTGATGCAAATGTCGAGGAGCGTAGACGAACTCGTGAACATCGAAGGCATAGGCCGCGTGACTGTCGCGAGGCTGAAGAGCGCAGGCATCAACTACCTTGAGGATCTAGTAGTCTACAACCCGGAGGAGCTCGAAGAGCTCGCTGGAATCGAGAGTGAGAAAGCTGCGAAGGTTATACGCGCTGCTAGGCGCCTGCTGGGCTGGGAAGCCAGGGTGGTGAGGGGCAGGGAGTACGCTGAGCAGCTCGCGAGGCGGGACACTTTCACCACCGGGGTTAAGGATATCGACGAGCTCCTCGGCGGGGGGATCGCTGTCTACGATATCTACGAGTTCGCAGGCGAGTTCGGCAGCGGTAAGACACAGCTCTGCCACCAGCTCTCCGTGACGGTCCAGCTGCCTCCGGCGAGGGGAGGGCTGGGGGGAGGGGCGGTCTACATCGACACTGAGGGGACGTTCAGCCCGGAGCGGGTGGAGGCAATTGCGAGGCGGTTCGGCGTCGAGGACCCTCTCTCCGGGATCTTCGTGGGGAGACCCATCAACGTTGACGAGATGGAGGAGCTTGTTGTGAGGAAACTGCCGGAGCTCATGCGGGAGGGTGTGCGGCTGGTGATCGTTGACTCAATCATAGCGCTCTACAGGGCCGAGTTCAAGGGGCGGGAGTGGCTGGCAGCGAGGCAGCAGAGAATCAACTACCTTCTCGACTGGCTCAAGAGGACTGCTAGAGTCCACAGCGCTGCGGTCGTGGTAACGAACCAGGTTGTCGCGGTGCCGAGCTCTTGGGGCGTGACGCTTAAGCTGCCAGCTGGAGGGAACATCATAGCGCACGCCTCTACCCACCGCTTCTTCATGAGGAAAGCAGGTGACGTGTGGGCTGTAGAGTGCCTAGACTCCCCCCGTATCCCGAGGGGGGCGGCGGCCTCGTTCCTCATAGCGGATGACGGGCTTCGAGATGTCAAGTGACACGCTTTTCCGCTTGCAGCTCCTGAGAGCGGCTGTGGAGCGGTTCTTCGCCGCGTTGGAGTCCAGAGAGCCGAAGTACACTGTGACCCAAGTGGCGCGCCGGTTCGGGAGGGGGCGGGGCCGGGGAGCTGGGGAGGGGGTGCAGGTTCACGCGGAGCTCTTCGGCGAGCCGGACTGGCTCCTTGAGCGCGAGGTCGCTGAGGCGCCTTTCCCCCTCGCCTGGCGTTTCCGCTTCGGCTGGCTCTACGGGGTGGCGGACCGCGTCCTGTTCTTTAGAGGAGAGCTGGCCGCGGTGATCGAGGTGAAGAGCTATGTGGGTGTGCGAGGTAGCGAGCGTGTCCAGGTTTCGCTCTACGCGCTCCTCGCGTCTTTGAACCTCCTCTCTAAGCCCAGGGCTTACCTGAGGACTCCTGAGCAGCTCGTTGAGGTCCTCGACTGGGAGAGCATCGCCCTCTCCGCTCTGCAGCGCGCGGCTCACAGCTCGTAGATCCTCCAGGATCGCTCCGCTTTCTCAGGCGTGTAGAGAGCCTCGTAAAGGATGTCTAGCCGGTACTCTCCGCGACTCATCACCTTCCCGAAGGGGTTTGTGTACTCGCGTGGCTTCTCGAGAGTGTAGCCGAGGATCTTGTAGTCCAGGATGATTCTGCACCTTGACAGTCTCCTGAGAAAGCTCAGCTCCCAGGCCCCAGGGTAAGCTAGAAGCTCTACTCGGCCCTCACCCGGCTGGGCGATGCTGGTGAACGAGAATGGTAGGCTCGACAGTGCCCAAGCTACTGCTTCTTCGAAACCTTCTCTGACTTTCAGCTGCAGAAGCCTCCCAGGCAGGTTCGAGTAGAGCCGCGGGATGGTAGCGTTGTAGAGGTGCAGCGGGCGCACGTGGTAGACGTGGTGGTAGCTCACTACCTGCTGCTTCAAGCCTACTTGCTCTCCAGCTCGAGAGAGCTTCGCGAAGGGATCTCTGGAGAGCTCTGCCACGAGCCAGAGGTCAATCTCGTCGACTCTCCTCGGGGGTATGCCCTCCAGCCGTGGAGCTTTCCCGGAGTCTACCACCTCGGGGAGATTGTCTAGAAGCGGTACGAGTTCGCCGTTCAGGTACTCTGTTAGGATCGCTGCATCCAGTCTCAGCCTGTAGGACACTGCTGGCCTTAAGCTGTCTTGAGATACTCCCAGGATGTCGGCGACGTCCCCCGCTTTGCCGCGCGGGACGAGGATCGCGAGAAGCAGACTCTCGGGCTGCATGCCAGTCTGGAGAGCCACTTTGAGGGAGATGTAGGGGAGACTCTCCTCCCAGAGCCTGGCAGAGAATCTCGTCGTGAGGATGTGCTCTTCGAGGCCGAGCGCCTTGTAGTCGAACACTCCTCTCAGCGTGAAGCGACCCCTCAGGGCTTGGAGCTTCCGCAGCACGTAAGAAGGTGATACTCCGGCGAGCTTCGCAGCACTAGACGCTGTGCGTGCCTGGGGGATACTCCTTAAAAGCGCGTACTCGAGCTCTGCGAGCTTCATCGCGGCTGCGACGCCCCGCGCTTCTACGCCTTGTTGCCTAAAACCCTCCTTATGGACTCGATGAGCTTGAGAGGAGTGTAGCCGTTCTCGTAGTACATGCGGGGGAGAAGCACGGCTGCGAGCTTGAAGAGCTCAGGCTCTTCCCTGAGCTTGACCAGCTCGTCCCGAACCCTTTTCGCGTACTCTAGGTGCTCTGAAGCCGTTCTGCGAGTGTTACTCCAGTCGAATAGCGCGTAAACCACGGCGCCCAGGAGCCTGCCGCTGTCGGCTTCCGGAAACTCGGATGCTCCGATAGTCATAGCAGCGATTTCTACCGATATCCTCACGAACTCCCGCCCGCTCTCAGTGAGCTCGAAGAAACCGTTTCGCCTGCGGAGCATACCTCTCGCGTAGAGACCCTGAACGATGAGGTAAGGAACCGCGTAGTCGAAACCCATACCGCTCACCACTCCTCCCGGCGTGGCGCGCAAGCCCGCTTTCGAGGCTGTCTCCACAAGCTCGCTCAGAAAAACGGTGAGAGCACTTCTCAGCTCGCCAGCTTCAAGGTAACCGGGTGTCATACTCCTTCAAATGCAGCACTAGCATAAAACCTTGCGCTGCTAACTGCAGTTTCAGCGTCCTATATTTCATCGTGCAACCTTTATATCACCGCCAGGGAAGATAAACCCAGAGAGGGTGGTAATGGGTAGGAGGGGTAAGGCGAAGGCTCCCCAAGAGGAGGATGTGGACGTTACAGAGCTCACGCGGGAGATGATACTCTCGGAGGAGGAAGAGGGGGTGGAGAGCGAGCTCGAGGAGTACACTCCTCCTGCCGAAGGGGAGGAAATCAGGCTCGAGGACCTCGAAGGTGTAGGCAGGATAACTGCGCAGAAGCTTCGCAGCGCGGGCTACTACACTGTCACCGATATCGCCTTCGCGTCAGCTCACGAGCTGGCGGTAATCCTGGGGTCGGAGGAGAGAGCGATGGCCATCATCAGGGCCGCTCAGAGGCTAGTGAGCAGAGGAGAGGAGTTCATCACCGCGAAAACACTCTTCGAGAAGAGGAAAAGCCTCGAGTACATCTCTACTGGTGTGAGGAGTTTGGATGAGCTGCTTGAGGGTGGTGTGGAGGTGGGGAGTTTGACGGAGTTTATTGGGGAGTTTGGTGCTGGGAAGACTCAGCTCTGCCACCAGCTTGCGGTGATGGTCCAGCTCCCCAGGGAGAAGGGGGGCCTCTCCGCCAGGGCGCTCTACATCGACACCGAAGGCACCTTCCGGCCCGAGAGAATCATCCAGATCGCAAGGTACCGCAACCTCGACCCCGAAAAAACCCTCGAAAACATCCTCTACGCAAGAGCATACAACAGCGACCACCAGATGCTCCTGGTGGATGAGGCGAAGAAGTACATCGAGAAGCTGAACATACGGCTGGTGGTGATCGACAGCTTAATCAACCACTTCAGGTCGGAGTACCCGGGGCGCGAGAACCTGGCTTCAAGGCAGCAGAAGCTTAACAGGCACATCAGCCAGCTGCACAGGCTCGCAGGCATCTACAACCTCGCCGTCGTAGCCACCAACCAGGTCATGGCTTCCCCGGACGTATTCTTCGGGAACCCGCTGAAGCCCGCTGGAGGAAACATCATGGCACACGGCTTCACGTACAGGGTGTGGTTGAGGAAGGGGAAGGAGGGGCGGCGCATCGCCAGGATCATCGACAGCCCTAAGCACGCTGAGAAGGAAGTCGCCTTCGCGATCACGGAGGACGGCGTTGTCGACGTCTAGGTGAAAGGTTTAAAGGCCGATTGGGGGCAGTGGTGAGGGGGAGGTAAGTGGGTGGAGGGAAGAAGAGGCCCACGGTCTCGCAGCTCGAGAAAAGAATGAAGAAAGAGCAGGAGAAGGAGAAGAAGGAGGAAAGCCGTAAGCCCCAGATGAAGCTTCAAGCTTCCACCGGCGAACTCTCGGAGGCTTCGCTCGAGTCCATTATCAAGGAAGTCAGGAAAATGAAGTACGTGACTCCTTACGTGGTAAGCAGCAGGTTCGGGATCACCATCAGCAGGGCGAAGAGGGTCCTCAGGGAGCTGGCAGCGCGGGGGGTGCTGGTCCCCTACGACCTGAACCACCGCGTCCCGATATACGTGCCCGCCTCATCCTAATCCTTCCTTCGAAAGACTTCTGAGAGCTGAGTAGAGCTAGGCCGAACTCTTTTAGCGAGCGCGAGAAGCTCTTCTTTAGCGTTCACCACACCCGCTCCGTCGATACCGGGCTCCACGACCTCTACTAGCCCTCTTCTCAGAAGATCTTCGAGAACACGCCTCGGGTCTTTAACTCCCATACTCTCCAAGTCCTCTATCAGCCTCAGCTTGCCGACGCTCCAGTAGCGCTCCAGGTACCTTACAGCCTTTACTAAGTCCTCGTCTGCTAAAAGCTCTCTAAGCTCAGCTGCCAGCTCGAGGGAAGTCTCAACGGGCTCCTGCTGCACGCCACCCTCCCCAACTTCCTCGGCCTCCGGGCGCTCGGCAGAACCCTTCTCGGGCAGCGGCTGCTCTTCACGCTCCTGGGCGATGAACTTCAGCAAGCTTCCTCGCTCAGCTACAGCTCTCCGCCGCCCCCTTGCTTTCTCCCTCCTCTCGGCATGCGAGGTTGCGGGCGCCCTCTTCGTGAGCGCGGGCTGCTGAAGCTGGGGAGCGGGCTGGGCCGGCTCCAGAGTGGAGGGTATCTCCAGGTTGAAGATCTCGTCGATCACGCGCTTATCACCGCTTCCCCTCAGCTCCCCGGTCTCCAGCACCTCCTCCACCAGGATGTAGAGGGTGAGCATAGTCAGGCCCTTGTCCCTAGCCCACCTCACGAGGTCTTCAGCAGACACCCTGCCGCTCCGCTTCACAAACTCGATGAGCTCGCTCCGGTAACCCTCGAACTCTGCCATGCCCTGCTAGGTCTGCGGGCAAGCCAAGATATTTACGTTTGCGCGCGCCAGGCCTCCCGTGTCGTTTCCCTGGCTGGCGGTGGACGCTGCCGACATCCCCGAGCGGCTCAGAGAGGCATTGAGAAGGCTAGGCTACAGGCAGCTGAACGCCCTGCAAGTGGCGAGCCTGGACTTCGCGAGAGCTTACGAGAACCTGCTGCTCGTGGCTCCCACAGGCTCCGGCAAGACAGAAGCTGCTCTCCTGCCGATCCTGGAGGCCCTGCTGAAGGATGGGGGAGAACCTGTGAACGCCCTGTACGTGACCCCTCTTCGAGCGCTGAACAGGGACATCCACTACAGGGTGAAGGAGCTGGTAGAGCTCCTCGGCTTCTCCGCAGAGATTAGGCACGGTGATACGCCGCAATCTGCTAGGAGGCGGATAGCCGAGAAGCCACCACACCTGCTGATCACGACTCCTGAAACGCTCCAGTACCTTCTCGTCGACAAGAAGCTTAGGCCCGCTCTGCGCAACGTGAAGTGGGTAGTCGTAGACGAGCTCCACGAACTCCTCGACGATAAGCGGGGGACCCAGCTGGCGCTAGCGCTTGAGCGCCTGCGCTTGATCGCGCCTAAGCTCCGCGTCATCGGGCTTTCCGCCACGCTCCGGGACCCCCACGCTGCCCTTCGCTTCCTCGTCGGCAGCAGACCGGGCAAGGTGGTCGAGTGGGAGGAGAGGAAGAGCTTCGCTATATCCATCGAGGAGCCGCCGGCGTCTAGCGACGGCGAGGCACTCGATCCTTTCGGCGAGGCTGCAGCGAAAATAGCAGAGCTCGCGAAGAGCGGTGGAGTGCTGGTGTTCACAAACACGCGCGACACGGCGGAGCTCCTCGGGAGAGTGCTCTCTAAGGACTACTCTCTCGAGGTTCGCGTCCACCACGGCAGCCTCTCGCGCGCAGAGCGAGAGGAAGCTGAGCACCTATTCAGGAGTGAAGCTGTGAAAGCGGTTGTAGCGACTTCAAGCTTGGAGCTGGGCATAGACATAGGGTACGTGAAGCTGGTCGTGCAGTACGGTTCACCGAAGCAAGCCGTGAAGCTCATACAGCGCGTAGGCAGGGCGGGCCACAAGCTTCACGAGACCTCCAGGGGCGTTGTGATCCCGCTGGGACTCGAGGACATGGTGGAGGCTGCGGTGCTGGCGAGGAGAGCTCTGAGGAAGAACCTGGAGCAGCCCCGGCTCTTCCAGGAGCCCCTCGACGTGCTGGCGCACCAGGTGGCAGGGCTTATCATGGAGCACGGGCCTCTCCCCTTCGAGAAGCTCTACCGGATCGTGACCAGAGCCCACCCTTACGAGAACCTTTCCGCGGGCAGGCTCGCCCGGCTGCTCCGCTTCCTTGAGCAGCTGGGGGTTTTACGCTTCGACGGCGAGCACGTGAAGATGGGTAGGAGGACGATCAGCTACTACTTCAGCTCGGCTTCCATGATCCCCGATACACCCTCGCTGGAAGTAGTTGACGCCGCGTCGCGCAGGACTATCGGGCACCTGGACTACTCCTTCGCCTCCCTCCTAGACCGCGGGAAATCGGTAATCCTCGGGGGGCGCACGTGGCTCGTAGAAGATGTCGACGTGGAGAGCGGTAAGGTGATCGTGCGCGAGCTCTTCGAAGAGCTCGGGGAGCCTCCGGTCTGGACCGGCGCGTCCCTCCCAGTGGAGTGGAGAGCCGCGAGAGAGGTCGGCTCCCTCTACAGGAGAGTGGCGGAGGCCTTAGGCGACCCGGTGAAACTCGAAAAGCTTCGCAAGGAGTACATGCTGCCGCCGCAGGGGTTTAGCAGGCTCGTAAGCCTCCTGGAGAAGCAAGTGCGGGGTTTCGGCTTCGTACCCCACGAGAACTACCCGACAATCGAGGTTACGCGGCAGAAAGGCAGGGTGTTCGTCGTCGTTCACTCGTACCTCGGCACACGGGGGAACAGTTTGCTGGCCATCCTGCTCGCTTACGCTGCGCGCGCCGCACTCGGAGTGACAGTAAAGTACTTCTCAGACCCCTACAGGGTTCTCCTGATCGCTCAGAGACCGCTCTCTCGAGCAGACCTAGAGAGCATCCTTAAGAGCGGGCTGCAGCTAGCTCTCGCTAACTGCGGGGAGGCTGTGAGAGAAAGCTACGCCTACGAGCTCGAGCTCCTACACACGGCTGGTAGGGTGGGGGTCATAGACAGGAGGAGGCTCAAAGAGCTGAACATCAACCTAAAAATACTGAAGAAGAGGCTGAGGGGGACCCCGGCTGACGAGGAAGCTCTCCAGAGCTGCTTCGTGGAGCACTTCGACCTCGAGAGCGTAGAGCGCTTCGCGGAGAAAGTTTCGAGAGGCCTCTTCGTGATAGCCGAGACACCTGAGCTCAGCCCCCTCTCCCAGCTCATCTTCGAGAAGCCCGCGGTCAGGGTCGGCATCATGGCCTCCGGCATACCGGTAGAAGCCGTGCTGATGGCGGTGAAGCGCAGGCTTGAGAGCTCTAAAGTCGTGCTGTTTTGCGCGCTGTGCAACGAGTGGCAGGCAGAGGTGAAGGTAGCTGACGCTAAGAGCGTAGGCTCCTGCCCGAAGTGCGGCTCGAGGGCGCTCGCCGTGCTAAGGAGCTACGAGTTAAGCGCGATCACCGCTTTCAAGAAGTGGAGGAGAGGAGGGGTGCTGAGCGAGGAGGAGAAAAAACTCGTCGAGAAGGTCAGGCAGTCGGCCAACCTCTACATGTCTTACGGCTACAGGGCTGTGCTAGCACTGGCTGGGCACGGTATCGGCCCCTCCACCGCGAGGAACATCCTCTCCAAGAGCTCGGACGAAGAAGACCTCTTGAGGAACATCCTAGAAGCTGAGCTCAACTACACAAAAAACCGAAAGTACTGGGAGGACTAGGTCTACACCGGTGTCTTCTCGACGGCCACAGGCCTCTTCTCCCGCCAGCTCTGCCAGCACGCCTCGGCTATCTCCACGACACGCAGCCCATCCACACCGGTTATGGGAGGCTCCCTATCGTTAACGATAGAGTCTACGAACGCCTGATCCTCCCGCACGTAAGCCTCGTAGAACCTCGCCCAGAACCACTGCACACCCCTGTAGACCAGCCCCTCCTTAGACCCTACAGCGAGGTTGGGGTCCACCTGAGACCCCACGTATACCGTGCCCTCCGTGCCCATAACCTCGGTCCGTAGATCGTAGCCGAAAACGCTCTTCCTGCTCCCGTGCAGCATGCCGAATGCGCCGCTCTCGAACTCGAAGTTTACAGTGACCACGTCGAGATCCCCTTTCTGCCGTATCTCGTCGTACAGCATCGCGCCGCCCAGAACGTACACGCTCTTCACGTCGGAAGCTAGGAGGAAGCGCGCCATGTCGAAATCGTGGCTGAGCATGTCGAGGAATATCCCCCCGCTGAGCTTCGGGTCTGCAGCCCAGCCGGGCGGTGGAGCCGGGTCGCGGGCAACGTTAACGAATACTAGCGGCTTCCCGATCGCCCCCTGCTCTATCCTCCTCTTAGCCTCGCTGTAAGCGTCGTCAAACCTGCGCATGTAGCCAACCATCAGCTTCACTCCCGCTTTCCTTGCAGCCCTCACGGCTTCAACGGCCTCGGGCTTCGTCACCGTGATAGGCTTCTCGGTGAACACATGTTTCCCGGACTCTGCAGCCTTGACTATCATCTCCCCGTGAAGGTAAGTTGGAGTAGTGATGAACACCGCGTCCACTTCAGGATCCTTGAGAAGCTTATCGTAGTCGGTGTACCACTTCACCTTGAGCTTCTCACCAACCTCCCGCGCGAAACTCTCGATCACGTCGGAGACCGCGACGAGGCGGGCACCGCTCAGCTTCGTAGCGATGATCTCGGCGTGAACTCTACCGATCCTGCCCAGCCCGACTACAGCCGCTCCAATCGGCCTCATGGCAACCGTGTCCAAACTCCATATAACTACTTTTAAACTACCCTCAAAATGGATAAATAAAAGTCGAGACACTGCGCGGGAGAAAACTAGTTGAGCCGGAACGCCGCTTTCCGCAAGATGCCCCGAACCCCCCGCTACCTCAAGCCCTTCGACCCGTGGCGCGCCACCAGCCTGTGCACATGCCCCTTCAAGTACACTGTCAACCCGTACACGGGCTGCGCGCACGGCTGCCTCTACTGCTACGCTAGCAGCTACATCAAGCGGTTCTTCGAGCCCAGGCCTAAAGCCAACTTCCTGAGGCTCGCCGCGGAAGACTTGAGAAAAGTGCCCCGAGGCTCGATACTGAACATCTCGAGCAGCAGCGACCCCTACCAGCCGCTAGAGCTTACCCACGGCTACACGAGGAGGCTGCTGGAGCTAGCTTCAGGCAGCTACGTGGTCGAGGTGGTCACGAAGTCAGACCTCGTCATCAGGGATGTGGACTTGCTGGCGAGAGGCCCCAGCGTGGTTTCGCTGACGATCACCACGCTGGACGAGTCGCTGGCCGCCAGGCTAGAGCCGCGAGCACCACCCCCAGGGCGGAGGCTCAGGGCTGTTGAAAAACTCTCTGAGAACGACATCCCGGTAGTGGTTAGGGTCGACCCCCTAATCCCAGGCCTTAACGATGCCCCAGAATCAGTGAAGGAGGTCTTAGAAGCCGTAGCGGCCGCGGGCGCCAGGCACGTGGTGAGCAGCACTTACAAGGCGAGGCCAGAGAGCCTGAGGAGACTCTCGGAGGCCTTCCCCGACCTGATACCGCGGCTGCGAGAGCTGTACGCTCAGGGGGGTGAGCGAATCCACGGCTACCTCTACGCTCCGGCCGCCTACCGCTACAGAACTCTCGCGAGAGTTAGAGAGCAAGCGCACAGGCTCAACCTGACGTTCGCCCAGTGCAGAGAGGGGTTCCCCGAGCTAATCGACCCCGGGATCTCCTGTGATGGCACGCACCTGGCGCTTAGTCGGCGGGCGCTCAGCCCGGAGAGGAAATCCCGAGAAGCTGGAGTAGCGTGAGCTGGCGGGGCTCCCGCCGAGCCGGCCCCGCTCACTCGATCGGCTTCTTCAGCTCGTAAGGCTTCCAGCCAAGCTTCTCGCGAAACCGGTTAATGAGCTGCACAGACTTCTCCTTCTCCTCCTTCGGCATCTGCCTCGACTTGAGAACCCCCATGAAGAGGGCGTAGAGCCTCGCGTTTATCGTCGCTTTCGATACACCGTAGCGGAGATCCTCCTCGAGCTCCCTCAAGATGCCCTCCACTTCCTCGCTGCTGGACAAGCCCTTCGGACCAACGTCCTTCACCTCGCGTCCCAGGTAGAGGCGGCCCTTCTCGACAGCGACCGCCTTCCCCTCCTCGAAGGTTATGCGCCCCTTCGCGACTCTATCGTAGAACGTCCAGGCCTCGTAAGCGTGAGGCGCGAGCTCCTTGAGCCTCACCAGCACGTAGCGGCGTATCTCGTCTGTCGTCATCCCGTCGTAAGCTCTCTGCTCAACCTCCCTGGCTATCTCGCCAGCTATCTCCTCCGGTGCGCCGGCAGCGATACAGGCGCTGTAGATTTTCCGAGGGTCGAAGTCCTCGAGGCTGCCCGAGCGTTTCCGAACCTTCTTCGCCATCCACCTCTCCATAACTAGACAGCTATTACTATCTTCCGCTCTCCGCGCGCGGAAGGGTTATAAGCCGCGCAGCAGTGCCCGCGGCCGAGCAGACTTGCGGGTCGCGGTGCTCTTCTCGGGAGGCAAGGACTCCACTCTCGCCATGGTGCGGGTTAAAGAGGAGCACGAGGTCGCCTGCCTCGTCACCCTGCTGCCCAGCTCGGTTGAGAGCGCGCTCTTCCACTTCCCCAACGCTCACCTCACGGAGCTTCAGGCGCGCGCGCTGAACTTACCGCTCGTGAAAGCGCGCACCGGGGATGACGAGCCTAGCGGCATCGAAGCTCTGCGTAAAGCCCTGGCGGCAGCGCGGCGCGCCTACAGGGTGGAGGCCTTGGTTACCGGTGCGGTGAAATCGCGGTACCAGCTGGAGCGCTTCTCGGCGGTTTGCGAGAGCCAGGGGTTGAGGAGCGTTAACCCCCTGTGGGGGGAGGACGAGGAATCCCTCCTGCGAGAGATCGTGGAGAGGCGGATAGAAGCTATAATCACGCGCGTAGCAGGCTACCCCCTGACCAGGTCGCTGCTCGGGAGGCAGATAGACCGGGAGACCGTCGACCTACTCGTGCGCCTAAAGAACTACGTTAACCCCTCGGGCGAGGGGGGCGAGTACGAGACTTTCGTGCTCGACGCCCCGCTCTTCACGAAGAGGATCGTACCCCTGAGCTGGAGGGTTGAGGGGGGAGGCTACGACGCCACTCTCTTCATCGAGAAAGCTGCACTGGCCAGCAAAACCAGCTCACCTGCGAGACAGCCTGCCGATGGCCTCCCGTAGAGCGCCCGCCACCTCCTCGCACTCCTCAGCCCTCAGCTCGCGCCTGCCGAGGCGGGCGACCCCGTAGGGTATGACGTGGAGGTGTG
This sequence comes from Thermofilum sp., assembly GCA_038741495.1. Taxonomy (NCBI): domain Archaea; kingdom Thermoproteati; phylum Thermoproteota; class Thermoprotei; order Thermofilales; family Thermofilaceae; genus Thermofilum; species Thermofilum sp. The sequence continues at coordinate 478,139 of JAVYKX010000002.1, read as the reverse complement.
CGTGGAAAACTTCCTGTCCTGCTTCGCGGCCGTTGTTCATCACCAGCTTCACGCCGGTAGCGCCCAGCGAGAGCTTCTGCGCGCTTGCTACAAGCTTCGCTGCTACAATCATCTCGGCGAGAACGCGCTCGGGCACCTCGAACACATCGGAGTAGTGCTCGAGAGGTGCGATGAGAGTATGCCCAAGGCTCACGGGGTACTTGTCCAGGAAAGCGATGACATTCTCGCCTCGGTGCACGATGCACGCGTGCTCCGCGCCTCTCGCTATCCTGCAGAAGACGCAGTGCACGTGAAATAGCGGTGTGTGAAAGCTTTTATCTTTCCCCTCACCACTTCTCGCGTAGAACAAGCGTGTCGTCGCAGTTGCTCCCGGTTCACGAAGCTCTGAGGAACGTTCTCGGGAAGAACCTCTCCGCGGTGATCGCCTACGGCTCCATGATCAGGCCAGAGGACAGGGCTCAGGTCAGCGAGCTGAACCTTCTGATACTCGTCAAGGAAAAGGTCCCCGCGGCGCTTAGGGGGCAGATAGCCGAGATGCTGGGCTCCAACGTGTCTACCATAGTGCTAGACCTGGAGAGCTTCAGGAGGATGGTGAGCGAGGGAGAGTACCTCGCCCACGAGGTGCTGAGCGGGGGGAAGGTGATATACAGCGACGAGGAGTTCGAGAACCTGCGTGCGTGCAAACCGCCGATCAACGAGAGGACTCTAGAGTACCTGCGCCGCCACGCGCTTGCGTGCCTCGCCCTCTCCATCGAGAACCTCTCAGCCGGCAGATACGTCTGGAGCGTCAACTACGCGTACAGGGCGGTGAGGAGCGCAGCCAGGTTCTACGCAGCTTGTAGAGGAGTGCTCCCGTTCTCGGACGATGAGGTAGTGGAGGCTCTCAAACCTGCAGGCAGTGCTGTGCACGTCTTCGCTAGAGTGAGGGAAGCCAGGAGGGTGGGTGTCGAGGCCGGCGAGCTCCACGAGCTTCTCGCCAGCTGCTACAACGCGGTTCTCGAGCTGCTGGGCTACGAGCGCGCCGAGTGGTGGGAGGCGTTGAGGAAGGTTGAGGCTCTCTTCGTTTCGGATGTTACGCTGAGGGAAGAGGGCGGGGTTCTCTACATGGCAGTCAAGGGGGTCGGCAAGGATAAGGAGACCATCGACACCAGCGTTCCCGTAGCGAGGCGCACCAGATCATGAGCGGAAGCCTCTCGAAGGAGAAGGAGGAGCTCCGCAGGCGGGTTTACTCCCTCCTCTTAGAGCGCCGCGTAGCCAGGCCGCCGTTCCCCATCGAAGGCAGAATCCCGAACTTCGTTGGAGCCGAGGTAGCCGCGAGGCGACTCACCCAGGAGAAGGTGTTCGAGGAGGCGGAGGTAGTCTTCTCGAACCCTGACTCGCCGCAGAGACCCGTGAGGGAGGCCGTGCTGAGGCATGGGAAGCTTCTCGTGATGGCGTCCCCAAGGCTCAGGAGAGGTTTCATCATAGTGGACCCGAGGCGCATCAGCCCGTCTAAGTACAGCTTCGCTGCAACCATTCGGGGAGCCTTCTCCCTCGGTGAAACTAGGCTCGACGCGCCGCCGGTAGACTTGAAGGTTGCGGGGAGCGTTGCCGTGGACGCTCGCGGCGGAAGGGTGGGGAAAGGCGGCGGCTACTCGGATTTAGAGTACGCGATTCTCCGGGAGCTGGGCCTGGTGGGCGAGGATACTCCTATCGTCACCACGGTTCATGACCTACAGGTTGTGGAGAGGGTTCCGATGGGCGAGCACGACGTGCCAGTGGACTGGATCTTCACGCCGACCAGGGCTATACGCTGCACGCGGGATAAGCCGAGGCCTCCGGGCATCATTCCGGCGATCCTCAGGAAGGAGGAGGTCGAGGCGATCCCGCTGCTGAAGATTCTTCTCGAGCGCAGGAAAGCATTTTAGCTGCGCGGGAGCCATCAAGCAGGATGAGGTTTATCGTGACAAACGACGATGGCCCGTTCAGCCCGGGCCTCTGGATTCTCGCGGAGGTCGCCAGGTCTTTCGGCGAGGTATTCGTAGTGGTGCCTGAAACCCCAAAGTCCGCGACGGGGCTGGGCCTCACCCTACACAAGCCTGTTCGGGTAAACAAGCTGAACCTTAGCGGTGAGCTCGCCTACCTCGTGAGCGGGACGCCGAGCGACGTGATATACATCGCGATGAACGTTGTCGTCGGTAGGCCCGACCTCGTGCTCTCAGGGGTGAACGTGGGGGATAACCTGAGCATCCAGGTGATGCTCACTTCGGGCACCCTTGGGGCGGTTCTCCAGGCCGCTATCGAGGGCGTTCCCGGAGTGGCATTCAGCGCTGCTGTGAGGGAGCCAGGTGAGCTGGAGGAGCCGGGTTACCGCAGGTTCGTCAGCGAGGTTGTCCGCGCAGTTCTCGGCACGATCACCCAGCTGGGGTTCCCGAGAGGCATAGACGTCCTGAACGTGAACATTCCACCCGTTATTTCCAGCGAGGTTGTTGTCGTGCCTCCAGCTAGGAGAAGGTTCTCGGCGGCGGTTGTGAAGCGCGTGGACCCGCAGGGCAGGCCGTACTACTGGCTGTACGGTCAGCCCGTCGAGGCGGAGAAGGGTACCGACGTTCGTGCTGTGCTAGAGGAAGGGAAAGTAGCGATCACCCCTCTCGCGCTCAGCTCCCTGTTCACGACAGGAGATGAGGCTTTCTCAGCTTTCATCGAGAGCATCGCTAAGCGGTTGCAGAGGGAGGCTGCGTGACTGCGAAGAACCTTCTCGTGACAGGGAGGCCGGGTATCGGGAAGACTACGTGCGTCCAGAGGACGGCGGAGCTCTTGGTCAGCAGGGGGGTGAGGGTCGGCGGGATGATCACGCTCGAGAGGCGGGAGGGTGGGGTGAGGGTTGGCTTCGAGGTCAGGGACGTTGCGGGGAGGCGCGTGGGCACGCTGGCCAGCGTCGGTGGGGGTTCCGGGCCGAGAATCGGGAGGTACGTCGTCAACCTGGCCGACCTGGAGAGTGTTGGTGTGGGAGCTATAGAGAGGGCGATGAGGGAAGCACAGGTCATCCTGATCGACGAGATCGGCCCGATGGAGCTGCTGAGCCGGCGGTTCGTTGACGCTGTTTTCGCCGCGCTAGACTCTCCTAAGCCTGTCCTCGCGACGATCCACGTGAGGGCCGGCGAGACCGATGTAGGTAGGAGGATACTCTCCCGTTCGGACGTGAAGCTCTACACGATCACTCTCGAGGTGCGGGAGCGCTTGCCGTACGAGCTGGCAAAGACGATAGCGAGCCTGGTCAGCGGCGGCTAGGCTAGTAGACGATCTCCAGAATTCTCTTCGCGTGCTCTTCGCGGAAGTCGAAAGGCGAGTTCTGCAGGTTCCTCTGGTACCGGAGCCCCTCGCTCGCCAGGCTCTCCAGGTCTCTCTCGCTGATACCCAGCTCTCGCAGCCTGAGCGGTGCTCCAACCAACCGCTTGAGCTCTGTAAGGAGCTCGCGGAGCCCGCCGAGCATGCCCTTTAGGCCGAGGTACTCGAGGTAGGTTTCAACCCTGCCGGGCATGTAGGCTTCGTAGTAGACTGCAGCTCCGGGAAGGATCATCGCGTTCGCTAAGCCGTGAGGCAGGTTGTACCTCGTGGTGAGAGGGTAGCCTAGGCCGTGCCCGACGTTGGTTCCGGTGAAGTTGATCGCATAGCCCGCAAGAAGGCTCGCGTAGAGCAACCACTCCCTGCACTCCAGGATGCCTTCGACAGCACACGGAAGGTAGCGTGCTGCGATTCTCGAAGCCTCGAGCGCGAACATGTCTGAAAGCGGGGTGGCGCGCCTGCTGAAGTACGCTTCTACTGCGTGGCTTAGCGCGTCGAGCCCTGTGGCTGCAGCCTGGTCCCGCGGGAGATGCACGAGAACTTCAGGGTCGAGGAGTGCTACCGTGGGGTAGAGTGCTTCGCCAGACACAGTTACTTTCATCTTGGTTTTCTCGTCGACGAGCACCGCGTACTTTGTGACTTCACTCCCTGTGCCGTGCGTAGTGGGGATAGCGATAAGCGGGCGGAGCTCCCCGCTGACAGTTTTCGGGTAGAGGTAGTCCTCTACGCGGCCCCCGAGCGTGTACACGACGTTAGCAGCTTTAGCTGTGTCGAGGACGCTGCCACCCCCGAAAGCTACGAAGAAGTCTGCTGAAGCTCTCTGCGCTGCTTCGGCGCACCGCATCACAGTGCTAAGGGTGGGGTTGGGCTCGACATCCGAGAAGCTGGATACTTGCACACCCTTCTCTTCCAGCTGCTTCCTGATCAAGTCCAGGTAGCCGTGCTTGACCGCGAAGGTTCTGCCCGTGACCACTAGAGCTCTTCTGCCCAAGCCTTCGGAGGCTTTCCCGAGCTCTTTCAGCGCTCCCCGGCCGAAAAGGACGCGGGTCGGGTGGAAGTGCGTGAAGCTGATCATCGAGAGTAGGAGCGCGGGGTGCTAAAAAGCGTATTTCCTAACGCGGAGCTCAACGAACCATGTCGGGATAGTACTCCCGCATGACTCTGTCCATGCTGACTCTAGGAGCGAAGGTGAGCACAGCGCTCAGGGAGACTCGCATGTACTCGTTCCTCTCGTCTCTGAACTTCGCGAGAATGTTGCTGAACTTCGCCTTCATCTCTGCGTACTCGCTCTCGTCGATCTTCTGGGACTGGGCGCTGCTGAGAGAGGTGAGGTCCCTGAGATCTACTCCGAACAGCCAGCCGTTCACGTTGTCTTTGATGAGTTCCACGGCGCCGCCATCCCTCGAGGCTAGGGACGGGACGCCGTTCACCGCGGCTTTCATGAAGCTCGTCCCGCAAGCCTCCCAGCCTGGGAACGGGGTGAACAACCAGAGGTCAGAGCCCTGTACAACCAGCTTGGCTTTCCCCGCGTCGAAGTCGTGGATGTAGACGACGTTCCGGTACCTCTTCTCCAGCTCTTTGAACTGCTTCATGTAAGCGAGGCCCTCCGCGTCGTGCGGGTGGGCCTTACCGCCCAGGACGAAGATCACGTCTCTGCCCTCCGTCTCCTCGATGAGCTTAGCCGCGAAGTAGGGGCGCTTGTACCTTGTCAACCTTCTCGCCCAAGTCACGATCATCGCGTCCTCTGGGAGCTCGGGCTTCCTCGACTTCAGCAGCTTTAGAAGCTCTGCCCGCATCTCCCCTCTAAGCTTAGCTAGGGTTTCGACGTCCAGCTCGCCTTTCGCCAGGCTCTTGAGCAGCTGGGGGTGCATCCAGCGCTCTAGCTCGACGCCGTTGGTGACGAAGCGCGCTTTGTCGATGTAGTGGGGCAGCACCCTCCTCATGATGTCGTAGTGCTTGGCGGAGACGAAGATCACCTCCCAGGCGAGCGCTGCGCCGATGCTGGTGAGGACCACGGGGTCCTCGATGAAGTAGTAGCCGTACTCCTCCCTGAAGAAGCCGCTGGGGAACGCCGGGTGGCCCCAGGGTCCTGGAGTGTGGACGATCAGCCTGTAGCGCCCAGGGATCTTCAGAGCGAGCGGAATCAGCGCGGTGTACGCTTCCTGGAGGTCAATGTAGCGGACCCTGTCGAGGCCCACGAAGCTCTTAATGTACTCGACAGCCCCCTTCGCGAGCACAGTGTACTTGAGGAAGCGCTCGCGCGCGTTATCTTCCAGGTACAGCCTGGAGGTTATCCTAGCCAGCTCGGGATCCTCGGGTTTCAGGAACACGGCGGTCGCGGTGCCGCGCCTGTACTCCCAGACGCTGAGAGGCGTGCGGCGCCCCCCGATCTCCACCTCCAGCTCTCCGCTCCGAACCAGGGAGTTTATAAAGTCGCTCTGCTCCTGGTGCTTGGCGATAAAGCCTTTCTGCTCGTCGTACTCGTAGTCCACGTAGCCGCCGGTGTAGAGGAGCGTGATTGCAAAGTACTTTAGGCCGAGCCGGGCTGCAGCGTAGAACTTGTCGCCCTCGAGGACTCCAAGGCCTCCGGAGTACGTCCAGCCGATGTCGAGAGCGATCTCGGGAGTCACACTCACTATCACGTCGGGATCGCTAGCCATAGTCAACGCATCTTCATTGTTGAACGTTTTTTAAAAAGCTTGGCGAGGCTAGCCGCGCAGGAGGCCGATAACGTCGAGAAGACGGGAGGTTGCGAAGCTCGGCTTAGCGCTACCCTTGTACTCGTGGAAGCCCGTGTAAACCACCGTGGTCATACCGAACTGCTGCGCGCCGACCACATCCGACTCCTCGTCGCCCAGGAAGATGCTCCGCTGGGGCGAGATGCCGGCCCCAAGTATTACGTGGGAAAAGAAGCGGGGGTGCGGCTTGCGGAAGCCGATGGAGTCGCTGAGAGCCATGAAGTCGAAGTAGCTGTAGAGCCCGGCTCTCCGTAGCAGCAGGACTGTGTGCTTGGAGCTCAGCGTGTTGGACGCTAAGACGATTTTGTAGCCTGCTTCCCGCGCGCTCTCGAGGAGCTCCGCAGCCCCTTCCGCGACCTGAAGGAGGTTCACGTAAGGGGTCATGTACGCTTCCACGAGCTTCTCGACTAGCCTCCTCTCGGGCTCTACGCCGAGCTTCGCGAGCATCATCACAACCTCCCCCACAACGTCGACCTCTCTCATCGACCATGCTCTCACAGCGTCGGAGAGCCTTCTCGCATGCGTGTAAGCCTCGTAGACGCTCTCGAGGGGGAGGCCCAGCACCCTGGATAGGCATTCAGCTCGGCGAAGGTGGTACTCCTCTAGGCTGACGGAGGGGTAGAAGAGAGTGCCCCAGAGATCTACGAGAAGGCCCTTCTCGAGAGGTAGCATTCCCTCACCCTCTCAAGGTTCAGCTCGCAGACGACGACGGGAACTTCTAGGCCGAAGTTCTCCAGAACCTGCGGGTGCACTTCGCCCACGAAGCCGCTCTCCCTCCCGCAGAAGCTCACGGCAGCCGCTCTGCCCGGGATAAGGCTCGGGTGCTCGAAGGGGGATAGGCTCAGCTCGAGGGAAAGTAGGGAGGCGAAGCCCTTAAGCGTGCTCAAGCCGTCAGTCAGCGTCACTCCTCTCCCGGCGATCGCGAAGGCCAGGTGCCTCTCCTCGCGGGTGAGGTTCTCCGAAGCCTCGTCGGGTACTGCGATGTCCCCCGCCTCGAAGATCCTCTGCGGGTAGCCTGCGTGCTTGCTGCTCGCCATCACGAGTAGCAGCTGAGGCACGATCCACGTTCGGAGCGCCTGGTAAGCCTCGTGCCTCGGGTTCTCGACCTCGATAATGGGCTGGTCAGGCAGATTCATCAGCTCGAACATGAGCTTCCTGCTCGACATCATGTAGTTGTTTACCTCGGTGAAGCCTAGAGCAACCATCGCCTCGCGAGCTACGCGCGTGAACACCTCGAGCGGGTGCTCTCTTCCGGGGTGCTTCGGCGGCAGGGGCTCGGGGGCTAACCGCTCGTAACCGTAAGCCATCGCGATTTCCTCGGCGATGTCCACCGGGTGGAGGATGTCCAGCCTGTAGTACGGGTAAAGAACCTCCAAGCGCTGCCGGTCCAGCTGCCTCGGGCTCATCCGCATCGAGAGAAGGAGGTCGGCCACCTCCTCCACTGAGAGGTCGAGGCCGAGTAGCCGCCTAGTCAGCTCGTTGTCGTAGGTTATGGAGCCCGGCTCGACCCTCGGGGACAGCTCCTCAAGGCCTGCCCCCAGGATCCTCACAGGCCTCAGAGTTCCCTTCCTCGCTGCAAACGCTGAAGCTACTATCGAAAGCACTCTCCTGCCTGCTTCGAGATCCGTCGCTGTAACGTCGATTAAAACGTCCCTAGTATCCTCGGTGACCCGGAAATCCTCGCTGTTAGTTATCGGCGGGAAGCTCACCACTTTCCCCGAAGCGTCTAAGATTAGCGGAACTGCAGCGTGTCCCTCGACGAGGTGGCGGTACTCTATGCCCTTCGGGTGCTGCTTCAGCACCTCCTCCGGCGTCATCTCGACTGTGAAGCCGAGGGGCCTGAACTTAACGGACTTTGGATCGCAGGCAACGTACCTGATCGGGAACTCGATACCCCTCAAGTCGTAGAAGCCTATCGAGACCTTTCTCCTGTCTCGGCCGAACGTGAGGTGAATCTTCTCTTGGAGCTGGACCAGCTGCCTTATGGACTCGTCGTCGAGCTCTACCCCCTGAACCACAGCGAAGAATGCGTAAGGCCTGTAGTGGGGTCCCTCCAAGCGTGCATCGCCCGCGGGATCACCTACGGCAAACCTCGGCAGACCCCGCTCGACTCCTAGAAGCCCCTTCAGGGCGACGGAGAGGAGCTCGGCAGAGTACAGGTCGGGCCTGTCGTGGGTAGCTTCGTAGCTCACCCGGTTGCCCTCGATGCTCTCGACCTCGCACTTCAGCTTGGGGAGCAGCTCGGCCAGCTCGCCCGCATCAAGGGCGCGCCCCACCAGGCGCTCCAGGTCCCAAATAGCGACCTCGATCACCGGCATTCTTCTCACCTCACGAGGCTTTCGGGCACGGGCCTGGGAGCCCTCTGAATGAACGAGAGGTCGCGGGCGAAGAGCAGCCGGATATCGTCCACCCCCAGGACAGTCATCGCTATCCTGTCAATGCCTATGCCCCAGGCCGCCACGTTCACCCCCCTGAGGCCGAGCGCGCGCAGCATCTCGGGGCGGAACATGCCTCCCGGGAACACCTCGATCCAGCCCAGCTTCGGGTGCTTTATGAAGCCCTCCACGCTGGGCTCCGTGAAGGGGAAGTAGGCCGGCTTCACCTTCACCTCGCCCAGGTTCAGCCTCTTCGCAATCTCCTGGAAGAAGCCGAGGAGGTGGCGGAAAGTTACATCCTTACCCACGATGATGCCCTCGAGCTGGTAGAACTCCATGCTGTGCTTAGCGTCGAGATTCTCCGGCCTGAAGACCCTGTCCAGCGCGAAGCACATGTATTCTCCCTCGCCTCTCGCGTAGAGGGTCCTGGCCGACACCGCTGTGGTCTGAGTCCTGAGTATCAGGCGGAGCGCGCGCTTCGGATCCCACCTGTAGCCCCAGCCTCTGGAGCCGGTATCCCAGCCGTCCTCGTGGACTCTCGCGAGCCGCTCGAGCAGCTCCTCGTCGCCGCACCGCCCCAGCAGGTTCCCCTTGATGAAGTAGGTGTCGTGGATCTCCCGGGCTGGGTGGTCTTGGGCCTGGAAGAGGGCGTCGAAGTTCCAGAGCTCCAGCTCCACGTGAGGACCCCTCATCTCCTCGAAGCCCATGGATACGAGAATCTCCCTCACCCAGTCGAGGAACTCGAGGTAGGGGTGCTTTCTGCCGAAGAAGGGTGTCGGAGGCTCAGCAGCCAGGTCGAAGGGCTTGAAGACAACTCTCCTCCACTCCCCGCTGGAAATGAGCTCAGGCGTGAGCTCGGTCACTACGCGCGCTTCGAGAATCCTGCCCTCGCTGGCGAGCTTCGAAAGAACCTCGGTGGCTCTCAAGACCAGCTTAACCCGCTTTTTGAGCTCTGCGAGCCTCCGGCGCCTCAGCAGCGCGGCTATATCCTCGCGGGGTGCAAACCCTCCCGCTAAGCCCTCGAGCGCCTCCTCCACCTCCCTGACTCTCCTCTCGCCCCGCTCCTCTTCGCTCAGCGAGACCACGCTCCCAGCAAAGGAGACCGCTCCGGCGGCTGCAAGCTGCGCTAAGCCGATCTCCGCCTCCTGCGGAGTAAGCTTCAGCCCGAGCTCCGCGGCCCGAGCTACCACCTCGCGCCTGTCCAGGCTCCTGAATCTCCTGAGCACCTCCAGCACTCTTCTCTCCGGGAGCCCCTCGCGGAGGTACCTCTCGCCTTCCTCGCTTAGAACGAGGGCGGGCTCCTCGACTCTCTCCACGAGAATCAAGCCCTTAGCTCTCAGTTCCTCGATGTCCCGCATCAGGTTCTCTCGGGGGACGCCCAGCTTGCGCGCGAGCTCGTCGACGTCGACGCTCCTCTTCACAGCCTCGAGAGCTATTCTGCGCTGCCTCTCAACGAGGTAAATTGGCGCTCCATGCTCACCGGGATGCATACCCTAGCACACCCTTTAAAGCTTCCCTTAGCCTGCTGCTGAGAGTGATATATCGTTTTACCCGCGAGCTGCGCTGTCCACTCTAACATTTTTATTGAGATGACAAGGTAGTTTGCACGTGCTGAACAGTTGCGCTATCCGGAGGGACTTCCCCATACTCGAGAAGAAAGTTCACGGAAAGCCTCTCATCTACTTCGATAACGCAGCCACGAGCCAGAGACCCGTCCAGGTGCTCGAGGCTGTAGAAAACTTCTACAGGAGCATGAACGCGAACATTGGGAGAAGCATCCACGAGCTAGCTTTGAGAGCTACCGAGGCTTACGAGCAGTCCAGGAAAGTGGTCTCCGCCTTCATAGGCGCGCTCCCCGAGGAGCTGGTTTTCACGAAGAACGCTACAGAGTCTATCAACTTGGTAGCTTACTCACTTCTCGCCAGCGGGATGCTCCGGCAGGGGGACGAGATCGTGGTCACGAGAATGGAGCACCACAGCAACCTCCTGCCCTGGGCGGCCGTGGCGAGGATAGCCGGGGCCAAGCTTAAGGTAGTTGACGTGGACAGCGAGGGTAGACTTCTCATGGATGATTTCGAGAGGAAGCTGAGCGGAAAGACTAAAGTTGTCGCGCTAACGCACGTGAGCAACGTCACAGGGGTTGTGAACCCCGTAGAGGAGGTGTGCAGAATCGCTCACGAGCGGGGAGCTCTCTGCCTGGTGGATGGGGCCCAGAGCGTGCCGCACTTCCCCGTAGACGTCAAGAAGCTGGACGCGGACTTCCTCGCCTTCTCGGGGCACAAGATGCTCGGACCCATGGGGACCGGAGGGCTCTATATCAGGGGGGAGCTAGCCGAGAAGCTCGAACCACCCTTCCCGGGAGGAGGAGCGATCTCGCTAGTCGACTGTACGGAAGATAGTTGTAGGGCAGAGTGGCTAAGCCCCCCGCAGAAGTTCGAAGCTGGCACACCCAACGTCGCGGGCGCTGTCGGCCTTGCTGCAGCTGTCGAGTACTTGAGGAGAGTAGGCATGGAGGAGATAGCGGCACACGAGAAGAAGCTGACCGAGAGGATCCTCTCCGTGCTCAACGATTTGGGGGCGAGAGTGTACGGACCTCTCGACACAAGGGACCGAGCAGGGGTCGTGAGCTTCACAGTGGAAGGCTTCACTCCTCACGAGCTGGCTCAGCTTCTCGACGTCGAGGGGGGTATTGCCGTCAGAAGCGGGCACCACTGCGCTCTACCCCTTGTTAAGCGCCTTGGGGCGCCCCTCGGAACTGTGAGGGCGAGCTTCTACCTTTACAACACTCTCGAGGAGGTTGACGCTTTCCAGGCCACGCTGGAGAAGATCCTCAAGCTCGTGCGCAGCTAGACCTCGTCCTGTTTCCGCGCCGGGTCATCCCCCTTCATCGGCTTAGGCCTTGGGGCCCGCCCCTCGGCCTCCTCGCGGGAGACCGGGGCGGGCGTCATGGGGGCGGCCGCTCGTGGCGGCCTGCTCACGCCTTTCAGCGCCCCGTCGCCGGAGCGCCTCCCGGCTGCTCTCCCCCTCGGTCGCGCGCGGAGCACCCGGGCACTTGGCCGAGCGCAGAGCCCGGCCGCGTCCCGGGAACGGGGCTCTCCCCGGGGGCCTAGGCCCCGGGGGTTGGCGGCGTAAGCGTCGCTGAGCCGAGGAGATCCGTAGGGTGGCTGCGCAGCCACTCCCGGAGCTCCTCGGCGAGCCATGGCAGCGCCTCGACGACGGCGGTGAATGATGAAGCGTAGTCCCGGTTCCAGGCGATCCTGCAGCCCTGGCAGTAGAAGTAGCTCGCCCTCCTCTCCTCCCCCTCAGGGGAGTAGGGAACGCCCCGCTCCCCGCAGAGAGGGCAGCGCTTCCCCGAAACCCTCACCTCCCTGTAGTAACCTCCCTCGTAGCGCACCGTCGTTCGCATCCTCCTCGCAACGCGCAGCAGGCTCTGCTGCCATGGCTTCCCCTTCAGGCTCTCGGGGGAGGGCTTGTCCACGAAGACCGCAACCCTTCCCCCGTAAGCCCTGGCAAGCCTCCTCACAAGCTCGGACAGCTTGCGTTCTTTCCTCATGACTCGGGCCCTGTGAGCCCGGTGGATTACGCGCACGACTTTTTCGGCGCTGCTCGGGGTGGGCGGCAGCTCCGGGAACTCCTCCCGGAGCTTCTCGTAAGCCTCGCGTAGTCGAGCATAGGTCTGCGCCGACTGGCGCCCCTTGCGCACGTTGGCGGCGAGGCTGCTGTAGCGCTGCAAGATCTTCACCAGCCTCCACCCCTTCTTCGGGAACTTGATCCTCCTCCTAAGGATTCTCTTCACTCCGCTTTCGCCGACCTCAAAGGCTAGCACCGTAATGCCGTTCCTACTGTTCACGTCCACCCCCACAGCCGCGAAGGGCCGCGGGAAGTAGAAGTCGGTGTAGTCGTCGCACTCCTCCCGCACCGCCACCCACCACTTCGGCGGGCTGCGGCACGCCACCAGCCTGAGCTCCCCGTCCTGGCAGAGGAACAGCGTGAACTTTGGAGGCGGGCTCAGCTCCAGCTCCCCCTCCAGCATCTTGCACAGCTTTGGAGGCAGCGGAACAATGATGTTCCAGACTCTCAGGATGCAGGCGCCGAGGTCGATGACGCAGACTGCACCCCCTGCACCGTACTCCCGCCCACCCCACCGGAACCGAACCAGCAGGGGTATGGGCGGGAGCTTCTCCGGCGGCGTGCGCTTCCCCGCCTTGAAGCGGTTGAGCACTGCGGCGAGGCGTGCCCTCACCCACTCCTCCCCGTAGTAGAGCAGCCCCTTCGGGACACCTCCCGCACCCTGCAAGGCCCTGACGACCTCGCCGTAGAGCTCCTTCAAGCGCTGCCGGAGCGCGGCATTGACCTCGATGCGGAAGACTCGGTAGCCCTCGAACCCCGGGGCCTCGCTCTTCCCGGAGGTTCCCTTCACCACGCTGACCTCCATCCGCCCCCCAGCTCCACTTGCCCGAGCTCTATTTATGACCGCAAGGGACGCGGGGGCAGCGCCCCCGGGAGAATGGTGCTGGCGCGCTTGAGGGGCGGGTGGCTCACCGTGTACACAGCCTTCGCCACAGGGTGAGGCTGATGGAGGAGCTCGCAAGCAGCAAGGGCATGAGGGAGCTGGGGGCGAGGCGGGAGGGGTTGAGCTTCGACGAGGAGCTCAACAAGGCCCTCGAGGGGGCGCTCACCCCCTAGATGCTGCCCACTCCGCGCGGAGGTTTTCACTCCACGCTCTCCGGGTTGCAGCCGCCTGTTCCCTGCCGCGAACCCGCATACCCGCCCCCTCCACGTTTCCCTATAGGGGGCAGGATCAGGAGATGTCTAGAGACGTATAGTGTGACCTTATCCTGAGTCGTCCTGAGTGTACGCGAGCCCATGCTTCAGAGCGTGCTCGGCTCTCGCCAACTCGCGTCCGAGGTAGGCTGCGTGGCTGGGCATCAAGGGGGTTAGGTTGATCTTTTTCAGCACATCCCTCGCGCTGCATCCTCTCGCGGAGAAGGCGAGAGCTCCACTAGGATCTCTGAGCTCGAGTACTATCTCGCCGCCCTCCACCCTCACGAGGAAGTCGCCCTTATCGTCTCTGACGAAAGCGTGGAGCGCTGCCTCGAGGTTCTTCTCGAGCAGATCCCTAGCCCTCGGCCAGTCGTGCTCATAGACGTGCAAGCTGGCGCTGAAAATCAGCAAGTTCCCCAGCCGGATGCTCTCACCGGTTTCCGACTCTAGCTTCATCTTCACTTCCTCCATTAGCCGCAGGAGAGCGTAGGCGTTCAGCGGCCAAGCGCCAAACGCGTCATGGCTCCTGAAGTACGCAACCTGGCTGTACACGCGGTCTGTGAGATCCCCCTGGACGAGCAGCAGGCACGGGGGGTCGGGAGAGGCCGGGTCGGCTGCGAAATCCCATGTCAGCATCACTGCGCGGCGGGTGGCCGGGCTCGAGGAAAGCTTCGCGATGAAAGTGGACAGCTGGTCGCCAGCCTCCCTGTGCGCCCTCAGCCTATCCCCGTAGGAGTACGATGCGCCGCGAGCCCCCTCCAGCAGGCTGCGCGCATGCTTCTCCAGCTCCTCAGCAGGTATGTAGGCTTGAAGCCTCACGGCGCTGCGCAGCGCCTCCTCAGCCCTGAGGACGGCCAGGGCGCCCAGCAGCTGCTTCTGCCTCTCACCGTACTCGGACGGTTTGACCCGGCCCCATCGCATTACCGAGTCGAGGAGCTTCACCCAGGCCCTCAGCAGGTCGCTCTCCACGACGTAAGCCCCGGCCGCCTGCAGAGGCCAAGAATCCACTTTAACTTCCTCAAGCTCCAGGCCGAGCACATGCCTGGAGGCGCCCGGCTTATAGCTCTCGAGCACGGCCTCGCGCAGTGCAGCCCAGTCACCGCGCTTGAAAGCTTCCCTGAGGTCCACCACGCGAACCGCTTCCAGGAGAGGTTTCAGCACCTCGAGAGGCCACATGAGCTTCAGGGAGGGCGGGGGCCTCCCCTGGAAGAGGCCCACTAGAGCGTCACCGCTATCCGAGAGGTCTGCCCCGAAAACAACTAGCGTGTCGATCCTCGGGTTGCGCGCTAGCGAGTGCAGGAGGTAGTTCACCCCGTAGGCGGTGTACAGCGTGCCTACCGCGTGAACACGCTCCTCCACGCCGAGCTCGCGAAGCTTCTCCAGGACCACCTCCTTCTTAGTCCAAAGAGTAACCACGGCGACGTTGGACTCGGGGTTGATGAAGGCGACGTCTTTGCGCATCCCTGCTCTTCACCGCGCGAGCGCGCGTTTTTATGAATGCGTGCAAGTTCGGCGAAACTACCTTCGTACTACGAAGGAAAGCAGATATTTATCCGGCTGGCATAGCCGAGGCTTGTGGAAAAGAAGTACTTCCCGAAGCTCGGGATGAGCCTCCCGGCTCTCGGAATGGGGACGTGGGGTATCGGTGGAGGGTTCTGGAGCCCTGATAGGAGCAGGGACGAGGAGTGGATCGCTATCCTGAGGAGGGGGATCGAGCTGGGGGCGTCTCTGATAGACACTGCCGAGATGTACGGAGGGGGGCACTCGGAGGAGCTTGTGGGCGAGGCTGTGAAGGCTTTTCCCAGGGAGGAGGTCTTCATCGTGACGAAAGTCTGGCCAACTCACGCGAGGTACGACGATGTGCTTAAGAGCGCTGAGGCGAGCATGAAGCGCCTCGGAACGCACATCGACCTCTACTTGATTCACTGGCCGCCTACGGATACTCCTCTCTGCGAGACCATGCGCGCTCTCGAAGCTGTCGTGGCGAGAGGTATCGCGAGGTTTATCGGTGTGAGCAACTTCAGCCTAGAGCTTATCGAGGAGGCGAGGGCCTGCCTGAGCAGGGAGGATGTTGCGGCTGTCGAGAACAAGTTCAGCCTCCTTGATAGAGGCGACGAGGAAACCGTTGTACCCTACACGGAGAGGGAGGGGATGCTCTACATCGCCTACTCCCCGCTAGAGGAGGGGGAGCTGGCCAAGAACCGTTTCCTGGCTCAGATCGGCGCGAAGTACCGTAAGACAGCCGCTCAGGTAGCTCTCAACTGGCTGCTGAGGTTCCCCTCCGTCGTGCCGATACCGAAGGCTGGAAGCATCTGGCACCTCGAGGAGAACATAGGCTCTGCCGGCTGGCGACTCAGCGATGAGGACTGGCGGCTGATCTCCGAGCAGTTCAGGCGGCTTCCCGCTTAGCTCTCGCCGGCGCGCTCCGGCAGGGATAGCTCTCGATCCCCGCTCGCGACGCTGATGCAGTCGCTCGGCACGTAGGGAGCTACGTAGACCGTCTTGCTCGCTCGGAAGAGCTTCACCCTTCCTTTCATGCAGTCAGGGTTCACAGCGAGCACTACAGGGTCCGGGTGGGCCAGCGCCCTCGCCAGCGCATCCTCGTATGCTACCGTGAGGTGGACGAAGAGTCTGCGCATCGGCAGGAGCCCTCTCTTCAGGATGCTGGCGAGCTTAGACCTCGAGGTTCCGTGGAAGAGGCCCGCGCCGGTGCTCATCTCCCTTCATCGGCTTAAGCCTTGGGGCCCGCCCTGCGGCCTCCTCGCGGGAGACCGGGGCGGGTCATGGGGGCCGGCCGCCTCGTCGGCAGCCTGCTCGCCCGCCCCTCGGCGCCCGTCGCCGGTGCGCCTGCGGGCGGGGTCACGTCCCCTCTTCGCGCGCGCGGCCCCCCGGGAGCGCCCCCCGAACGGGCTCGACGTCCGGGCGGGTGTCCCGGGAAGCGGGGGCTCTGGCTGGGCTTGTTGCCGTAGTTCGGCGCCAGCGCTTTGGGGTGGGCTTTGAGCCACTTCCTCAGCTCATCTGCGAGCAGTGGCGGTAGGGCTTCGAGGCCTGCGTTGAAAGCTCCACCGTAGTCCCGGTCGAACACCAGCTCGCACCTCGGGCACTTGTAGTACCGGTGCCCCACCTCCTCGCACCACCGGTTGCAGAGGGGGCACGCCCTGCCGGAAGCCCTCACCCTCCGGTAGAGCACCCCCTCGTAAGCGCAGAGGTTCTTGACGAGCTTCTCGACCCTGAGGTAGGTCTTCTGCAGCTTACTGTTCCTGAGGCTCTCCGGGTCGGGGGCGTCGATAGTGATTACTGCCCTGCCGCCCGCCTCGCGGACGAGCTGCCTGAGCTCGTGCACCACCTTCCGGGCCCAGCGCTTCCTCGCTATCCTCGCCGCCCGCTCCAGCTGGCAGCGGAGCCTGTCAGCCCTCTCAGTGGTCAGCGCTCCAACCCTCGTTTCCAGCCTCCTCACCCTCTCGAGCGCCCACTGCCAGCGCTGGAGCTCCTCCTCGCTGGCGCCCCTAGGCGGCTCCGGCGGCAGGCCCTGGGCGATCTTCCGGAGCACGCTCGCCATCGTTAGGAATAGGGTGTCGTTCGGCGGCTGCCACCGCATCGGCGACTTCGGCACCCTCACGCCGCCCTCGGTGACGTCGAAGACGACGATGGTGAGGCCGTACACGCTGTTCACGTCCATTGCTACCACCCTGACGGGCGGCTGGAGGCGGGTGACAGCGAGGTCCGCGCACTCCTCCCTGTAGAGCCACCACTTCGGCGGGCTCCTGAAAGCGACGATGCGCAGCCTGCCCCTGCAGGTCAGCTGTGCGACGAGCTCAGGCTTCGGAACCAGGGACAGATCCTCCTCCAGCGCCCTCAGCAGCGAGGGCTTCAGGGGGATCCGGATCCCAGCGCAGGGGATCCGCAGCTCGCCCCTGCTGAGGTCGACCACGGCGGGGGCGCCTTTGCTGCCGTGGATTCTCTTCCCGTCCTTGGTGATTTTGACCCGCAGGTAGTACGGTGGATCGCGCTTCGGCGGGGATCGCTTCCCCGCCCGCTCCCGCAGCTCCCGCACGTTCGCATCCTCGTTTTCCCAGCTCTCGTGGTAGTAGAAGGCGCCCTTCGGCAGCGAAGGATCCCTGCTCACGAGACGCCGGTAGAGCTTCGCGAGCTCTCCCCTCACTCTCCTGTTCAACTCCACCCTGAAGACCCTGAAGCCCTCCCCGGGGGCCTTCTTCTCGGGGACTCCCCTCGCCGTGCTGGCCCCCATCCGCTCCCCAGCTTCACTTGCCCAAACCCTATTTATGGCCGCAAGGGACGCGGGGGCGTTGCCCCCGGGAGAGTGGTGCTGGCGCGCTTGAGGGGCGGGTGGCTCACCGTGTACACAGCCTTCGCCACGGGGTGAGTGGTGTGGAGGGGTACTCCTCTGCGTACCTTATCCTGACGCGAAGAGAGTGCCCGTATCGGGCTCGTATCGCCTCGCCGGCTAGCTCGAAGCGCCCTTTAGGGTCCATCGCAGCTACAGCTCGCACGTGGTTCTCAGTCACCCACTCAAAGCCTTTTACGCTCCTCAGTGCGGCGGCGAGCTGGCTCACGGCTGTGAAACCCTCCTCGTCGATGTGGAGCCCCAGCGCCTTGGGGAAGTGCCTGAGCGCGCCGCTCATAAGCTTGCTCAGTCTCTCCCGCCTGTCCCCCTCGAGAACTAGCTCGGCTGGAGTTCTGCAGTGCAACTCCTCCTCTGTGAGGACACCGCACCTGCGGCAGCGGTAGATCGGCTTCATCGCATCTTTTCGCTGTAAACGGCGTTATGTATTTGCGGGGGAGAGAGCAGAGAGCAGCGGAGGCTGTGTTAACCCGGAGGTCCCCAGAGCTGTGCACGTCCTGCAAAGGGTCTAGGAGGCTCTGCGGCCTACCCGAGTGCCCCATCCTCGTGAAGATACGGGAGCAGCTCAAGCTCGAGAAGCTGCAGGGGCTGAGAGAGCTGCAGTCGGCAACCCCGCCCTCCGTTCTCGTCGGGGAGCACGGCTACCCTCACGTGCGGGTGGGCGCGAACCTACCCCTCTCGGACGAAAGTGAGCCAGCCCTCTTCGAGGATCCCAGCTCGTGGTGGGGTAAGCTAAGCCTCTACGAGATCGTCAGGCTCAGGGCGAAGCTCGTCTTCTCGTACGAAGTGGTTCACGTGGGCAGCGCGGCGGCAGCAGCTCTGGAAGCTGTCCGGGAGGCGGCTGCGTCGGTGAAGCCCGTGGACTCGGAGGCTTTCTTCCGGAAGCCTCCCGTGTTCAGGCTGCGGTTCGACCCTCTCCTGAAGCCCGTAGGACTTTCGGGGCATGTCGAGAAGCTGCAGCTCGCTAGTAACCCTTCCATACCCAGGCGCGTGGACTCGCTCGCCGAGGACCGCGTGAAGGCGAGGCGAGCTCTAATCGAGCTTTACAGCTACGGCTTCGACGTGTACTACCTTCAGCGCCTCCTCACTTCAGGGCTCCTGGGGGTTGAGAAGAGGCTGGTACCGACGAGGTGGGCGATCACTGCTGTTGATAAAACCCTGGGCGACTACCTCCTCGGAAGAGTCAGAGGCTACCCCGAAATCTCGGAGTACGAGGTTTACCACTCCAGCTACATCGGGAACAGGTACGTAATCCTCCTGATGCCGGGGAGCTGGGCAATGGAGATGGTGGAAGTCTGGATGCCGCACAGCGTGTGGGTGCCGAGCGAGAGAGCCCACATTTACGCGATTCACGAGTGGAGCGACGGAAGGGCTTCGGGGGAGGATGGCGGCTACCAGGCGATCAGATTCGCAGTCCTCGAGAACCTTGCGAGGAGGGGGAAGCAGGCAGCGTGCTTAGCCATAAGGGAGATCACACCTGAGTACTTCGCTCCGGTCGGAAACTGGCAGATAAGAGAGGGGGTGAGAAACGCGCTGAGGGGCAGCCCCCTGAGGGCGCGCACCCTCGAGGAGGCGCTGCAAGAGGTGAGTCAGCTCACACTCACTCCTATCAGCGAGATACTCAGCCGAAGCGTGCTGCTCAGAAGCCTCAGAGCCCAGAGGAGCCTGCTCGAGTTCTTCGCCACCAGCTGAAAAGGCCCCGGCGGGTCTAGGCGTGGTCGAGGTAAACCGTTAAGCCTACGGCGGCGATACGCACGGTGTTTATCGTGAGGCGTGCCGCGGTTTCGAGATCGGGTTTCACTACGACTTCAGCCGAAACGTAGCCAGCGTAGCCTGTGTCGCTCAGCGCGTGCAGGATGCTGGCGAAGTCCAGATGCCCGAGGCCGGGTGCTAGGCGGTTGCTGTCCGCGATGTGGAAGTGGCCTATCTTGCCGCCCGCCAGCCTGATAGAGTCCTCGATAACTCTCTCCTCGATGTTCATGTGGAAAGTATCGAGTAGGAGGAGCAGGTTCTCGCAACCCACTTCCTCGATCACCGCTAGACCTTCTGCAACAGTGTTGACCAGCTTGCTCTCGTAGCGGTTGAGCGGTTCCAGGAAGATCTTCACCCCGGTCAGCGCAGCGTACCTGCAAAGGTCCTGCAGTGAGGCGTGGAGCAGTTCTCGAGCTTTCTCCAAGCTCGGGGCTTCCTCCCCCTTGCCCCTGATCAGGCCTACGATAACTCCTCCAGCCTCTGCCGATGAAGCAGCATCGACTAGTTTTTTCAGCTTGGCGAGAGCCTTCTCCCGGACGCCGGGGTCGGGATGCGTTAGGCTTAGGCCGTAGTGCAGGAAGTTGAGACCCGTTCCTACGGCGGGGATCTCTAAGCCTCTATCGCGCGCGAGCTTCGCTGCCTCCAAGAGCTCCTCAGGCTCGAGTACAGATACTTCAACACCGTCGAACTGGAGCTCTTTCAGGAGGTCAACTACTCTGGCGAACGTCTCCTGAACCACAGCCTCGAACTTCGCCCTTACCGGCGTCGCTACCATTGAGACTTTGAAAGGCCCAATCATCGCTCACACACAGGTGTATCCCCATAAAGGCGGAGATTATTAACGGAGGTGCTTAACCCCTTTCGGGCTCCAAATTTAAGCTTTATGCGGCTTACTTATAGGTAGTGATAAGCTCAAGGTAGTTGACACGAATGGCAAATATGAGAGCCGCTTTAGTTAGCGCTGACTTTGCTCCCAGACCGGGTTACAAGCTCAGCCAGGATGAGCTGAGGACTAGGAAAGTCAGAGAAGGCAGCATGGTGTGGAAGAACCCGAAACTCGTTCTGAGGACGGACTACCCTATCCCCGAGCCTCGACCTGACGAGGTTCTGATCAGAGTTAAAGCTGTCGGGATCTGCGGCAGCGATGTTCACTTCCTGGAGACTGACGAGGACGGGTACATTCTCTACCCGGGGCTGACGAAGTTCCCCGTAGTGATCGGCCACGAGTTCAGCGGGGTAGTAGAGAAAGTAGGAACGAACGTGAAGACGCTGAAGCCTGGCGACATGGTGACTTCCGAGGAGATGTTCTGGTGTGGAGAGTGTGACGCATGCCGCAGCGTGGACTTCAACCACTGCACCCGCCTGAACGACCCGGCTGACCTGGAGTTCGGGGAGCTCGGGTTTACGCACGACGGCGCTATGGCCGACTACGTGGTCGTTAAGGCGAAGTACGTTTGGAAGATAGACTCGCTCCTCGAAAGGTACGGCAGCGAAGACAAAGCGTTCGAGGCAGGGAGCCTCGTGGAGCCGACGAGCGTAGCTTACCACGCAATGTTCACGAGAGCCGGAGGGTTCAAGCCGGGCGCCTACGTGGTGGTTTGGGGGGCTGGCCCCATCGGTCTGGCGGCTATCGCGCTGGCGAAAGCCGCAGGTTCCGGTAAAATCATTGTCTTCGAGGTGAGCCCGGTGAGAAGAGAACTGGCGAAGAAGGTGGGTGCCGACTACGTTTTCAACCCTGTTGAGCTCAGAAAGAATGGCGTAGAACCCTGGGAGAAGATCATGGAGGTTACGGGGGGCTCCGGTGCGGAGATGCACGTCGAGGCCGCTGGAGCACCGGAGCACACTCTGCCGCAGATGCAGAAAAGCCTCGCTATAGATGGTAAGATCGCTTGGATCGGTAGGGCTCCGAAAGAAGTGCCTATCTACCTCGAGGTCTTCCAGGTGCGGAGGAGCCAGCTCTTCGGGAGCCAGGGCCACTCGGGCTTCGGGAATTTCAGAAACGTGATCAGGCTCATGGCTGCAGGCAGGATAGATATGACCCAGGTGATAACCTCCCGGTTCAGCTTGGACGACGTCTACAAGGCTTTCGAGAGAGCGCACCAGAGGATTGATGGAAAGATAACTATTAAGCCATGAAAAGAAAACTATAAGTTAGACTTGACAACGTAATAAGTGGGAAAAATCATGGTCGAGTACGAGTCCCGGTTCGCGCGTCCCGTCTATAACAAGTTCGGCGAGAAAATCTACCTCGACCAGATGACGATGGCTGAGCTCCTTGAAAGGGTGAAGAAGAACGATATCGTGATGGTTCCCTGCGGCTCCACAGAGTCGCACGGCCTGGCTCAGGCTATAGGCGAGGACACGATAATCGGAACGTACATCGCGGAGCGCGTGGCCTTCGAGACTGGCGTGACGGTCGCTCCACCTATCTACTACGGCAGCCACCCTAGCCACCACTACGGGATGCCGGGCACGATTCCCGTGAAGAAGGAGGCGTACATCGACTACGTTACGAGCGTTGTTAAGTGGCTGAGCAACGCTGGCTTCAAGAAGATCATTCTCTTCAACAGCCACGGCCAGGAGTACGTGCTCCCGATAGTTAAGGATAAGGCGATCATCGAGGAGGGGGTGAAAGCTCTCATACTGGTTACCAGCTGGTGGCGCTGGGCTGTCGACAAGCTGCAGGTCGGTACTGAGCTGAAACCCGGCTTGTTCATCGAAACCCCCTTCATCCACGCTGATGAAGTTGAGGGGAGCGTGCTCTGGTACGTTGCACCTAAGCTCGTAGACCCGACGAAGCTGAAAGAGTCTGACGCGGAGAGGATGGTCGGCGTAATCCCGGACAAGTGGATCGATAGGGCTGGGAACGTCTACAACAGGCCGCTAGCTTGGTACGACGTGAGCGCTTACATGGAGATACACCATTACCCGAAGGGGAGCGTTGGCTACCCGAGCAAGGCCAGCAGGGAGAAGGGCGAGGTAATCGTTGAGACAGTCATTCAGAGGCTGGTCGAGTTCGTGGACTGGCTTCACAGGACGTACCCGCCGGGCGTTGTACCTCAGGTCTGGCCTAACCCGGGAGACTTTAAATACTAAGCATTTTATAAACTAGTAAATAAAGAAAAAATTTTATTATCTTCCGCCATTTTAGCCTGTATGCCTCGGCCTAAGGTCTACGTGACTAGAGTGATCCCTGAGCCCGGCCTCTCGATTCTTAAGGAGTACTGTGACGTGGAGGTTCACCCCTCTAGGGAGTTCCCGCCGAGCAGGCAGGAGCTGCTCGAGAAAGTTAAGGATAAGGATGGCCTGCTCTGCTTGCTGACCGACAAGATCGATAGGGAGCTTTTCGATGCTGCACCTAACTTGAAGGTTGTCAGCACGTACAGCGTGGGGTTCGACCACATCGACGTGAACGAAGCTACGCGAAGAGGCATCTACGTGACGCACACGCCTGGAGTCCTCACCGACGCCGTTGCCGAGTTCACCGTGGGGCTTATCCTCGCGATCACGCGCAGGATCGTGGAAGCCGACAAGCTCATCCGGTCAGGAGGCTGGGACAAACCCTGGCACCCGTACTTCCTCACGGGGCCAGAGCTCAAAGGTAAGACCATAGGCCTCGTCGGGCTCGGGCGCATCGGAGTGGCTGTAGCGAAGAGGCTTTCATCCTTCGACGTGAGAATCCTCTACTACGACATCGAGAGGAGATGGGACGTGGAGACTGTGCTGAATATCCAGTACGCTGACCTCGACACAGTCCTCAAGGAGTCTGACATAGTCTCGCTTCACACTCCGCTCACGAAGGAGACCTACCACCTGATCAATGAGGAGAGGTTGAAGAAGATGAAGAGAACCGCGTACTTGATTAACACTGCGAGAGGCGCTGTGGTCGACACGGAAGCTCTCGTTAAGGCGCTGAAGGAAGGTTGGATCGCGGGAGCTGCGCTGGACGTGTTCGAGCAAGAGCCGCTGCCGAAAGATCACCCGCTCACCAAGCTCGACAATGTCGTGCTTGCGCCTCACATCGCCAGCGCGACTATCGAGGCCAGGCAGAGGATGGCAGAGCTCGCGGCGAGAAACATCGTCGCCGTCCTTAAGGGAGAGATGCCGCCCGCGCTGGTCAACAAGGAAGTGCTCTCGGTGCGCCCGCTGGATAAAGTGAAGGTAATTTAGCCTCCTGTCTGGGGAAAGAGCTTCTTTTTATCCGCATTTTGACTGAAGCGTAGCGTGTATGAGCGAGAAGTGGGGCCAAGTGCGCTCTATCATCGAGAGCGCCGACGTGATCCTGGAGGTTGTCGACGCACGAGACCCTTGGGGGACCAGAGTGAAGGAGGTAGAGAAGCTGGCAGATAAGTTGGGAAAACCGCTGGTGATCGTAGTCAACAAGGCAGATCTAGTTCCGAGAGCTATCCTAGAGCGCTGGGCCAAGCTCCTGAGGCGAGAGAGGAGGACTGTGTTTCTAAGCGCTAGGGAAAGGATGGGGACCAGGAAGCTCTGGGTTGAGATCAGAAGAGCAACGCGAAAACGCCCCGTCACCGTCGCGGTGGTGGGCTTGCCTAATGTCGGCAAGTCAACTATCATCAACTACCTGCGGGGACGGCGCAGTGCGGGCACCTCACCCATTCCCGGCTTCACGACTAGCCCGAAGAGAGTCAGAGCTTCTCGGTGGCTTCGCGTCGTAGACACTCCAGGGATCGTGCCGAGGCTGAGCGAGGAGGAGTTAGCGCTCCGCAGCGCCTTGAGGCCTGAAGCGCTCGAAGATCCTGTTCCGGCGGCGATGCGCTTCCTCGAAATCGTTGCCCGCAAGCGGCCCGAGGTTCTAGTCGAGCTTTACGGCTTTGCTCCCTCAAGCTCGGACAGCGGCAGCCTCTACAAGTTCATCGAGGAGCTCGCGGTTAAGCGTGGGCTGCTGGGTAAGGGCGGGGTTCCGCAGGTGGAGGAGGCTGCGAGGATCCTGCTGAGAGACTGGCAAACCGGGAGGAACAGGTTCTACCTCGAGCCGGAGGACTACGGGCTAAGGGCAGAGGAGGAGGGCGAGGAGCATGTACGCGAGAAAGCCGATCGCGAGCAGGCTAACATAGGGTAGGAGCACTGAAGCCCAGAACTTCTCTAGGCCGGGGGGAGGGGTTGCAGGCTCTGTCGTCAGCGTGAGCTGCGGCCCCCCCTTCTCGTTGGTAGACGGGATGAACATGTAGGACTTCTTCTCGAACTCCTCTCTCGTGACGTACCGCAACGCCAGAAGGAAGGCAGCCTTGCTGAAGACCGAGTACCCTCTAAGCTCGTGTAGAGCTCCACGGCTCACATTCTCGATAGCATTGTAGAGAGATATCGCGAGCGCCGCAACTCCTGAGAAGAGAACCGTAGAGGCAAGGGGGAATAACGTGAGTGGGTGATAGCATGTAGGCGGCTCGAAAACCCCTATGAAGATGAAGGCAAGAGCATCCGCTTCACCGGTGATTCTCAGCCTCCAAACGGCCGCGGATAGCAGCGCAGCAAACAGGATAGAGAGCAGGTGGAGCTGCCAATAATAGTAGCGGTGAACGTAGAGGTAGGCGAGCAGAGGGCCCGCTGCGGCTGCCCCAGCTACCCAGTAGGAGTCGCTAACCTCGCGAGTCCTGTAATCGCTCCAGCCAGAGAGCAGCAAGACTCCAGCAACAACTGCGCGCCTAGCTAAATCAGCGAGAAATAACAAATCAGTGCCCATACAGCATCGGCGAGCTAGCCCTAGAAGCCGAAGAGTGCGGAGAGACCCTCTTCGATGCTTTCCTCCGCTACCTCTTCCTTCTTCTCCTCCTCCTTCTTCTCCTCCTTCTGCGCTGGCTGAGCTTCAGCGGTCGGTGCGGCTGCCGGAGCGGTCGGTCCTGCAGCTACGGCTGGCAGCGCGGCCGTCTTCAGAGCCTCTCCGATGTCGACCTCCTTGAGCGCTGCAACCATCGCTTTCAGCCTAACTTCGTCGACCTGGATACCGGCGGCTTCGAGTATTCTCCTGACGCTCTCCTCCGTAATCTCGCGGCCACTGTGGTAGAGTATCAGGCTCGCGTATATGTACTCCATTCCCACCGCCGTTGTGCTCGAGGCCAGCCTCTTAAAAACTTTTACTGCCTGCAGCAGACAATACGGCCGAAACGATGACCTTGACCGGGTCCTCGAAGAGCTGTTGCAGCCTGCGGCGTACAGCGCGCCAATCCCTTGGCTCGGCTCCGCGCGAGAGAAGACTGTCCAGCCTCCAGGCGGGTTGGGGGAGCTGGTAGAGCGGGAAACGCAGCGACTTCAAGTACTCGAAAACTTCCAGCCTGCCTGGGTACGTGCTGAGCGCGGGCGTCCCTACTAGCGAGGCCTCCGTAGCCAGCGTTCCCCCACCCGTGACGACGAGCGCGGCGTAGAACTCCAGGCTAAGAAAGTCGACCGGCCTTTCTAGCACGATGACGCGCTGGCTCCACCTTTCCAGCGCCCTCCTCACCGCCTCCTTCTGGTCGGGATACCTCGGGTACGCTAGAACCTTCAGATCAGTCTTCTGCAGGATCCACCTTGTGATGTTCAGCGGGTCGCTGAGCGCGCGCTCCGCACTCGGGTAGTAGTACGACTTCTGCTCCCCGAACCTGACCAGCGCGTACCGGTAAGGCTCGAGGCCGAGCTCCACCACGTGCTTCTCGCGCGGCTCTCCGCGTAGGATGCGGGCGAGCTCGAAAAGCCCCTCAAACTTGACGATCTCTGTAAGCTTTGCGTAAGCTGAAAAACTGCTCTCAAGGAACTTGGGAACGACGACAGCCCTGCTGAGGGGCAGTGTGAGGCGAGACACAGCGTCGGAGTGCGGAGAATCCGTTGCTGCAACGATAGGTATCCGGAGCCCGAAAGCCACCCGAACCGAGTCCGGTGAAGCAAAGGTCACGTGCGCGTCCGGCTCCTCGGACTTCACTATCTCTAGGAGCCTTCTCGAGCGGTACAAGCTCTGTCGGAGCTTTCCCTCGAGGCTCGCGCCGCCGTAAGCTCCCACAACGTAGAAGCGGCGCCAGAGAGCCTGAGCGAGCTCAACGTTGAGGTCGTAGTCCCTAGTCGTGAGAAAAGCCTCGCCGGGGAGCTCGCCCTGAAGGTAGGAGAAAAGCAGTACTTGCTTCGGGGTCAGCGCCTCTACCCAAACTTTCATGCCGGTGCACCGAAGCTTGCTGCGAGCCGGTCACCAGGAGAGGTCCTCCACCTCCTCGGGCTCAGGGTTTCCCGAGGCTTCCGCCTGGCTCGAAAGGTAGAACATCAGCGCGGTAAGCCCCAGGAAGATGGCTGAGAGAAAACCGCCCAGAACCATCATCGCAGTCCTCGACCCCTCAGGAGCAACCCACGGGTAGCCGCCGAGAATGTAGTCACCGAGTTTTAAGGGAATGGGAGACCAGTACAGCGCTATCGCTGCAAACGAGAGAGCCGCCACCAGCAGGGCTTTCGCCTTCATCCGCTCTCCCGGGAGGAGCTCGCTTGCGGTATTAAAGTGTATCCCCGTTCTCGCAAGTCAGCCGGTGCCCTCGTCGCTTGCGAGGCTCACCGGCCGCCTTCGCAAAGCCCGGTGATCGCCGCAGATACGATCGCCCAGCCCGATTCCTAGCGACGCAGCCTTATAAGTACGTGGAGAGTCTAGTACGTGGATGATGAGGCCGCTCCAGTCGTAAAGGAGCTGTGACTGCCTCGCGACGATCTGACACTCCGGTTCTGCGCCGGTTGCTGCTAGCTGCGGTGCAGAGCATCTCTCACCTCTAAGGTCCGCGCCGGCTCACTTCCCCTTCCTCGGCTTAAGCCTCGGAGCCCCGGCCTCCGCGAGGGATGACCAGAGCGGGCTTCATGGGAGCGCTGCAAGGCTGATGCAGCATACTGGTTCCACGGCACCTCCGGATGCAACCATTAAGCAAAGCTTGTCGACTAGTAGGCGCTCAGCTGCTGCCGAACTGGCTTTCACGGCTTTCTTCACAGCTTTCAGGAGCTCTGGGTCAGGCTTCCTCCTCGTGAACGCAATGGAAACATGAGGCCTGAATTCAGAGTAGCGGTCAGCGGTGGGGCTGAAAAGTAGCGAAAGCTTCTCGCGGAGATCTCGGAGAAGGACTTCATCGCCCTTTACTGGCACCGCCGCGAGGAAACGCGGCTTGACAGCGGAAGGAAACGGCTGCAGCCCCTTGAATTCAACAGAGAAGCTTTCCACCACTAGTGTGCGCAAGCCTAAGCAGTTTTCGTCCAATCTACGCAGCGGGCCGAGGTACGATAGCGTCATGTGTCTGTGCTCAACAGGGATCGGCGTGTAGCCGGGAGGGATGAAGCGGTCCAGCGCCCTTAGGGGTGCGGGGAAACCTATGAAGTAGGTTCCCATCTGACGGACACCTGGAAAGGTGCTCGAGGAAAGATCAAACTTTCGGACTCGCAGCGGGAGATCCCCTCTTCAGGCTTTCCTCACACAGTGCTGGAGCACCTACCTCGATGCTTCGCATCACTTTCGCCAATGACACTCTTCGAGAAAAGCATACTTAGGCAAGCTGCGTCGCGAGCAGGGAGCCGTGAGCCTACTCATCAACCCCCAAGCTCTCTCGAGCAGGTATGTTCCCTCGCGCCTTCCGCATAGGGACGAGCAACTATCCCGGCTCTACTCGCTGATCCGCGAGCCTCTTGTAGGGAAAACGTTCCTCCAGGTAATCCAGCTAATTGGCCCCGTGGGCACGGGGAAGACCTCCTCCGACTTCCTCGTCGTGCAGAGACTTAGAGAGGAGGCGCCAAGCCTAAGCCACCTTTACGTGAATCTGCGCTCGCTCAGCGAGCCCTCCCCGTGGCTGATATTCTCGTTCATCTCCTCCCAGGTGGGGGCCAGGCTATCGCGCAGCATTAGTGCTGGTGAAGCGTTCCTCAAGCTGGTTAAGCTTCTCGAGAAGGATGACTCCAAGCGGTACGTGATAACAGTAGACGAGGCTGACGAGCTGACAGGAGTCAAGTCATTGAAGGGGGGCAGAGTCGTCTACAATCTCACCCGCCTCCCCGAGCTCGGAGCCAAGAACGTAGCCGCTGTTGTTTTCATCGCGAGGAGAGCAGAGTGGTGCATGGGGCTGGCTGAAGAAGAGAAAAGCACGCTAGGCTCTGTGGTGATCAGGTACCCACCCTACACGCTCGAGCAGCTAGTGGACATCATCACCTACCGGGCTTCCGAGGCCTTCAGAGGCGGAGCCCTAGAGGAGGGAGTGGCCGAGCACGTGGCCAGAGCTACACTCGACCTCTTCGGCGGCGACGTGAGAGCAGCGCTCGACCTGCTACTCTACGCCGGCTTCATCGCAGAGTCCGAGGGGGCGAGGCGCGTCGGCTTGAAACACGTCGAGAAGGCGCTCGCCCAAGTCACTGGGAGCGGCTACATCTCGGAGGAGACGATTAGAGGCCTGACGAGAGCGGAGAGGATAGTTCTCGCTGCTGCTCTGCTAAGCGTTGAGCAGCTCGGACAGCTGAGCATACCTCTAGCCTTGATAGAGGAAAACTTCGAGGCCCTGTCAAGGCAGCTCGGAGAGAGAATACCGAGAGAGGAGAGAGATGAAGCTCTCCAGAAACTCCACGACGCCGGCTTGTTAAGGTTTAACGGCCCACTCAGAGTATACGTAGCTGCAGTGGGTCCTCTCGACCCTAGGGAATCTGTGCCCAGGTTGCTCGCTAGGCTGGGCTTAAGAGGAGTGCTTGCCGGCGTCGGCAGCGCCGGTAGCGCTGGCGCGGAACGCTGAAGGGCGGCGGGGAAATATGAAAAAGGTTTAGCGGCAGGTAAGTCTTATGGTTTCAGTGGTGCGGGTAGACGATCGGGAGCGCAAGGCACCCGTTCTACCCGAGCTCATCCGCTTAGGGCTTAAGCTGCAGATAGAGAGACTAGAAGTAGCTGACTACGTGGTCGGCAACGTCTACGGCATTGAGAGAAAGACGGTGGACGATTTCGCGAACTCTATAATCGATAAGCGTCTCTTCGAGCAGGCGCGGCTTCTACGAGAAGCTTACGAGAAACCTCTCATTGTCGTAGAGGGAGACCTCGAGGAAGTGGCAGCCACACGCGGAGTCTCGATAAACCAGCTTCTCGGAGCGCTGCTAGCTCTAACCGAGATGAAAGTTCCAGTGCTCCAGGTCTCAGACCCCCAGCGCACAGCACTGCTGATATACCTCCTCTCGAGGAGGCTGGAGAAGGATAGCAGCTACGTGCCGCCCGCTAAGAGGAGAGCTTTGAGGAAAGGGCGCGCGAGCGTTCAGGATGTGCAGCTTAACCTCGTCTCGTCCCTTCCCGGCATCAGCTACGCCACCGCGAGACAGATACTAACGTTCTTTAGAACACCGAGAAAGTTCTTCCAAGCCACCCCAGCTGAGCTACGGAAAGCCGGACTTGGACCTAAGAAGGTTAGCAGGATCCTGGAGATTCTCGACACGGACTTCACCGGTGCTCTCGACAGCTTTCTCGGGGGCGCAGGCGAGGAGGAGCGAGAGAGCGAAGAAAGAGATAAAAGCTCAGGTAGCCTATGACATAGGAATAAGAAATGGCGGGGGTGCGCGAAGAAGAAGTGATAAACGCTCTTAGAGAAGTCTACGACCCGGAGCTGCCGTTCAACGTAGTTGACCTGGGACTCGTATACGGAGTGGAGGTTAACGGCAGCAAAGTGAAGGTCAGAATGACGCTCACCGCTATAGGCTGCCCGCTTGCAAGCTACCTCATAGACATGGTTGAAGAGGTAATTAAGGAGAGAGTTCCAGGCGTCGAAGAAGTAGAGGTAGAACTGGTGCTCGACCCGCCATGGACTCCCGACAGGATGGCGCCAGAGGTCCGCCGCCTCCTCGGCCTCTAGACCTCCTCAGCTGCACCGAGCTGAGGAGCGAGGGGGTATACAGGCCTGCTGAGGACACCTTCTTCCTTATGAGCTACGTTGAGCGCATGCCTTCAGCTCGCGTCGCAGCGGATGTAGGGTGTGGGAGCGGCCTAACGACGCTCAGCCTCTCAAGCAGGTGCGAGTACAGTCTGGCGATCGACTTGAGCTGCGAGGCAGCGAGCACCGCTAAGCAGCTCCTCGCGGGGAGGGCCCTCGCAGACGTTATAGTCGCCGACAGGCTTCTCCCGATCAGGGACAGGTCACTTGACAGTGTTATCAGCAACCCGCCGTACCTCCCGTGCGACTACTGCGGAGAGCCGCTCTGGTGCGGCGGAGAGAGGGGAATAGAGTTCGCGGCAAGCCTTGCTGAGCAGGCAAGCCTCAAGCTCAGGAGGGGCGGGTCGCTCGTCCTCATCCTCTCCTCCCTCTCGGACCTGCAGGGCTTCTTCGAGCACGCGACGTCTCTCGGGTACGAGGTCGATATCGCTGGTGAAAAGCCCCTCGGCCTGTTCGAGCGGCTATATATACTCCGCTGCACTCTGAAACCTTCAGCGTGAAATGCTTCCACGTAAGTACTTCGTAGTTAAGGGAAAGGGGTTGAGCAGAACATCACCCCTCGTTGCCTTCAACAATGCTCTCAGAGATGCCGGAATCCACCACCTCAATCTAGTTCCCGTATCGTCGATACTGCCCTCGGATGCCTCGGAAGAGAGCTACCGCGAGCTCCCGCCGGGCTCCATAGCTTTCGTAGTGCTCAGCGAGACGCGCGTGAAGGGTCCGGCGAAAATCAGCGCCGGCATCTCGTGGGCTCGGGGAGTTCCACACGGGTATGTTCTCGAGCACCACAACAGTAGCTCGGCGGCTGATACCCTGCGAGAACTCGAGAAAATGTGGAGAGAGATCGTCGAGAGCGAGAGCGTGCTGCTCGAGGCTCCGCGCTACCTGGTCGACGAGCTTGAAGTTCCAGAAGGGCACTACGGCTCGGTTCTAGCAGCTCTGGTCTTCACGGAGCTAGCAGCTCTGCAGCTCTAGGCTCGCAAGGCTAGCTGAGGTCTCGCAGTAGTGGCCGGGACCTTTCCGAACCCTTGGAAAGCGGAGAGGGGACTAACGGCTAGAGCCAAAAGGTGATAAAGATTAAAGCGTAATGTAAGGGGTAGAGTGATTATGGAGAATAGAGTGATCGCTGCGTTACAGTGCATGATTTTCCTCGAGGAGGCCGTGGCGGAGTTCTATGATAGGTTAGCGAGTGTTCTCAAAAGGAAGAACGCGGCAGCCGCACTCATCTTCGTTGCTCGAGAAAGCAGGAATCACGCCCAGCTCCTCGAAAGCCTGTTCGGCAGGCCGAGCAACGTGCAATGTACCTCCGAGCTCGGCACGGCCGGTGCCTCGATGATGAATAAGCTGAGAGAGCTTGCCGCCAAGCTCGACGGGGGTTGGGTGCCTAGCGACGAACAGGCTGCGGATCTGCTAGAGGAGCTTAACGACCTCGAGAGGTTCGCTGGAGAGGAGGTATACACGCAGGTCGCAGCTGCCGCGTTAAGCGTGCATCTTACACACCTGGAAAAAACTCTTCTCTCGACAATTGCTGAAGAGGAGAGAAAGCACTACGAGATAATAAGGCGTGTTATCGGGGAGCTGAGAGCAGCTGGCGAGGAAGCTTAGGAAACCTTTTGTGGGCAGCACCGCGCAATCCGTTGGAGGAGATCCACCCAGAAGCAGGGTTTGCTTCACTCGGCTTTGAGAAAAAGGTTTATTTTTGACCGGCGCTGTAACTAATTTCTGCTAGACTATGAGCAGTGAACCTATCAGAGTGTTTATTCTCATCAACACGCAAGTTGGCAAAGAGGACGAGGTTCTGAGCGCGGTTAGAGGGTTAGAGTTCGTGGAGGAAGCCTACGTGATTTACGGTGAGTACGACGTTATAGCGAAGCTTAGTCTCCCGACCCTCGAGCTACTCGACAGGATAGTTACTGCGATAAGAAAGCTGGGCGGAGTCACCAGGACATCAACGTTAATAGCTTCCAGCCGGTAATACACCAGGGGGATGAAGAGCGCGTTGGTGAATGAGCTTCAGATGATAAACGATTGGGCGGGCTGAACCCCCTTTTTCTCCGGTAGCCTTGCTCGCGCTTTTCTAGATCCCTAAGAATCGGCATAGCGCGTAGGCAGTCAGCGAGAAAAACACTGGCAGCGGTAAGGCCGGCATAAACCTTCTACGGTTAAGCATCTGGAGTGTAGCCAGGAAGCCCGCAATGAGCGCGGCGGAGGCTAGAGCCCACCTGGCTGAGGAGGGGGAGGGGGTGAGGAAGAATACCGTTGAAAGCATAGAGTACACTAGAACATCACCCATCCCGAGGCTCAGCTGACCTAAGTGCAGGACCGCGCCGCGCAGCGGGCTTCCCCTAATCTCCCTCTCCTCCGTTTCGGCAGTCACGGTCTCGAGGAACTTCCTGAGCGGTCCCCGAGTCACTGAGTACAGGTCGTAAGCTGCGAGTGTCGAAGCTACAGCTATCGTGCTCATCGGTGTGAGAAGAGTGGCGAAGAGAGCGCCTGCCATCGTGCCGTAGAGGATCAGGAGGAGATTTAGGAGAAGATTGCTGAACGGTTTGAGGACGAGGATCGCCAAGAGCCCTGAGATGAGTAGGGAAGCTGCGTCGATGAGCCCTGACGCCCAGGGGTAGCCGCCCAGGAAGAGCCCTAGGTAGATTTCGAGTATCAACCAGGATGAGAGCATGAGCGAAGCGGCGAGCAAGAAGTGGAGTAAGTTCAGCTTCCTTCTCCGAGCCAGCGTGAGGAGGATAGCCGTTCCGGCCAGCACGAGCGCGAGAAACGCTAAGCTGTTAACCACCGCTCCCGTAGGGGTGTCGCCTTCCGCGAAGAGCGGCCCCAGCTCAGCTAAACCAGCCTCGGCAGCTAAGTAGCCGAAGAGCGCGGAAAGAGCTAGGACCGCGAAAACTGTCACTGAGCTTAGAACGGCAACTTCAACAGTGACTCTCCGGCTGCTCAACGGAGTTCCCGGTTACAGCGTGGTACTCGACTGTTAAACGGTTTTCGACGCAGATTACCTCCGGCACGCAGCCCCTTCGAGAACAGCTTCGCGACAGACGCGAAAGGTAGAGCGCAGGAAGATGCGCCTAATCTTCGTGAGGAAGGGAGGAGTAGTAGTCGAGCAAGCGGGATGAACATCCCTCTGATCCCCAGCTTCTGTCAAGCGCTCTCAGAGCTCGCGAATCTCCTCCGAAAACCACCCTAGAAGTGGGAAAACTTCGGTACGGAGCTCAGCTACCCCAGGAGTCTAGCTCACCGGTCGCGATGGCATGACTCTCATCATCTGCAACTTTCCCGCCGAAGAGGGATTAAAGCATTCTCTTTTGCCTCACGCTCGAAATACCTGTTCAAGGCCGGCGGAACGGGGGCTGCGGTGAGCTTTTCAAGGGCTCTCCACGGTGTATCCGCGAATGTCAGAAGTCGTGCGAAGAAGGGCTAGGGCTTTCAACGTGGAGCGCAGGCTGGTCAAGCTGCTTTCAGAAAACAAAGCCAACCACGTCTTCAGAGTTCCTGTCAGCGGCTCGAGAAGCTTCCCAGATGTTTTTCTCGTAAACAACCTCGAGGGGCGGATTGCTGCCTTCGAGGTGAAGAGCACGCAGGAGGATAAGGTGAAGATCAAGCGGGATCAGGTATCCCGGCTGTTCGCTTTCCTCGACGCGTTTAAGAGGTACGAGAAGCGGGAGGCGGTGGTAGCTGTTTGGTTCTCCAGTAGAGGTAGGTGGGTTTTCAAGCGCGTGAACGGGCTCTTCAGCGAAGACCTGGTCGTGACGGCTGATGATGAGAGCGACTGGACCCCGACCTGAGAGAAAGCGTTAAAACTTCCACACCTTTACTGTGGATTCTCTGGTGAGACGGTGGCCGAGAGGGGTCGCGTCGGCACACACAGCCACATCAGGGGGTTGGGAGTCAGGGACGGTGAGCCGCTTCCGGTGGCGGAGGGGCTCGTGGGGCAGGTGGAGGCGCGGCGCGCCGCCTGGGTCATCGTCCAGCTGATAAAGTCTGGGAGGATGGCTGGGAGAGCTGTACTGCTCGTTGGCCCGCCGGGGACTGGAAAAACCGCTCTTGCCGTAGCAATAGCGAGAGAGCTCGGACCCGAGACACCCTTCATGGCGCTGAGCGGGAGCGAGATCTACTCTGCGGAGTTGAAGAAGACAGAGGTTCTCATGCAGGCTATGAGGAAGGCTATTGGCGTCAGGATAAGGGAGAGGAGGTGGATCTACGAGGGCGTTGTCGAGAAGATGGAGGTTCGCTACGGGAAACACCCGCTCAACCCCTACGCGGAGGTGCCGACTGGTGGCGTGATCACACTCAAAACAGATAAGGAAACGCGCACGCTCAGGGTTGACGCGAACATCATCTACCAGATGCTGCAGCGGGGCATCACTGAGGGTGACGTCATCTGGATCGACGAGGAAACAGGGCGCGTGACCAGGGTTGGGAGGGCTAAGGGTTACGCCGGCGACTACGATATCTCGCCTAAAGAGCTGGTGGACGTGCCGAGCGGGCCCATTTACAAGGAGAAGGAGTTTGTGTACACTCTCACGCTCCACGACCTCGATGAGATGCAGAGCAGGCGGGAGAGCTTGCTCTCCATACTCTTCGGCGGGTCTGCGCAGAGGGAGATACCGCCGGACGTAAGGGCTCAGGTGGATAGGACGGTTAAAGAGTGGGTAGAGTCGGGTAGGGCAGAGCTCCTGCCCGGCGTGCTCTTCATCGATGACGCGCACATGCTCGACATCGAAGCCTTCAGCTTCCTCTCAAGAGCTATGGAGAGCGAGCTCAGCCCGATAATCATCCTCGCGACCAACCGGGGGTTGACGAAGATCAGGGGCACAGACGTGGAGTCGCCCCACGGGATGCCCTTAGACCTCTTGGACAGGCTCCTGATAATCAAGACCAGCGAGTACACGGCCGACGAGATCAGGGAGATCATAAAGATCAGAAGCCACGAGGAGGGGGTCGACCTGAGCCCCGACGCTCTCGAATCCCTCGTCAGACTGGGAGTTGAGAGAAGCCTCAGGTACGCTGTGCAGCTACTCTACCCTGCGAAGATAGTGGCGGAGAGAAGGGGGAGGAGTAGGGTGGAGAGAGAAGATGTCGAGCAAGTCGCTAGGCTCTTCATAAGCACAAAGGAGTCGGCAGAGTACCTTAAGCAGTACGAGGAGAGGTTCCTCCGCTGAGAAGCCTCGAGAGCTCACGGCGGAAAGCCGCTGCCGTTGCCAGCGCGACCACCTGGCCTAGGTCGAGGAAGAGGGGGCTAGGGTCCCCTACCAGGTAGAAGAGAGGTAGCAGCGTCACGCGAGTTACCCCGCTGACGAAGAAAAGCACCATGTAGTGGTAAGCGATGAAGCTTATGGCAGAGCCTAGGAAAGCTAGCTTCAAGTAGTAGCGCTTATCGCTGTAGAGGAAGCCTGTAGCCAGCCACAGCGCGAGAGCCACCAGAGCGCCGCGCCAGGGGATGTACCAGGTGAAAGATCTGGGCACCGGATACGCGCTGACAACGTCCTCTATAGGCAGAAAAACGAAGAAAGCACTGATCAGCGTGGGAGACAGCAGAGACAGGAAGATTTTCCACCTCCTCACAGCTCCCACCGTCTAGGGCCCCGTGCTTGGCGCGACCGACAGTACGACGTTTAGCAGTAGCAGGAGCGCGGCGTACGTGCTTATAACGGTTGTCGCTGCACGAGCTCTCTTCCCCTGAGAACCGAGAGAGCTAATCGCCAGGGCGAGAAGCCTACCCCCGTCGAGCGGGTATAGAGGAAGCATGTTTAAGAGAGCTACGCTGCCGCTGACCACGGCAGTCCACCACAGCAAGCTGTAGAGCTGCTCGCTGCTGAGAGCCTGCTGAACGTAAACGCCCAGCATGGGCTTGCCCGGCTCGCCCGGCCTGGCTGAGAGGACGATGCTCACGTTAAGCGCAGTACCCCTTCTCACGACGGTTAAGCGAACGGAGTCCCCAGGCCTGTAGGAAGAGAGGATGGAGGAGAAGTCCTCCATTGTTCTAACCTGCCTGCCGTCCACGGCTACAATCACGTCCTCAGCCTGCAGCAGCCCGCTGGCCGGGTAGCCCGCCATCGTGCCTACAACCTTGACGCCGAGAGGCTGGACCAGCAGCTGCGCTAGCGCGATAACGAGTAGGAAGACGAGTAGGTTAGCAAAGCTCCCAGCTGCGTACACCCTAGCTTGAGAGCGGGGAGACCTCTTAGCGAGCTCGTTCTCGTCGAGCTCTGCGAAGCCTCCCGGGAACAGCACAGCTAGAAAGGCTCCCGCGGACTTCACTGGAATGCCTTCTGCAGCAGCAACCAGCGCGTGCATGAGCTCGTGGGGGAAAAGCGCCGCCAGCACCGCGAACGCGAAGAAAGGCAAAGCGTCGAGGCCGATGGTCCAGCCCGGGACCAACGGTATTACCGGGCTAGCGGAAGGGGATTTTTGCAGAAGCTGAATTAAGTTGATGTGGAGGAAAGCGAAACCGAGAGCCCCGGCCAGCACGCCTCCCGCGATGCTTAGATCCCCGAAGAGTCGGAAAACGCGAGCGCGACCCCTGCCCAGCTTCTCTATGTGCGAAGTGAAGGACGAGCCCCGCAAGACTATGATAGGCCCCTCTAGGCGAAGGCCCAGCCTCTCAGAGATCATCTTGCTTCTCGACAGGGCGTAGCTTACCCCGTACACCGCCGCGAGGCCTATCCCCAGCCACAGCAAGTCATTCAAGCTCAACTTGGCTCCCCACTCCGGGTACCTCGAACTCCACAGGGAACCTGTTATACTTTTCCATAATCAAGCGCCGCGCATCCCAGGCGGTTGAGTGGAGGGGCAGGATGAGCTCCATCCCCCTCCTGGCCAGGGACTTGAGGAAAGCTAGGTTCAATGAGTCTCTAACCGTCACGTTGAGACCACCCACTATGCCGCGCAAGCCCTTCAGGCGATCGAGGAAAACGCCGAAAGTTTCACGTAGCCCATGCACGCTGCACCCTACGAGCAGGATCCTTCCCGACGGGGTCTCCAGCAGCAGAGCCTGCTCCGGCCAAGGAGTCTTAGAGAGCACGATTGAGACCCCGGGGAGACCGGGGAGCTCCCTCATCTCGAAACCTCCAACCCCGTAGGATAGAGGGGGCGGCGGGAGAAGCGCCCCCTCGAGCAAGCCTAGCTGCTTCAAAGCTCCGAGGTGGTGCCAGTGCATGAGGCTCCCGACGGTTATGTCGGGTCTGACCTCCTCACCCATGAATCTCGAGTTCCACGAGAGGATGCTGCCGCTAGGCCCTCCGTCGAACAGGATCCTCCTGGAAGTGGTGCCGTAGCGGAGGGTTAGGAGGACGGAGAGCCCGTGGGCTGTAGCTACCCCTTCGATGGAGGGCATGTCGTCGACGAGCACTTTGAGCGTTAGCCTACTGATCATTTCGCAGCATTTATCGGCTCGCGGCAGTTAAACGTGATTGTGGCCGAAGTGCTGGAGGAGCTGCTCCGCGACGGGGGCCACAGCGTGGTTTACACTAAGGTAGAGGAGGTACTGGAGCCCCGCCTGGGCCCCCCGGTCGAGGAGGTTGTAAGGTCGGAGGTTCTGGTTAGGACGCTGAAGGAGAGGGGAATTCACCGCTTCTACGCTTTCCAAGCGGAAGCTATAGAGGCCATCAGGGAGGGGAAGAACGTCCTGATACTGGCGAGCACGGGCGCGGGAAAGACGGAAGCTTTCCTCGTGCCTATTCTCGATGAGATGCTCCTCGGAGACCCTTCAATTTCGGTCGTGATCTACCCGACCAAGGCGCTCGCGCGCGACCAGCTGGAGAGGATCAACGCCTACACGAGCGGTGTTTTCGGGCTCCGTGTAGCCACCTACGACGGTGACACGCCGGAGAAGGAGCGGGAGATGCTGTTCCAGTACCCCCCTAGGCTGCTGGTCACGAACCCTGACATGCTCCACCTCTCCCTCAGGCAGTCCCCGCGCTTCAGGGACCTGGTGAGAGGCGTTTCCCACGTAGTTCTCGACGACGCGCACGTGTACAGCGGTGTCTTCGGCTCGCACGTCCACTACGTGCTGAAGCGCCTGAGAAGAGCTATCGGAGCAGAACCGCAGCTGGTAGCAGCCTCGGCGACCATCGGCAACCCCGAAGAGTTCGCGGAGAAAATTCTCGGCAGCGACGCCTTCGTCGTGAACGCTGAGCCTGTCCGCAAGGCGCCTGTATACCACGTGATGCTGGAGCCTAAGACGAGGGCCAGGCGGGCTGAAGTCATCCACTTAATGAAGCTCCTTTCCGCGAAGGGCCTCCGGACTCTGGTCTTCGTCGACAGCCACAGGTTGGCCGAGAGCCTGGCCATCCTGGCCGAAAGGGAGGGCATCCGCGCCGCTGTGCACCGCGCCGGGCTGCTGCCTGAGGAGCGGAGGAAGATCGAGGCGAAGCTTAAGAGGGGGGAGCTCGACGCTGTGGTAGCGACGCCAACACTGGAGCTGGGCATTGATGTGGGGGAGCTGGACGCCGTAGTGATGTACGGCATCCCCCCGACCTTCTCTAAGTACGTTCAGAGAGCCGGCAGGGTGGGGCGGCGGGGCC
This sequence comes from Thermofilum sp., assembly GCA_038741495.1. Lineage (NCBI taxonomy): Archaea > Thermoproteati > Thermoproteota > Thermoprotei > Thermofilales > Thermofilaceae > Thermofilum > Thermofilum sp. The sequence continues at coordinate 439,391 of JAVYKX010000002.1, read as the reverse complement.
GCGCAGGATACGTGCTTCTCGTTCTGGGCAACGACCCCATCAGCAGCTACTACGGGAGGCACCCCGAAGAGTACTACGGTCAGAGGCCAGACCCCGTGTTCGTCGAGCCGTGCAACGAAGAGGTGGCTAAGGTTCACCTGCTCTCGATGAGCACTGAGAGCGTTCTCAGAGTTTCCGAGCTGACAGAGTTCGAGAGAACGGTGGTGGAGAGCCTGCTCGGAGCTGGGCTCCTGAAGCTGGCGCAGGGAGGCTACCTCAGACCTACGAGGAAGGGGCTTGCGTTTCTGCGCGAGAGGGACAACATCCGGGGGGTGGGGGAGCAAGTGGTGATAGTCACCGATACGGGGCGCGTGATCGGCCACCGCGAGCTTCCTCAAGCACTCAAGGAGCTTTTCCCCGGAGCCATCTACCTCCACGGGGGGAGGGCCTACATGTCCCTGCGCCTCGAGGGTAAGCGTGCGGTGGTCAAGCTCCTCCCGGCGAAAGTGCCTCCGATCTCCACTTCGCCGCTACACTACACCGTGCCGGCGGAGGAGGAAATCCTCGCGTCCCGCAGAGCTTTCGGCATCCCGGTCAGCTACCTTAGCCTATCGGTGCAGGAGGTGGTGTATGGTTACGTCACGAAAACCTTCCCGGAGGGGCAGGTGATCTCCCAGAGGCTCCTTGAGAGCGAGCTGAGCTACTCGTTCAGGACGAAGGGGATTCTACTCGAGTTCCCGCCGAAAGCGGAATGGACGGATATGCAGAACGCGGAAGCTTTCCACGCAGTCGAGCACGCGCTGATCTACGCAGCCCAGATGGTCGTAGGCGCGGGACCCACAGACCTGGGGGGCATAAGCTTCCCGACAGGGCACATCTTCGTTTACGACGCTTTCCCGGGAGGTTCCGGCGTCAGCGCTAAGCTCTTCCAGGAGCTTGAGGAGGCGCTGAAGCGCGCCTACGACATAACGTCTAAGTGCAGCTGCGAGGACGGGTGCCCCCGCTGCATCTTCTCCCCCTACTGCGGCAACAACAACAAGGTGCTCTCGAGGAGGAAGGCTTCCGAGGTCTTAGCGGAGACGATAAGCCTCAAGCTGGCGCCGGTGCGCCTGGAGAGGTCTGGAAGGCCTCTTGTTTAACATCAGCCATCACGGCGAAAAACACTTGATAGAGTGCGCGGAGAAGGTGTGGGAAGCGATGCCGGAGAGTTTCCTCTACATCAGCGACGTACTGAAGCTGCCCGAGGGGGCGCGGGCGAGGACACGAGGCTGGGTTTACAGGAGGCGGGATCTCGGCGGTAAAGCTTTCGTCGTAGTCCGGGATCCTACGGGGATCCTGCAGTGCGTCTTCGAGCCTGGAACACCGGGTTTCGAGCACGCCAGCAAAGTCACTGTAGAATCTTCAGTTATCGTAAGCGGTGTAGTGAGAAACGACCCAAGGGCTCCCGGGGGGAAGGAGCTCAGAGGGGAAGAGCTTGCAATCGTGGGTCTCGCAGACAACTTCCCGATAAGGAAGGACGCTTCCAGAGAGTTCCTCCTCGAAGTGCGCCACCTGGCTATCAGGAGCAGGAAGCTTACCGCGGTTTTGAAAGTGCGCCACACCGTTTTCGCTGCGCTGCACGAGTACTTCAGGAGCAACGGGTACTACGAGGTACAGGCCCCCATGTTCATCTCCGCCGCCGTGGAGGGGGGCGCTACGCTATTCCCGGTGAAGTACGTTGACGGTAGCACCGTCTATCTGACGCAGTCCTCCCAGTTCTACTTAGAGGCGCTGATCTACAGCCTTGAGAAAGTTTACACTGTAGCACCATCGTTCAGGGCTGAGAAATCCCGGACACGCAGACACTTAACCGAGTTCTGGCACGCAGAGGCGGAGGTCGCGTGGGTGGGGCTGGAGGAGATCCTGAAAGTGGAGGAGGAGCTCGTCACGCATATTGTCGAGAGGGTTCTCGAGCAGAACAAGGATGAGCTCGAGCTCCTTGGAAGAGACCTCGAACCGCTGAAGAACGTCTGCCCACCGTTCCCGAGAATTAGCTACGATAAGGCGGTAGAGCTGTTGCAGTCCAGGGGTCTCGCGATCAAGTGGGGTGATGACCTCGGCGCAGATGAGGAGAGGGTACTTACGGAGTTCTTCGATAAGCCCTTCTTCCTCTACGGGTTCCCGGAGCAGGTAAAAGCGTTCTACCACAGGAACGATCCATCGAGACCTGAGGTTACTCTTTCGGCCGACCTCCTCGCCCCGGAAGGCTTCGGCGAGATTATAGGCGGCGGGGAGAGGATCTACGACCCGCGCGAGCTCGTGGAGAAGATTAAGCGCTTTGGGTTGAACCCGGCGGACTACCAGTGGTACATCGACCTCAGACGCTACGGGACGGTTCCCCACGCGGGCTTCGGGCTGGGGATGGATAGGCTTGTGATGTGGATTGCTGGGCTGGATCACATAGTGGACGCTCTCCCGTTCCCGAGAACCGTTTCGAGAACTTATCCCTAGGTTGTGAGGTGGAGGGTCTGTGTCAGGTAGAGCTCCGGCGGAGCACCTTCTATGGATCGGTGGGTGGAAGGAAGTTAGCCTGGTTGATGTGCTTGAGAACGTCAGCTTCACTTTGTGGACGGCGTTCTGCAACTTGAGCTGCCCTTGGTGCGCTAACTTTAAGCTCGCGAAAGGTAAGGATAGGAGGCTCGTCTCCGTCGAGGAGATAGCTGCAGCCGTGCGGGAGACCGCTGCAGTAGTCGACTACTTCCACGTTACTGGAGGTGAACCAACCCTCCAGTACAGGCCACTAGCACGCCTCTTGAAGCTAGTACGCGAAACTACAGGCTTGAAGCTGAGCTTCGACACGAACGCTATGCTGCCTCAGGCGCTCAAGCATATCCTAAGCGAAGTGAGCGTGGATCATGTAGCAGTCGACGTGAAAGCGCCTCTCGAAAACCCCCTCAAGTACGCTGCTGCGGCAGGTGTGAGCGCTAAAAACGGGGAAAAAGTGGTGGAGATGGTCGAGGAAGGACTGCTCTCGCTATCCGGGAGAGTCCCCTTCCTGGAGCTTAGAACTACGGTAGTTCCCAGCCTCCTCGACGAGGAGGACGTGCAGATAATCGCCACAGAGATCGCCCAGATGGGGCTTAAAGCCGAGAGGCTAGTCTACGTAGTGCAGCAGTTCATACCGTACCCTGATGTTCCCGCGGAGTACAGGTCTCTCCCGGCCACTCCAATCCACAAGCTCGAGAGAGCAGCTAGCACCGCCGCGCAGATCCTGAACGGTGTCGCGGAAGTGTGGGTGAGAACATTAGAGCAGGGGAGCAAGAGGGTGTCGCGCCCTGCTTCCTCCGCTCAGGAGGGACGATAAGGAGATGCCTTATTGACTCACCTTAATTGCAGAAAACATGCGGCATATAGAGGCTAGCGAAGAGGAGTGGCGGCATGCCTGTAGGCGATTACCCTGATCAGGTCGGCAGCGTCCTGGAAGTCGTCCGAGGCCAGCTCGATCAGGTTCGCAACCTCTACAAGGCTTAGGAAAGTCAAGGTGTCGATCTTCCCCTCGTTGACTAGCCTGCGGAGCTCGTGGATGAGCTCTGTGCGGAGCTCGTCCACTCTACGCTCACCAGCATCTATCTCGACAGCTGCCCTCACAGCGTAGAGGGGGGAAAGGCTCAGCAGCTTCAAGTTCTCTACTAGTCGGTCGGCGAGGCGCTCCGTCTCGAGCAGCATCCCGACCAGCAGCTCGTAAGCGCGGGTGAGCTCGGGCCCCCTTTTCGCCCAGAGCAGCCTCTCACTGCTCTCGAGCACAGCTCCCGCGACCTTGTCTATCTCCCCCACAAGCTTCTCGAACTCCGCCCTCCCCGATGAGGGGAGCAAACTTGACCATATCCTCCACACGATCTCTCGCTTAAGCGTATCCGCCCTCCTCTCGAGGGTTTTTATCCTCTTCACGTTCTCCTCCATCTCGCTCTGCCTGCCCTCGAAGAAACACCTAATCGTCTCGATATGGAGGCGCAGCACGTCGCGAATTATCTTCACATGCTCTATCACCAGGTCGAGGAAAGGCCACGTTGGTCTTGTTTCGCGGAAGATCACCGAGAAGGTAGTTGCCGAGAGCGCTAGTAGAACTCCCGTGTTCATAAAAGTCTCCCTTATGTGGTCTCCTGGGGCGGAGAGGAGCATGCTCCCTAGTAGAGCCCCGGTAAAGTACCCGGAGTCTCTCACCGCCCTATACAAGCCTATCGCGACGTCTCTCGCACCGGGAGGCGTGAGGTCGGCGACCGGGGTCGGCAGGATGGGGTAGTACATCGCGTAGCCAATGCCTATCAGCATTGCCACGAGTAGCGTTTCTGCTGGGCTGCCAGAGCTGGGGAGAAGGAGAAGCAGGCCCGCCGTGAACAGGAGACCTGCTGTGGAGATAAGCTTCCTTCCCACTCTATCAGAGTAGTAAGACCAGAAGGGCATCATTAGCGACCACATTACGAGGATAAGCGCCTGCGCGTAGCCCGCGTAGTAGGACCCCCATCCCCTCGCCACGACGAATAGCGGGAGAACACCCCAGACAATGCTGTCAGCAGTCTTCGCTACGTGGGCAGCCAGGAGGGCGGAGAGGGTGCTGGGGTTCCGGTAAATTAGCTTTAAGCTGAACTTCTCGCCACTCCCCCAGGACTCTTCGCCTGAAAACTGCTCTGCCTTCTTGACCTCCCTCACCCTCAGCGAGACTACGAGCGCCGAGATAGAAAACACAGCTATTAGGAGCAGCGGAGCTGCAGAGCCGCCGAGCACTAGGGCAGCGCCGCCCGCGTAGGCTCCCAGAGCGTATCCCAGGTAGCACGCGCTCTCGATATAGCTGAAAGAAAGGGCGGACTTCTCCAAGCCCAAGAGGCTACGCAGAATCATCGCTGAAGCTGCGAAGACGAAGCCCTCTCCTGCGCCGATCAGCACGTTCCCCAGGAAGAAGTTGAATGGCTGCGGCAGGAGCAGTACTGAGAGAGCGCCGATCGCGTAAAGCAGAGCACCTAGCCGGAGGACGCGGCTCCTGCCCCTGCTCTGAGCCAGGAGGGCGGCGAAGTAGTCTGCGAGCGCTTTGAAGATGCCGAAGGTGACTATTGGCGTGAGCGAGAGAGTGACGCCTAGGGTTCTGCTAACCTCTATGCTTAGGATGGTCCTCTGGATGCCGGTAGCGCTGCCTATGAAGACCTCCGTAGCCAATACGAGAAGCGCGATGGTACTTTCCCTCAAGATGCACCTTTCACATATTGATTTAAAAGAGTTTATATAGATTTCTGTAGGCTCTGCTGTTCGCGGGGCGAGCAGAAGAATTTAACCCCGCAGCTAGTGGGGAAAGAGGGGCGCCTGTGGAGAGCACTTTAAGCGCTGAGCGCTACCTGAGAGCAGGCTACAGGCTGGTCGGTAGCCATAGCGCGGTTGCTATCTGCCGCTGGGCACGCTCAGCTATCAAGGGAGGTAAGCTCTGCTACAAGAGCTGGTACGGGATCAAAAGCCATAGGTGCATCCAGATGACACCGGTTCTCAACTTCTGCGACTTCGCCTGCAAGTTCTGCTGGAGAATGCACCTGCCCGGTAGGTTCAAGATCCCTCCTGGCTGGAGATGGGATAGCCCCGCCGAAATTCTCGACAAGTCCATAGTCGCGCAGAGACTCCTGCTGATAGGCTTCAAGGGTAACCCGGCAGTATCCTCTGAGAGGTTCCTCGAGGCCATGTTCCCCCGCCACTTGACGATAAGCCTAGACGGTGAACCTCTCCTATACCCGAAGCTTGCTGAGCTCGTGAAGGAGGCGAAGAGCAGGGGGCTCACGGTGTTCCTGGTGACTAACGGCTCGATCCCGGTCAGGCTCAGAGAGCTGATGCGCAAGGATGCTCAGCCGACCAACCTCTACCTAAGCGTTTACGGCCCTAACAGGGAGGTCTTCGAGGCGGCAGCTGACCCACGTATACCGAGAGCGTGGGAGATGGTTAACGAGAGCCTAGAACTCCTGGGCAAATTCGGCGAGAGTAGGACTGTCGTGAGGCTTACGCTCGTTCGAGGACTGAACATGGTTGAGCCGGAGGGCTACGCTAAGCTGATCTCAAAAGCTTCTCCGATGTTCGTAGAGCTGAAAGGGTACACCTGGGTTGGCGAGAGCCAGAAGAGACTGCCCATAACGGCTATGCCGGAGATGAGAGAGCTCGAGAGCTTCGCCGCAAAGATCGCAGAGCACACCGGCTACTCGGTCAAGCTCACAGACGAGAAAAGCCGAGTTGTCCTTCTCGTCCGCGACGAGGAAGCTTGGGAGAAGAACTTGAAAATGGTTGAAGAGTGGCGGAAACTCGAGAAGGAGCGAGACGAGAAGATTTTCGAGAAGATAGTGGACTTCACTATGGATGATCACGGCTACACGATCCTGAGGTACTAAGCCGCGGCTGATAGCGGCATTTAAGAGGAAGCCGGGGTTCTGCACGATAACTTTAACGCGGAGCCGTTAGGTGAGAAGAAGGTGGAGTTACCTGCGGATAAGTGAAGCTGCAGAGCGAATCGCCGAGGCGGTAACTCAGAGAAAGCTGATCGTCATGCTCGCATCGTGCACTGTTAGCTACGAGGGAAGAACGGTCTCCAGGCTTGGAGAGGGGGAAAGGCTCATCATAGTAAAGCCGGACGGGTGTACTCTCGTCCACCGCCCCTACGGCTCTCTCCCCGTGAACTACCAGCCGGAGGGTTCACTCGTAAGCGTGAAGCGCGAAGAGGGTTCGCTCGTGATCGTTTCGGCAAGAGCTAAACCATCCGAGAAGCTGGTGATCAGAGTGACACGCGTGCTCCACCTCATCACCGCGGAAGTTGTAGATAACGCGGAGTTCGAGGTCGGCGGCTCTGAGCGCGAGATACGCGACGCTATTGCGGAGGCTGCTGAGCTCCTTCTCGGGGAGAAGCTGAAGCCCGTGGAGGTTGAAGCAAAGCTGAGCGGGGCTGGGTTCGCGGATCTCTTAATGGTGGACGAGCAAGGTAATTTCGTGGTCGTGGAAGTAAAGCGGGATAAAGCCGATGTGGAGGCAGTGTACCAGCTAAAGCGGTACGTTGAGCACATGAGGGGGGCGGTGGGCCCGAGAGTGAGGGGGATCCTGGCAGCACCGTCGATATCTAGGAAAGCTTTAACCGTCCTTGCTAGAGAGGGGCTCGAGTACCGCCGCTTAAACCTCAGGCGGTTGGTGAAGGTGAGGGAGGGGCTCACCAGATTCCTGGTCGAGGAGGGTTACGGGGGTGACGCCGGTGGCGGTGGCGTGCACGGTCTTTGAGGTAGCGGAGGAGGTGAGCCCCGGCGAGAGCGCCAGGAGACTGCGTAGTTACCGCGTGTCTCTCGGCGACCTGGAGTTTCTCGACATGAGAGTTGAGCTCGGCGTAGCTATACGAGATGTCGTTGAAACGCCTGAAGGTGTTTCCGGAGTTTTCGAGGAAGTTTTGCCGGTAAGCATCGAGGTCGATACGGTGTCGGCCAGAATACCTGTGCGGGTCCGGAACAGTTTCCGCCTGGCGTGGGTGAGAGGGGCTTGCTACGCGTTAGTATTCGCGAAGAGGAGGAGAGCGCTTAGAGTAGCTGACTCGCTTTCACACGCGCTCTTCGGAGAAGGGGGACGCCTGCAGGCGATGTACATCCCCCCAGAGAAGCTACGCAGGCTCTGCTCCAGAGAGGGGGTGAAGGTGAGGCAGGTTGTCCTGAAGAGCTACGGAGAAGGGTTGAAGACAGCGGTGCTCTACGGGGTGGATCTGCAGCTGCAGGAGCTGAGGAAAAGGTTTGCTGAGAGCCGAGAGGTGTACGTGGTTTACGAGGACGACGTCGGAGTGTTCGGTGTTGGAAGCGCTGGCTACGTGGTTACCTTCTCGATGCTCACCGAGAAGGAGCTTGAAGAGTACATCGCCGATAAGATAATCCCACTTCTCGAACCGCCAGCACCCTCGCAGTAGGGCCTCCCAGCGCAGTACCGCTCCCGCAAGCGCGCTGAGAAGAGCACGCATGAGAGCTTGAGCAGGCGCGCTGGCCGCCAGCGGGCTTCATAAAAAAGCCAGGGGAATCTTCTCGGAAGCTGTTCAGCGGAACCTTTCAATAGTCTTTGATAGATCTGGAGCCTGCGGCTTCCTGAGCGCTGGCGGCGGGCTCATCGCGTAGGCGAAGTAGTCCTCGAGCGTGGGCCTCTCCACCCTATAGAAGACGCCTATGGGCAATCTGTCCTCTTGCTGCGCGAGCCTGAGTGCTGCTTCGAAATCTGTTGGATCGTGAGACCCATCGATTTTGTATACTTTCTCCCGGAAGAGCTGGTAAGTATTGAAGAACGTTACGCAAGGCTGGAGAACTTCGATGAAAGCGAAGCCGCGGTGCAAGATCCCCTGCTTTATCAGCTCCTTCAGATGATCCGCTTCGCCGCTGAAGCCTCGAGCCACGAATGTCGCACCGCTCGCGAGAGCTAGGAGAAGAGGGTTGAGGGGCCTCTCGGGGTTGCCGAAAGGTGTCGACTTCGTCTTCACGCCCTGGGGGGTTGTCGGCGTCACCTGGCCCGTTGTCAGCCCGAAAATCATGTTGTCGTGAACGATAAGCGTGATGTCAATGTTCCTGCGTGCAGCGTGGGGTAGGTGCCCTAGCCCTATCGCGTAGGCATCTCCGTCACCGGCGTGAGCAATGACCGTCAGGTTAGGGTTAGCCAGCTTGATGCCGGTAGCTAGCGGGAGAGTCCTGCCGTGGATAGTGTGGAACGCGTTCGCCCTAACGTAGTCGCTCATCCTCCCGTGGCAGCCGATACCGGTGACGATAACCACCTCCTCCGGCTTAAGGTCCAACTCGGCGAGAGCCCTCCTGAGTGCAGTGAGTACCGCGAAGTTCCCGCAGCCTGGGCACCACACAGGGCGCTTCTTCGTGTCGTAGACCCTCTCGTCCATGAGATCACCTCATGTGCATTTTTACAAACTCCACTACCTCCTCCGGATCCAGCGGCCTCCCATCGTACCTGCCGAGGAAGCCTTCCGGCTGCCGAAGGACATGCTCCCTAATAAGCGAGACGAGCTGCCCCCTCATGTTGTTCTCGACCACGAGGAGCTTACGCCCGGATACCTCCTGCGCGAAGCTTTCAGCGGGGAAAGGCTCTAGCCACACGAGTTGAACGAGCTTAACTCCCTCAAGCTCGCGAAGAGCTTCGCGGGCAACCATGGTCGTAGATCCCCACGTCGCCAGCACGACCTGCCCCTCGCCGTAAACCTTAACACCTTTCCTCTCAGCCTCCGCTCTAAGCGAGCGGAGCTTGAGGAACCTCTTCTCCTGCATTGCCCTGACAACGGCAGGGTCAATGGTTCCGAAACCGTACTCGTCGTGCTCGCTGGTGTTCGCGTAGACAAGCGCCCCCCTGGTGCCGGGAACCGCCATCGGAGAAACTCCGTCCCCGGTTAAGCGATACCTGGCGTAATCGCCCTGAACCTCTCCTCGAAGCACCCTGCCTTCCTCTGGCTCGAGCCTAGGCAGGTCTGGGATCGTCCAGAAGCTCTCGGCGAGAAACTTATCGGAGAGAACGATCACCGGCACCTGGTACTTCCAGGCAATGTTCATCGCTTCGCAGCCCAGCTCATAGGCCTCGAGGGGGTTCGAGGGGGCCAGCACAACTCTGGGAAACTCACCTTGAGAAGCGTGGAGCACGAACCTCAAGTCGCTCTGAGCAGTGTGTGTCGGCATTCCAGTGCTCGGTCCAGGCCTCTGCACATTAACGATAACCACTGGGGTCTCTGTCATGGCTGCTTGCCCGAGCGCCTCAACCATCAAGGAGAAGCCTCCGCCGCTGGTAGCAACAGCCGCTCTAGCGCCGGCGTAGGCAGCTCCTATCGCCATGTTGATGGCCGCGAGCTCGCTCTCCGGCTGGAAGACGACGATGCCGTACTCCCTCTGTATCTCAGCGAGGAAGTGCAGGATCGGCGAGGCCGGGGTCATGGGGTACGAGAAGAAAGCCGTCATGCCTCCCGCCAGGAGCCCCAGAGCTAACGCGGAGTTCCCATCTATGAGCAGGCGCCTCGAGGAGCTGAGCCGTTTAAGCTGAAATCGCACTCTGCGCCTAAGCTCGACGCCCATTGAGTAGCCCTTTTCCGCCAGCTTCACGTTAACTTCCGCAACCTCTCTCGAGCGGAACTGGCTCGCCACAGCGGACTTCAGCAGCTCTACATCACCCCCAAGCGCCCCGACGATCGCGCCGACGCCTACAGTGTTGATGCTGACAGTGGGAGCTCCGAGCTCCTTCACGGCCTCGCGGAAAGGCAGGGGTACGACCCTGGGGTCCTCAACCCCCTTATCGGCGGTGTCGCATACCGCTAAACCCTCACTCCCGAGCTTGGATAGATTCGATCCCAGCGCCTGCTTGTCGAGGGCCAGCAGCAAGTCGACTCTTCTCCTGTGGGAGTAGACAGGGCTCTCCGCAGAGGCTACCACTAGCGCCCACTGCTGTCCCCCCCTGATGAGCGAGGGGTACTCGTTAGTAATGAAAACCTCGTAGCCGTGCCTCAGGAGGGTTTTTCCAAGCATGTTGCTGGTTGCGAAAACACCGGCGCCGGCGGGACCCGCAATAAGCACGTGAAGAGCTTCCATCAGTCCCCCTCGAACTATGTAAAGGGGTTATTAAATTCTATTTTTGCCGGTAGCCCGTAACAACTTCTAAAGTTCAAGCATCCTGAGATTCCGGAGGACTTTCTCCCTAACCTTCTGGGGCTCCGGCGGCTCCTCCACCACTTCCCCGTCCTTCATGACGACCCTAGTCAGCCTGCTCATGGGGCCCCCGCAGCGGGGACAGGAAGGCTCTTCATCAAGGAGCGCTACTGCATCCACACCGCAGGAGCTGCACCGGTAGAGCGCTTTCCTCCCGGAAAGTTTACCCCTCTTGGCCACCGGCACCCACTCACCGTTTCTCATAACCGCGACGATATCCATTGCGAAATCGATGGGAGGGGCAGCTGCTATAGCCGCTCCCACACCGAACGCGTCTGCGCCTGCAGAAGCTAGAGAAGGTATCTTGTACTCGTCGACGCCGCCCGAGACAACAACTTTCACGTCCTCGCGGCCCATAACCTTCAGCTTCCACTTCACCTCCCTGATGATATCCTCCATGCTGCCCCTCCTACTTCCGGGTGTATCCAGCCTCACAGCCCAGAGGCGCTCGCCCAAAGCCTTTACAGCCAGCTGCGCCTCCTCTACCTCGTCGTAGAAGGTGTCGGCCAGCACTACCCGCGGCACGTCGGGCTCGACGACCTCGTCGAATGCTTTCCACGCAAGTGTGTGATCCCCGTAGAAAGCCCTGAAAAGTATCATGAGGCTATGCGGCATAGTTCCTGTAGGTCTTATACCGAGAGCCTGGGCGCCCGAAACCGCTGAGACACCGTCGGCGCCTCCGATGTAAGCGTAGTACTCGACGAACGTTGAGAGGGCGGGGTGCTGGCGCCTAGCACCGAACGATAAAACCAGCTTCTCGCCAGCCGCTTTCTTCACCCTCGCAGCCTTCGTAGATATCCCGGAGGCAGAGGCGAGAAAGCCCAGAACAGGGGTTTCGAGCTCAAGGAACTCTCCGTAGGGTCCCTCGATAGACATCACAGGAACCTTGTACCCGCGGTAGTCCGTCTTCCTAAAGTACTCACCTTCCTCGATGGAGTAAACGGTGACCCTGCGGCCCCTGAGCAGCTTCAAAACCTCGCGAAGCCCTGCGAAGATAGCCCAGGAGTAGCCTTCCGGGAGACCGCTAACCGTCACTTCAGCGTGCACCACGGCATCGAGGAGGCCGTACTTCTCGAGAATCTTCCTGGTTCTGACAAAGTAAATGTCCGTTGTCAGCCCCTGCTTGACCTCGTCGAAAGTCGCGTAGATGAACCTCTCCCCCTTCTCCCGCTCCACACCTCTCAGCAGACAAGGGAAAGCTAAAAACCTTCCCATAGGGGCTGCGGGGGAGAAGTTGGTGCGGCCGCCGGGATTTGAACCCGGGATCTCCGCGCCTGAAGGCTCTGCGGCGTGGCAGGCCGCCATCCTACCAGACTAGACTACGGCCGCCGGAGGCTAAGAAGTAAGAGGGTTCTTTTAAGTTTTCCGCGCCTGGGTCAAGCAGGCAGAAGAAGTTAGGGGGAGGCGGTGCCTGCTGTCCCCTCTGCTGTTCCTCCGCGAGTCTTCAGGAGCGCAGCCAGCTTCGAGGGCTCGGGGTGGTACAGACGCAGCCTCTGCTTCACCTTTGACCCCATCACGCTCTGCTCCATCTCTATCTCCACGAACTTGCGCCTAGTGTTCACGACAACGCGCCCCTCTATCGGGAACTTCACGGGAAGCCTTTCGTCCACTATCAGCCCCGCGGAAGTGATCTTGTAAGTTGTGGCTATGGAGAGTGTCCCAACCCGCGCTTGGGCTCGCCGCGCGTACAAGCCTATGAGAGTAGAAGCTGCGTAGAAGAAGCCGTATAGCGCAAGGAAAGAGAAGAAGCTGGCGAGCCGCTCGTCGCGAGTTAGCGAAGAGCCGATACCCATGAACAGTTCGCGAGTCTGGGGAACCGAGTAGACCACCAGGAAGAGAACTATGGAAAGGAAAGGAAGCATAGCGTACTTCATCTGGGCGGAGAGCTCTGGCCGCGTGTACTGGAAATCGCGCTCGCGAAGTTTGAGAACCTCATCGCGAGGAGCCTCGTACACGAGAGCACCCTTGCTAACGTAGTCGATATCTCTCAGAATCCCTCTAGCCTGCCGGCCAGTCACCAGGAAGAGAATCCCCATGAACACCGCGAAGTAGAGAATGAAGAAGAGGCCTGTCTGCTCGGGAAACATCGCGCTGATGAACGCAAACATCACCATCAACACGATACCTATCAGGTACTGAAGAGCGATTGCGCTCATACGTGCCCTATCGAGCGAGCTGCCTTTAAAGCCAGCGGTAGCTGAGCGGGAGAGCCTAAGGGGCTAGAGCCTAGGGAGCAGGCGGCCAACGCGTCAGTGAGGGACTCTTGGAAAAAATTAATTTTTAGGAGATTTGGGGGAAGCTGGCGGATGCATTGGGAAAAAATCTTACTTGTTGCGGCGATCTCCATATCTCTTATCCTGGCAATCACTCTGCTCGCTGTCTACTTAGAGCTTGTGAAAATTCAGGTGGAGCTTCTCGAGGTGAAGGAAAAGCTAGCTGCTGTGAAAACGGACGTCAACAACGTAGAGAAAGCCCTTACGGGCAGCAGCGTCTTAGTTAGCACTGACGTTCTCCTCGCATGCGAGAACATGACCCTCAGCTGTGGGAGAGTTTACACTTATGCGGGTTCTCCTGCGCTCCTCCCCTTATCTAGCTGCACAGCCCTGGAGGTGGAGGGTAACGGAAGCACAATTAGAGTTGTCTCCGTGCCGGCTTTCGGCGTAGGAGGGAATTGGGAGCTCAGAATCTGCAGGGGCGAGGTGTGCACTCCCTCCAGCTTGATGCAAAGTTTATGGGGAGGAGAGAAATTGATCCTGACATGCGCTCTCGAGAAACCATAGCGGTTCTTCTTCTACTGGTCGCGCTGCCCGCGCTGGCTCAGGAAGATTTTCCAGCGGTACTCCTCACCTCCCACCCGAGCGAAGTGAAGGCGCGTGTAGGCGATGTAGTAGCGCTAACGATCACCATCTCCAACGGAGGCAGCGGAGCCGCCTTGAACACTTTTCTCCAGCTCGCTGCCGCGGGCTGTTTGGAAGTCTCGATAGACGGGCTAGCTTGGCGGAGAAACATGAGTATCAGGCTGGGAGACCTCCCAGCTAGGAGCAGCCTTAGGCAACTAGTCTTCTTGAGAAGCTGCGGTCAAGGTAACGCTACGCTCATAATCACGGCCTTTGCGGACAACCACGACCCAGTACTTCTACATGTAGCGGTTTACTACGCACAGGCTGAGGAGAGCTCCGGGCTGCAACTTACTCACCTGGCTGTAGCGGCATTAGCAGCGGTAGTGCTGGCTCTCGTCGCATTCTTTCACGCAAAGAGAAAGACCAAGCAGAGGAGGAAAGCGAATCGCGGAAAAAGCCGAGCTCGGCTTTAGAACTCTTCCTCCTCTTCTTCCTCCCACTCTTCCTCTTCTTCTTCTTCCCACTCCTCTTCTCCGAATTCGCCCCACTCCTCTTCTTCTTCCTCCTCTTCCCACTCTTCCTCCTCTTCCTCCCACTCCTCTTCTTCGTCTCTAAGTAGGGCTCTTAGTTTCATGTTGGGTCAAGACCTTGCCTCGCATGGGGTTATAAAACCATTATTCTTGAAGAAAAAGCAGGAGGCATCGCGAAAACACTATATTGTAGCGCCCAAGCTCTAAGAAGTACGGGAAGCGGTAGGGAGCGCGTGTGGCGAGCAAACCCTACGTGGAAATAGAAGATTTGGACAGGCAGAGCCTGGTGAAAGCGTTGGCTAGCCTTGGAGTAGAGAGAGTGGCGGTTTTCAGCGAGCAGTGGGACATCGTCTTCGCCCATCCCACCGAGAGTGATGGCAGAGCGATGCAGAGCGTGGCAGTATCCGTCTCCAGCTTCCTTGATGCAGGCGAGGAGTGGGTGCTCCTCCAGAAGGAGAATAGCGGGTCGCTCATCGTGGTCCGCACTGAAGGCAGGCACGTCGTCGCGGAGGGCGTCATCAGCCCGGAAAACGTAGATGTAGTAGTTCTCCTCAGCCGCCTGCTAGCCAAGGAGTAAACGTCAGCCCGGTGGCTCTCTTCACGCCTCTGAGCTTTTATCCCTCATCATTCCGTACAACCTCTCGCGAAGGATCTTTAATGCGTTTCGGGCGTGAAGAATAAGACCTGAGCTAGCGAGGCGAAATCAAGTTAAAGCGAAACGAACACCATCAATGGTCGAGAGCTCGTGAGATACGCCATTGCAGTAGATATCGGGGCGACGAACACCAGAGTGGCTCTCGGCAGCGATGACGGCGAGCTTCTCGAGGTTGTTGTCTTCGCCACGTGGGAAACCAGGGATCCGGAGGAGTACATAGCTAGGATAGCGAGCATCGCAAGAGAGCTTGAGCGGAAGCACCGTGTGGAGGCAGCAGGAGTCGGTGTCGGGTCTCCGGGCCCTCTCGATATCAGGAGAGGGGAAGTCGTGGGAGCACCCAACATGCCCTTCCGCAGAATCGAGGTTGTGAGACCCTTGCGGGAGCTGCTCGGCAGGCCCGTGGCGTTTGCCAACGACGCTGTGACTGCAGCTGTCGGGGAGAAGTGGTGGGGTGGGGGGCGGGACGTCGGCAACTTCGTTTACGTGACTATCAGCACTGGGATCGGCGGCGGAGTCTACGTGGATGGCGAGCTTCTCTTAGGGAAGGAGGGTAACGCCCACGAGGTGGGACACACGGTCGTGGATGCTGAGGAGCGCCTCGAGTGCGGCTGCGGCAGGAGAGGTCATTGGGAGGCTTACTCCTCGGGGCGCGGCATTCCCAACCTAACCAGGTACCTCGCAGAGCTCAGGCCGGACCTTCGGGAAGAAACATCGCTGGTCCTTGACTCCGGCTTGTCCGCTAAGGATGTTTTCGAAGCTTTCAGAAGAGGAGACCCCCTCGCCCGCGAGGTGATCACCTGGGTCAACCGGTTCAACGCCTACGGCTTTGCGAACATCGTGGACGTGTACGACCCCGAGCTGATAGTTGTGGGGGGCTCCGTAGCGCTCAACAATCAGGATATCCTTCTGGAGGGGTTGAGGAGAAGGGTTGAAAAGTACGCCGTGAACTCTGTTCCCGAGATCGTGCTGACGAGGCTCGGGGGGAACGTGGGAATACTCGGTGCTCTGGCTCTCGGGCTTGGCCTCGAGAAGAAAATCCCCCTACGTTAGCGCATTCTAACCCATCGTGTCTTATCTTTCTCATCCATCAGCTGGATACCCAGCTCTAGAAGCCTCTCCCGAATGTAGTCTGAGAGCTCGTAGCGCTTCTCGCGTCTGAGCACACTCCTTACCTCGACGAGCAAGTCGAGGAGCCGGTCCTCTACGAGCTCCCTCGGAGCCTCGGCGAACTCCTCGTCGAGAACGCCTAAAACGGCGTTGAACTCCCGGAGCATGCTGTAAGCTCTAACCGCGAGCGTGTACGATGGTTTCTCAGCTATCCTAGCGAAGATCACCCTCGAAAGCGCCATGACCTCCGCAAAGGCCGCGCTCGCGTTGAAATCGTCCTCCATGCTTTCATGGAACCGGGACCTTATGGCGCTAAGCTCCCTAAGCACCTCGAGCTCCCACTCGTCAGCCCGCCCCTTGGGCTCAACCTCCTTGAGAATCTGCTTAAGAATGGACACTGAAGTTCTCAGCCTTGAGAGGTTCTGAGCCGCCTGCTCTAAAGCTTCCTCGGTGTAGTTCAGTGGAGTCCTGTAGTGGGCCGTAGCCAGCCAGAGCCTCAACACCAGTGGGTCGTACTTTCCTAGAATCTCGTGCATAGGGATGATGTTGCCGAGGCTCTTGCTCATCTTCTCTCCACGTATCTGAAGCATACCCGTGTGCAGCCAGTACTTTACCCACGGCCTGGTCCCGAAAAGAGCCTCGCTCTGCGCCCTCTCGTTCTCATGGTGGGGGAATATGAGGTCGGAGCCTCCCCCGTGTATGTCGAACTGCCGGCCAAAGTACCTGGAGGACATTACGCTGCACTCAATGTGCCAGCCCGGCCTCCCGGGACCCCAGGGAGAATCCCAGTACGGCTCACCGGGCTTCCTCGCTTTCCATAGGGCGAAATCGTAAGGGTGTTTCTTCTCCGCGGCGAACTCCTCCTGGCTCCACAGCTGCTTGTCCAGCCTGCCGCTCAGCCTACCATAGTCATCGTACGTGTCAACGTCGAAGTACACGCTCCCGCTTGGAGCCACGTAGGCGTAACCCTTCTCGATCAGCTCCTCTATGAACCGTATGATCTCCTGAACGTGGTCAGTTACCCGGGGGTGCGCGTCGACGCTTATGCGGAGCTGGCTCAGCATCGTCCAGTAGTCTCTAGTGAAGACGTCCACGATCTCCCTCCAGTCACGACCCTCCTGCCTAGCGCGGTTAATGATCTTGTCATCGATGTCCGTGATGTTCTGCACGTGCATGACGTCGAAGCCTCGAAGCCTAAAGTAACGCTTAATGACGTCGAAAGCAACGTAGGTTCGAGCGTGGCCAAGGTGCGTGTAGTCGTAGACCGTTGGCCCGCAGACGTAAATACTCACTCTGCCTGGAGTAACAGGCTCAAAAAGCTCAAGGCTTCGCGTCAGCGTGTTGAATACTCGCTGCACAATAGGGACCACCAGCAGGCATCCCACTTGCGGAGGACAATATATATCCCTATCTCGCGGAAACTCGCATGAGAATCGTTTTCACGAGGCTCGATCTCATACCGAGGAAGCTTCCAGAGCGCGCGGCAATCCTCTCAGACGAGCTCGCAGCGCGAGAGCTAGCCGAGATAGGCATCCAGCCGCACTTCCAGGTCAGGGCTCCCGACATTCTGGAGCTAGAGGAGGTGAAAGCGCTCCTGGATTCAGGAGGCTTCAAAAGCATAGTAGCTTTCGGGGGCTGGGCTGCAGCATCTGCGGCGAGAGCACTCGCGGTGACGAAACACAAGCGCCTCTCACTGCGCGAGTCGCTCTTCGAATACTTAAACCCCAGCGTTCCCGTGGTTGCAGTCCCCTTCAGCCTCGGCTTCTGCACCCCTCTATCCGAGATCACTGTTATCTGGGATTCGATGGTGCCAGTTTACTACGCTCTACTAATGCCTCTCGACGCAGTATGGCTTCCTCTGGACAAGTGCGCTGAAGCTTTTCTCCGAGACCCTCTCGAGGCTGAGGCTCTCCGCGCGGAAGCAGAGCTCCTCGGGCTCGAACCGCTCGACCCAAGTAACTGCTCCGCAGTTTTGAGATTCTGCCGCTCCTACGCGGTGCACGGGCCAGGCCCTCTGCTCTTAGCGTCTGCGTCGGTTGCAGCGGTAGCCGGCGTGGAAATAGCAACCGCCCTTAAGGCAGTCCTCGAAGCTTTCCGCAACTATAGTTGCGAGGGGTGGCTCAGGCGCGCTGCGAGGAGGAAGCTGGACCTCCTCGCCGAGCACGCGTGGAGCTACTACTCCTCCTTCCTTACGAAAATCGGTGTAAGAAGCAGCTACGAGCTGCTCAAGCTCCTCAGACGGGTGCTCGCGTGCTGCCTCTAGGAACGACCGAGGGGGTAGCGGGCTGGCTAAACCTCTTTCTCGATCAACCTTAGGAAACTTCTCGCGCGCTCCGTCTTCGGGCTTGTGAGAACGCTCCTGTCACCCTCCTCGACTATGACGCCGTCCTCCATGATCACCACCCGGTCGGCGATATCTTTCGCGAAGTCGAGCTCGTGCGTCACCGTCACCATCGCAATGCCCCGGTGGGCGACCTCACGCAGAGTTTCGAGAACCTCTGCCTTCAGCTCGGGGTCTAAGGCGGAGGTGGGCTCATCAAGGAACATTATAACGGGGTCCATGGCCAGTGCCCTGGCGATAGCTACCCGTTGCTGCTGTCCACCGCTGAGCTGCAGGGGGTACTTGTCCTCGAAGCCCGAGAGGCCTAGCTCCCTAAGCACTGCCAGCGCCCTCTGCCTGGCCTCCTCGTTAGAGAAGCCTTTCACGATTCTTAAGGGCAGAGCGATGTTGTCTATCACCTTCATGTGGGGGAATAGGTTGTAGCTCTGGAAGACGAACCCTGTCTTTGCGCGCGCTCTCCGCAGGTTCGCGTGCCTAGACGTAAGCTCATCCCCGTCGAGGAAGACCCTACCCGAGAAAGGCCTCACAAGCAGCACGGCCACTTTCAGGAGCGTGCTCTTCCCACTGCCGCTGGGGCCCATGATCACTACTTTCTCTCCCCTGCTGACCTCGAGCGATACGCCCTTAACTACCGGCTTGCCGTCGTAGCCCGCTACTACCTTATCGAGGACGAGCACCTTCTCGCTCATGCTACGCACCCGTGTACCCCGGTATTCTCAGCTTTCTCTCAAGTAGCCTCGAAAACTGGGAGAAAGTGTAGCACGCGATGAAGTAGATCAGCGCGACGATCAGATATGCCTCGAAAGCCCTGTACGTGTAAGCCGCCACGTACTCTCCCCGGCGGGTGAGCTCGACGATGCCGATCACGCTCGCCAGAGAGCTCTCCTTGAGCACTGTGACGAACTCGTTGACAAGCGCGGGGATGGAGGATCTGAGAGCTAGGGGCAGGATAACGTACCTGTAGGTCTGGGCCCCCGAGAAGCCGAGAACCTCGGCAGCGTGAATCTGGCTCTCCGGGATCGCCTTCACGGCGGAGCGCAAGATCTCCGCCTGGTAAGCCGCGCTGTTCAGGCCTAGCGCCAGCACCGCTGAAGTGAAAGCATCGAGTTTGATGCCTATTGCCGGCAGCCCGAAGTAGATGATGAAGATCTGGACGAGTAGAGGGGTGCCTCTAACGGGCTCTATGTACATTCGAGTCAACAGGCTCAGCGGGGAAAGACCTCCCGCAAGGAGGAGAGCTCCAAGCGCGAAGCCCAGCGTGTAGGACATCAAAGTTATCTGAAGCGTTACTGCGATACCCTCCGCGATATAGCCCGCGTAGCTCGTCAGGAAATCTATCACGAAGTTCCACCTCAGAAGAGAAAAATATTCTTTTGAAGAGATATGCTTATTGTTCGCCAAGCCACTTCAGCGTCTCCTGCTGGAAGATAGCGCTGATCTCCCCCGTCTCGATAAGCCTTTCAATAACCCGGTTCACCACATACTTCAAATCCTCTGCGCCCTGAGGCACTGCCACAGCGGCACCGATCGTAGGTTGCCCGACGTAGGTCGCGATCTTGAGGTCGGGGTCCTTCGTAACAAGCGCGCTCGCGATAGTGTCGCCGATTATGATGGCGTCGATGTCCCCCCTCTTCAGAACCATCACCATCTCTGGGTAGACCCTGTTGTAGGATATTACCGTAGCTTTTCCTTCAAGGTTCTCTTTCGCCCAATCCTCCTGTATCGTCCCGAGCTGCACACCTATTCTCTTCCCCAGCAGGTCTGCGCCGCTGGAGATTGCAGACGTCTTCAGAGTTACGACAGCGTACCCCTTGCTGTAGTAGTAAGGTAGAGAAAAGTCGACTTCCTTCTCCCTCTCAGCTGTTGGAGTCATGTCGGCGAGGATGATATCTATGTCGCCCTTCTTCAGCGCCTCTATGAGGGCGGCGAACTTCATATCCTTCACTTCCAGCTGCACTCCGAGCTCGGCTGCGATTCTCTTCGCTATCTCGATATCTATCCCCGCGTACTGCCCCTTCGCATCAACGTACTCGAAAGGCGGCCAGTCAGCAGACGTGCCTAGGATCAGCTTCCCCCTGCTCTTTATCTTCTCAACATAGCTCTGAGCTGGTGTAGCCACATATCCTCCTGTTAGCGATAGTAGCGAATACCCTAGCAGCGCTCCAAGGAGAAGGCCGACGAGCAATCCTGCGAGAAAGAGCTTCCCTCCCGCTGGGAGAAATGCTCTGGTGTTTTGCATAGTTGCTGTCAAAAGAGCCTCGCTCAGCTAGCTTTATATATCTTTTCATTTATTAACGATTCTTTAACCAGAGTTAAAATGCTTAATATAAGTTCCTTTCTCAAGAAAAAGATTATATTCACGGGCTCTGTGAGCAGCGAGCATGAGAAGAAAGCCCAGTTTAGTAAAAATCGCTCAAAGGCTCATCCTTTCAATGCCTTACATTATAGAGGCTATGAAGCTTAACATTGTAAACTATTCATCGCTCGCGAGGCTTCTAAAAGAAGATATGGAGAGACTCTCCGGGAGAAAGCTGGGCGAAGGATCCGTCAAGATAGCTGTCCTGAGGGCTGTGAAAAGCCTGCTCGAAGAGTATCCCCCGCCGGAGAGACTATCGCGTGCTCTTAGAGGCAGCGAGCTCCGGGTGGTTGAGGGTTTATCGGTTCTCTCGGTGGCCATGCATGAAGGGGATAAACTACTGGAAGGTCTCAGCCAAGTAGAGAAAGCTAAGTTCGTTCAGTTCATTCAAGGTTTTTCAGCATTCACGGTTGTCGCGGAGGAAAGTGTCGCTAGCGAACTGCTTTCCAGAGTCAGCTCGAGAAACGTGCTCCAATACCTGCGAGAGCAAGCAGCGATCATCCTCACAGGGCCTCCAGACATACTTGTGACTCCGGGCGTCGTCTCGCACCTCGCGATGTCGCTGTCAAGTAGGGGGATCAACCTGACAGAAGTGTTGTCGAGCTACCGGGATGTGATCTTCGTGGTTAGCAGAAGCGATGTAGGGCGTGCCGTCGAGGTCATCAGGAACCTTCTCGAGGTTCTCGAGCGCTCTGCGAGTTGAGAATACCTTCAACTTCCTCTGCTAGCTTCAGGAAACTCTTCGCAGCTTCTGACTCCTGGTAGGCGAGGACCACCGGCACTCCTGAGTCCGCGCTCTCTGCTACGCGAGGGTCGACAGGTATCTCGGCGAGGACCCTCACTCCTAGCTGCTTTTCTATGTCCTGAGAGCTAGTGTTTCCGAATAGTCGGTGCCTAGTACCGCACACGGGGCAGGTAAAGTAGCTCATGTTCACCACGAGCCCGAGAAGAGGGATCTTCAGCTGCTTGCAGAAAGTGATCGCCTTCCTGACCACGAGCTGGGTCAGCTCGCTCGGAGTTGTCACGACCAGCGCACCGTTCAGCTCCTTGATCAGCTGCGCCACTGTAAGCGGCTCGTCTCCGGTCCCGGGGGGTAGGTCGACGAGAAGATAGTCCAGCTCCCCCCACGCAACCATCGAGAGAAGCTCTCTGAGGAAAGAGGTCTTTATCGGCCCTCTCCAGATGAGCGCCGAGTCATCGTCGGGGAGCATGAGGTCTGCTGAAACCACGCGGACGCCGGCCGGCCCCTCAAGAGGGAAAAGCCCTGCAGGACCTGCGTACATCGCCTGTCCGTGAAGCCCTAGTATCTTCGGTATGCTGGGGCCATGTATATCGGCATCCAGAACGCCCACTGACCGCCCTTTAACGGCTAGCGCTACAGCGAGGTTTGCTGTGACAAAGCTTTTGCCAACTCCTCCTTTACCGCTTAGAATAGCCACCTTATGCTTAACGCTGCTCAGCCTCCGCCTGGCGAGCTCCTCCTGCTCCCGCATCTTACGCAGCATCTCCAGCTTTAAGGCTCTCTCCTTCTCTGTGGTCATAACCCCAGCAGCCCTAGTCGAAATAAAAGGCTTTTCAGGAGAGGAGGAGTAGGAAGAGGCTGGCCCCCATCAGGAGAGCCCAGAACGGGGGGCTCCAGGAGAGAACTTTTCTCCCGTCTAGGGGGCCCAGGGGGAGGAGGTTGAACAGCGAGATCCACCCGCTGAACATTGCCAGCCACTTCAACCCTGAGAGGAGAGCTACGAAGCCTAGAGCTACGCTGACGAGCGGCCCCGCAGCTGAAATTTTTCCGTCGATACTCCTGCTGTACCCTGAGTGAACGTAGACCCGCACGGCCCCTGGGACGATGAACTTGAGAGGCATGTAAGGGATGGCGCTGATCAGCGTGAGTGCTAGAAGCGTCGGGCTGATCTGAAACCTGGCCGGGAAGCCATAGTACTCCGCTACGAATTTGTGAGCCAGCTCGTGAGGGGCATATATGACGAATGCCAGTAGGAAAAGCTTCGCTGCGCTCACGGGAGTTAAAGACCACGCGAAGCTTCCCGCGAACACCGCGAACACCGCGGTAACGGCGACCAGCAGCTCTACCAGTTCTCCCTTGTAAAACAGCGGCACGCCCGAGTGGTTGCGAGCGGACGTTTAACCTTTTCTAGGCGCGTGAAGTTTTTAACCCTAGATAACTTCGCGAGCTCGTGAAAATTACAAGAAGGCAGTTTATCGCTGGTTTAGCAGCAGCTGCCGCACTGGGTGCCTTCGGCCTCTACCAGTACCTCGCACCGAGGAAGAGAGAGCTGAGAATATACAACTACAGCGCGTACATCAACCCGGAGGTAATCAAGGAGTTTGAGTCCAGGTTCGACGTGAGAGTGGTTTACGACGAGTACGAGGCGGCGGAAGAAGCTTTCGCGAAGCTCCAGCTGGGGGGCGGAGGCTACGATATCATCGTGCTCACTGACCAGTACGTCGCGCAGGCAGCGGCGAGAGGGCTCATCCGCCCGATCGACCACTCGCTGATCCCCAACCTCAAGTACGTTGATAGCGTGCTCGTCGAGAACAGATTCGACCCAGGTTTAAGGTACTCGGTGCCCTACGGCTGGGGAACCACGGGAATCGGCTACAACGGCAAGCACGTGGCAGAGGGAGAGGTGGAGGGTTACGAGCAGCTCTTCGACACGAGGGTTTTCCTCCCTAAGCACTCCGGGAAGGTATCCATGCTGGAGGAGTTTCTCGAGGTTGTGAATGCTGCAAAGCTCTACTTGGGAATCCCGCTCGACGACTGGAGCGAGGAGAGCGTGCAGAGAGTGATCGAGCTGCTGAGGGAGCAGAAGCCATACCTCGCCGGATACTACGGGGCGAATCTGTACATCCCGGGCTTAGCGCGGGGGACTCTTCACGCCGCACATGCTTGGAGCGGCGACGTGGTGCAGGCTCAGCTTGAGGAGCCGAGCGTAGGCTACGTCCTGCCGAAGGAGGGGGCTTTCATCTGGATAGACTTCATGACAATTCCTAGAGGAGCTAGAGAGGTGGAGCTTGCGCACGCGTGGATAAACTTCGTCCTTGATCCAGAAATCGCCGCGAAAAACACGAGCTACACCTACTACCCCAGCCCGTTGAGGAGAGAAGTTATCGAGGGCTTAGTAGAGGAAAGCATACTGGAGAACCCGGCAGTTTACCCGCCCAGCGGGGTGAAGCTGGTTCACACCTCTCCTCTGACAGAGGAAGCCATCAGAACCGTAGAGAGGATAAGCACTGCTGTGAGAAGGATTTAGCGGAAACGGTTCACTCTCTTCTCGCAAAAACCTGCCTCGTGTATACGTAGCTCGCTACCAGCGAAACCACGATTAGTATTGTAGCCAGCGCGTTCAGGTCTTGGGTAGCCCTCCCTCTAGCTGCTCTCGACCAGATTACCAGCGGCAGTGTCTTGAAGCCGGGGCCCGTCGTGAAAGCTGTTTTCACGAAATCGTCGAACGACATGACGAAGGTGATTAGGAGGGAGCTCACGACTCCGGGCATAGCTAGAGGGAAGTAGATCCGGATGAAGACGTCGAATGGTTTTGCGCCGAGAGTGAGGGCCGCGGCCTCGATATTTCTCGAGGTTATCGCGAACTGGGGCTTCAGGGCCACGTACGCGTAAGCAATGTTGTAAGCTGTGTGTCCAACGAGCACAGTCCAGAAGCCAAGCTCAGCCCCGACATAGTAGTAGAGCATGAGCAGGGATACAGACTCGACAATCTCGGGAAGCACTATCGGCACGTAGAAGAAGCTGTCTAGAAAGCTGTGTGAGCTCTTCTTTGAGAAGTGGTAGGCCGCGACACCACCCAGCACTGTCGAGATTACAGCAGAGCTTAGAGCCACCGCGAACCCGTTGAGTGCCGCGCGAGCGACCTCTGCGTCTGAGAGCAGCTTAGCGTACCAGCTGAGCGTGAAGCCCTCCCAGGTGCCAGGGTACCTTGAGGAGTTGAACGACTGGACAACCACGTACGCGAGCGGGATGTACAGCAGGAAGAGGAGTAGGATCGTGTAGCCTGAGAGGATCGTTTTAAGCCTCATACCCGAGCCCCCATCGTGCGTAAGCGTAAACGATTAGCAGAGAAGCTAGAGTCACTACGAAAGCGAGCGCGGAACCCGCAGGCCAGTTCCGGAACTTCAAGAACAAGTCCCAGATCAAGTAGCCCACCGTGTACCCGTAGACGCCTCCCAGCATGGCAGGCACGATAAACTCGGTGAAAGACATGAGGAAGACTAGCGCTACACCCGAGGCTACACCCGGGATAGCGAGCGGCAATGTAACTCTAAGGAAAGTTTGCGCCGGCCTTGCCCCCAACGTCTGCGCGGCTTCCAGGTACCTTCGCTCTATCCTCTCGAAGGTCGAGTAAAGGGGTAGAAGCATGTACGGCAAAAACTCGTATACCATGCCGATGACCATTCCCGCATACGTCCCCGTGAGCCCGAAAAACGAGAGGATGTTCATTAGCGCGTAAGTCCTTAAGAGGAAGTTCACCAGCATGGGCACGGTGAAGAGGACGAGCAGACGACTCTTCACGGCCTCATCATCCACGTTGAACGCCAGGTGGTAAGCAGCCGGCAGCGCAATTAAGAAAGTGAGGCTAGTTGTTAGCACGGCTAGCGTGAGCGAGTACCCGATCACCGAAAGGTAGTCGGGGTTCAGGAAAACCCCTGAGTACGTGCCAAGCCCCTCCCACCTCACGCTTTCAGCAAAGAGGATTAGGAGAGGTAGGTAGAACGTCGCCAGCACGTACGCGAGCGGGATTACCGCTATAGCTGCCAGGGCGCTAACGCGCGGAGGCTGCCTCCTCGCCGTCAACCAAGTACACCCGTACCTCCTCAGGGTCCACGTACACGCTAACCGTGGAGCCGGGCTCCAGGGGGAGAGCCTCCCGCGTCGGTACTAGAGCTTGAAGCTCGAAGTCGCCGTGACCGTCGAGAATAAGCCTCGTGAGCGGCCCGAGGAAGATTTTATCTAGGAGGCGGGCGGTGAAGGTGAGCGCTGCCTCACTCCGTAGCGGCTCCAGGTTCAAGCTCTCGGGGCGGAGGAGCAGCATGACCTCACCTGTATAGTTGTCGAGCTCGGGGGAGAGCTTTCCGAGGTGGAAGTTCGCGCCCCCCAGCTTGATGAGGCCAGCTACAGCCCTGGTGCGCAGGATGTTAGCCTCACCGAGAAATGAAGCGACGAAAGCATTGGCTGGGCGGCGGTAAACTTCCAGCGGTGAGCCGACCTGCTGAACAACCCCGTCCTTCATGACCGCGAGCCTGTCCGAAAGCATCATCGCCTCATTCTGGTCGTGAGTGACATAGATCGTCGTGACCCCTGTCTCCCTCTGCAGGCGCTTCAGCTCAGTTATCAGCTCAACTCTAACCTTGTAGTCCAGGTGGCTGAACGGTTCGTCGAGGAGGAGGAGCCTCGGCTCCCGCGCCAAAGCCCTGGCAATAGCCACCCTCTGCTGCTGCCCACCGCTCAGCTGGCTAATCCTCCTGTTGGCAAACTGGTCGAAAGGTAGTCGAACCAGCTCCAGCACTTCGCGGACGCGGCGCTCAATCCTATCTTCGGGCCAGCCGGCAATCTCGAGGCTGAAGGAAACGTTCCTGTAAACTGTTAGGTGGGGAAAGAGGGCTAAATCCTGAAAGACCATGCCGATAGGCCTCTCGTAAGGAGGCGTGTGCGTCACGTCGCGCTTATCGAAGTAGACTCTCCCCTCGTCGGGCTCGATAAGCCCCGCCAGGATCCGTAGGAGAGTTGTCTTCCCGCAGCCACTGGGACCCAGGATGCTGAAGAGCTCCCCCCTCCTCACCTCGAGCGTTACGCCGCGTAAGGCCTGAGTCGCACCCCTATCCCTGTAGGTCTTCCAGACATTCTCGACTTTTACCTCAACTCCTCTCGCCATTTCTCCGCTGCGCGGAGGTACCGCCTCTCTTAAAAAAATAGCGATGGATTACATGATCTTATAAGGCTTTAAACGCTTAATCTCCGCGAGAACTCTCTCCACGAACGCCTCGGTATACGCCCAGCTGATCCCCTTCTCCGCGAGCAGCTCTCTCACGTAGTTCTCGGTAGCGGAGTAGCTCCTGAACTTCTCGTTCAGATCCCTCCAAGGAATACCCTTCAGCGCCTCCGCCAGCTTTTCGTCATAGGGCAGAATACCCTTAAGCATGAGGAAAGCTATCGATGGGTATCCTAGGTAACCCTTGTACATCGAGCCGTTGTCGTTGGACGTTATACCGAGACCCCCATCCCAGACAACGCGGTACGTCCTCGTGCCGTCAGACCCTGTCACGCGCGCCTCCCTGTCACTGACGAACTGCACCCTGCCGTCTGCTATGCAGCCGAGCGCCTCAAGGACCTTTATCCTTGGCGGTAAACGCCAGTATAGCACAGTAGAAATACCGTGTGACTGATAAATAAACTGCGCTGCGCGTATAGCGGGTATGCGTGTATACATAGTCACTGGAAACAGGGGGAAATTCTTAGAAATGGCTGAGGTACTAGCGCGGAGCAAGATAGAGGCGGTTCAGCTCAGCTTGAAGAAGCTGGAAGTCCAGTCGAAGAGCCTCGAAGAAATCGCGCGCGTAGCTGCAGAGCACCTCCCTCCCCTTGATGCACCAGCAGTCGTCGAGGATGCGGGCCTCTTCGTAGAGGCTTTGAAAGGCTTCCCGGGGCCCTTCAGCCACTACGTGTACGAAACCATAGGATGCAGAGGGCTCCTGAAGTTGATGCGGGGGGTTGAGAACAGGGCTGCAACCTTCAAATCAGCCATCGCTCTGCGCCTACCCGGCGGCGAGATACTCGTGTTCACCGGGGAGGCAAGAGGCACTATCACCCATGAGGAGAGAGGTACTGGAGGCTTCGGCTTCGACCCGATCTTTCAGCCTGAGGGGCAAGCGAAAACCTTCGCTGAAATGACTCTTGAGGAGAAAAACCTGTACTCACACCGCGGCGCAGCAGCGAGAAAGCTATCCGCATGGCTCACTGAAAGATATTCGGAAAAGTGAGGTTTCAAATGGAAATGTTATCGCCAAGCTCGCGAGGAGGATAAATAGGGCCGAATTTACCCGCGCGTGGGGGCCGTCAGCGGGCAACCTCACCCGGGGTAGAGGGGGCGAGACCGCAACCCGCGAGGACGGCCCCCTTTCAAACAGCGGGCTTCTTTAAACTGTTATGACTGCCAAGTATATAGGTTTTTAGCTCGCAGGCTCGGCATACGCGGTGAGAGGTTGGCTCTCCGCACAGCTCGCAGCGCCCCAGCGTTTTAGAGGGGGGCTGTAGAACGTTCCTGAAAACCTCTTTCATCGCCAGCACCCTGTACTTCACGCCCGGATCCTCGCTGTCAACAGCGTTGAGCCAGCGCCGCACGGGGTGGCGGAGCGCGTGGACGATGTAAGGGCACTCCACGAACGGTGTGTAGATCCCCTTTAGCAGAGTGTACACGAGCACTTCCTTCTCCGGTACGAAGTAAAGCGGCTTTATCCTCGGGACTAGAGCTTCTTCGCCGGGCTCCGAGACTACGCCCTCCCTGACTACACCGTCGACATGCGCCTTGAGGAGGTTCATCACGAAGACCTGGATCTCGTCGTCGAGGTTGTGCCCCGTAGCTAGCTTCGTTGCACCCAGCTCTCTAGCAGCTTTATTCAGCGCGTACCTCCGGAACACGCCGCAGACCGCGCACGGCTTTATCTCCAGGCCCCGCTCCGCTAGAGCTTTGAAAGCATCGTCTAGCGTCAGCCCGAAAAGCTCTTTAAAGGAGACGACATGGAGGTCGACCCCAAGCTCGCTTGTGAAGCTTCTCAGCGCTTCGAGCTTGAACTCCCGGTAGCCGGCGATGCCCTCGTCGACAGCGATCCCGAAAACCTCGTAGCCCAGCTCTCCGGAGTACTTCGACAAAAGGTAGAGAGTAGTTAGGCTGTCTTTCCCCCCGCTTACCGCGACCGCGACCCTATCGCCCGGCTCAACCATCCGGAACCATTCTATGGCAGCGCGGACTCTCCTCTCGAAGTACTCTACGAAGTGCTTAGAGCAGAGAAACTCGCTCAAGTAAGATACGCGTGCAGCAGCACGCTCGCCGCAGATAAAACACTTAGCCGCGTAGACCACCTCAGCCTCCCGACACTACAGAGTGGAGCTTGACCCGGGATCCGTCCCTCAAGGGTTCGTCCTCAGCTACGACTTCGCCATCCACAGCGACGACGACCTCGCTCGCCTTAAAGCCGATAAGGTTCAGCAAGTCTACCACAGTCGCGCCCTCGGCTAAGCTTAGCTCTCTCACCTCCCTGCCGAAGATGTCGACCACTACTCTGATTCTTCCTCCGCTATTCACGCTCAGCACCGGGAAAAACAGGGATAAATTGAAGATTTTTATCCGCTTCTGAAGAGCTCACGGTATGAGCAAAATCTTCCAGGACGAGAGCGTAGTTACAGTGAACATCGGTAAAAAAGGAATAACGGACTCGCTCCTCAGCGAGCTGGATAACGTGCTTCGCGCTCGCGGTGTAGTGAAAGTCAAGCTGCTGAGAAGCTACCGGGAGAGCGCGGACCTCACGCGGGAAGAGGTAGCGAAGCTCCTGTCAGAGAAGCTGGGCGCGGAGGTTGTGGGTATTCGAGGCTTTGTCATCGCACTGAGAAAGCCTAGGGGTAGGCGAGCGCGAGCTTAACGCTGCGCAGCTCCCCGAAGTCGAAGATTCCAGCCTCGACGTCGACTGCGTACACGCGGAAAGCGTCGATTTCCGCGTCCTTCAGTAGCGGCGAGAGCAGAGGCCTATCCACATTCACCTCGGTGCCGGGCATAAGGGGGCTGAGCGCCGGGAGGACGTAGACTGCTTTCCCCGAGTGCTCGCCGGAGAGGAAAGCCTTCAGCTTCAGCTTAGCGCCGAGCTCGTCTCTAAGCAGGATGGCTGGGTGCTCGTGCCCCATGGCCAAGCGCTCTACCTTATCGGAGTAGAACTCCATCGGCGGCGGTAAGTGCCCGTGCATGAGCAGCCAGCCATCCTCGAGCAGATACGGGTCGTGAAGAGGCACGCCCAAGCGCTTCAGAACGCCGGCTAGGTAGTTGTCGTGGTTCCCGCGGACAACCTCAACCCTGAGGCCGAAGTCTCGCTGGAGGAGCTCGAGAAGCGATAACGTTTCCCTCCACTCCATCCTGGTGACGTCGCCGAACTCGTGCTTTACATCACCCAGCAGGATCAACCTGCGGGCCCCGCTCTCCTTCACCATCGACGTCAACAGCTCCCTTATCTCCGAGTACTGCGCCGGAGGCAGGAAAACACCTTGGGCAGCTAGAGCCTCTTCGTAGCCCAAGTGCAGATCCGCCGCTAGCAGCGCGTCAAGGCTCTCGACGTAGAGGCCTAGACCGACGATCTCCACCCCCTCACCTATCCTGAGCCTCGGCACCTGCATTTCCAAACCACTCGCACAGGTTATCCGAACTTCTGCACAGATCAACTTTCATATGCCTAAATATTTAAGGGCCCGGCACCCGAGAAGCTCGATGAGCGGGGAGAAGACTTCGCGCATACCGGAGTTCTACAAGAAGCCCATCGATGAGCGGTTGAGGATCGTCGCCGAGTTCGCCGGCCTCTCCGAGGAGGAAGTGAAGCTCCTGAGAAACTTCGGCAACCTTGACCCTGAAATCGCCGACAGGATGATTGAGAACGTGATCGGCGCGATGAGCTACCCCTTCGCCGTGGCTACGAACTTCCTGATCAACGGGAAAGACTACCTGGTCCCGATGGTTATCGAGGAGGCCAGCGTAGTGGCAGCTGCGAGCAACGCTGCCAGGGTGATGAGGAGAGACGGGGGAATCAAGTCTAAAACCACCGGTCCCCTCATGATCGGCCAGATCCAAGTTCTAGGCCTGAAAGACCCCTGGTACAAGCGCATGCTCGTCCTCGACCACAAGGAGGAGATCCTCCAAGCTGCCAACGAGGTAGACGCCATGCTGGTGAAGGTGGGGGGCGGGGCGAGAGACCTCGAGGCGC
Organism: Thermofilum sp.; assembly: GCA_038741495.1. Taxonomy (NCBI): domain Archaea; kingdom Thermoproteati; phylum Thermoproteota; class Thermoprotei; order Thermofilales; family Thermofilaceae; genus Thermofilum; species Thermofilum sp. Next base: position 408,896 of record JAVYKX010000002.1, on the reverse strand, counting down.
GGGTGGTCGATGGGCCGAGAGGCCCTATGCTCGTCGTACACCTTATCGTCGACGTGAGGGACGCGATGGGCGCTAACGCTGTGAACACGATGGCAGAGAGGGTAGCTCCATTAATCGAGAGGATAACGGGGGGTAGGGTTCTCCTCAGGATAATCTCGAACCTAGCCGACAAGAGGCTGGTGAGATCCTGGGTGAAAGTCTACAAGGAGGATATAGGCGGCGAGGAGGTCGTGGACGCGATCGTCGACGCCTGGGCTTTCGCCGCTGCAGATCCCTACCGTGCGGCAACCCACAACAAGGGAATCATGAACGGAGTTATCGCCGTCGCGCTTGCAACAGCCCAGGACCACAGGGCGATAGAAGCAGGTGCCCACGCGTACGCTGCGAGAGATGGAAGGTACAAGCCGCTGAGCGTGTGGGAGAAGGACCCGGAGGGCAACCTGGTCGGCTCGCTCGAGATGCCCTTAGCGGTCGGCACGATCGGCGGTGCTACAAAAGTTCACCCGGTGGCTAGGGTTGCGCTGAAGATTCTCGGCGTGAAGAGCGCGACCGAGCTGGCGGAGGTTATGGGCGCTGTAGGGCTCGCGCAGAACTTCGCTGCTCTTAGAGCGCTGGCCACCGAGGGGATACAGAGAGGGCACATGAAGCTTCACGCTAGGAACATTGCTATCCAGGCGGGGGCGAAAGGCGACCTCATCGACAAGGTAGCCGAGATAATGGTTCGCGAAGGTAAAATCAACTTCGCTTACGCCCAGGAACTCATCGAGAAGCTCTCGAGAGAAGGGGAAGCGGACAGAAAGGGGTAGAGCGAGACCAAAGCTCCCGGAGTCTCCGGTCTCAAGGAAACAGTCAAAGAGCGATTTTCTAGCTATTCACTCCGAAGCGCTGTAATTCGATGAAGTGATTTTTGAGAGGTAAGCAAAGTACTTGGCTAAAACCGGGTCGCCGCTCAACTCGACCCTGACTCTGTCGTCCCTCAGCCTCACAAGCACATCGTCCTCCGCGCCTTTCTCCGTGGCTCTCTTCGCCTTCTCTACGGAAACCACGCCGGCGCTCGCAAGCTCCTTTAACGCAGACTCGATGAGCTTCTTGCTCAGCTCATAACTTAAACCCTCCACGTGAAGCTGGCTCACCGTATCAGGTATTTCGCTACCCCAGAGAGAGCCGCCGAAAGCAACGAGAGCGCGTAGAATATCGAGCATAGCAAGAGACTTAGAGTCATGGGACTGCTTCAGGCTCCGGATAAGGTCGCTCACGAGGAAGAGAAGTGCGGGCGCTACTATATATTTCGCGCTCTACATTCACGTGCGTGCGCGTTACGCTCGAGGACGCGTGGCCTCTTGTCTGCCTCGCTTACACAGCTGCCGCGAGCACACTGTCACCAACTCTAGCGTACATTCTCCTACTCTTGTACGCAGCCCCTCTACTGAAGACAGGAGGGGTCCGCGACAGGAGAACCAGGAGGAGAGACGCCGTAGTAGTACCTCTCTTGGTTCTAGCCGGGCACTTGCCGGCCGCGGGCTTCGCTTTCAGCTACAACCCGTCAGCAGTATCGCTGGTCTTCGCCGCAGTCTCGGGCATAGTTGAGGAGATGTTCTTTCGCGGGTTTCTGCTCGAGAAAGCGGGGCTGGCGATTCAGGCTTTTGTATTCGCGCTCACGCACCTGTCGCTCTCGGACCCCGTGAGCCTCGTTCTCACAGCTCTCCTCTGGCCGCACTACTTCGCGCTGGGCCTGACCTTCGGAGTTATAGCTGACCGTAGAAGCTGGCGCCTTTCCGCGGCAGCGCACGCGGCCTACAACGTTGCCGCGGTAACATACGGCTTGCCGCTGGAGCTGAGAGTGGTAGCTGTGCTCCTCGCGGCGGATATGCTAAATCTGCTTTTTGTAACACTATACTTCCATACTGCAAGACGGTGTAATGTATAACAAGATAATTTTGTTGAGGAATTGTTTAAATTTCAGGTTGGAGGGAGGCTGCACCGATGAGGAGGACGAGAAATCTAGTCCTGACAGCAGTGTTCGGAGCTCTAGCCATTGCTTTCTCGATCCTACGTCTCCAGCTACCGTACCTGCCCCTACCCTACCTGAAGCTGGATTTCGCAGAGCTACCAGTCACGCTCACACTGTTCCTCTGCGGCTTCAAGTACGCGGTCGCGGCAGAGCTACTTCACTTCCTCGGTCTCCTAATAAGAGGCTCTCAGCCTATCGACGCGTCTATGAAGCTCCTAGCGGTTCTATCAATGCTTGTAGGTCTCGCAATCCCCGTTAGGGGCGGCTTCTTGGCGAGACTCGCCTTAGCCGCAGCCTCGCGGTCGCTGTTCATGAGCTTGATGAACTACATCTACTTCTACGTACTGTTCCCAAACTTCCTCGGCTACGCTCTCAAGCTCGCCGGGAGCGTGGAAGCACTGTTCATTCTTACAGCCATCTTCAACATTATCCACGTAGCGGTGAGCGCCGGCTCGACCTGGTTGGTCTACAAGGAGATAGAGAAGAGGGGGATACTCCTCCAGAAAGCCTGAGCACGAACTTCCGCGGTTCAGGATCTCTTCGCTATTGAAAGCGTCGATATCTTTCTCATTAACTGCTCGTGGAATCGGGCGATCATCGCGCGCTTATCCTCCATTAGCACGATATCGCTCAGGCCCTCCAGGACAATGTTGTAGGCGAAGGGGCTGGGGGTATCCAAGCGGGGCAGCTCCACTAGCCTCACCTCCCCCTTCTCGATCTTCTCGAGAACCTCTCTCGCGTGCGCGATGTCCATGTAGTCCTCCAGGATCTCTCTGTACGTCTCCTTCAGCATCGGGAAATCCTCCCACTTCCTCACAGCCTTCAGTAGAGTGGCAGCATTCGCCTGCTGCCTCTCCACGCTGATCTCGTGGCCCTTGTAGTTGCGGAGGATCATCAAGCCCCTCGCAGCCACGTGCCTGAAGCGCCTCTTCATCAGCTCGGTGTTCCCTATAGCCCTCTTCAAAAGTTCCTCCAGCTTCTCGGGTTTCACATCGGATAGGGAAACTCGCGGCTCCACGCCTCTCGGGTAGACTAGCGCGAAGCCGTTATCGTGCACAGCTAAGCCGACGTTCACACCTGAAGCCTGAGTCGCCAGGTAAGCGAGGGCGTGCGCCAGTGCGTCGTTCGTCCTCCTCCCGTAGAGCGCGTGGAAAACGTGGTGCGTCCTCCCCTGTTCGTCTACGTAGCGCTCAACGAGGATGACTCTATCGCTGGGGAACTCGCTGACCCCGAGCGAGCGGAGGAAGAGTATCATCTCCTTGAAGTAGCCGACTATCGCTTCAGCCGAGTTATCGTCGACGCGGCACTCCTTCTTCAGGTAGCGCTTCACCTCCTCCTCGCTCTTCCCGCCGGTTAGCCACTCGAACATCCTCCTCCTGAACTCGCCGATCTTCAGCGCTAGGTCGTAGCTGAGCGGAAGCATCTCGCTGAACCAGGCCGGAATTGTCGGCTTCTGCTCGAAGGCCGGCTTCACGTACGCGACCATGCCGTCGCTTCTCACGAACTCGTAGACTTTCCCTCCGAGAACGAAGCGGTCGCCTGGGGTCAGCCTCTCGAGGAACTCCTCCTCGATGTTGCCGACGTACTTCCTGTCGAGCGTGAGAACCTTAACGCTCACCTCGTCGGGTATCGTGCCCACGTTCAGGGTATAGATGACCCTAGCATACTTGCCGCGCCTCCCGAAAACCCCCTCCACTTCATCGTACCATATCTTGCCGTAGACCCTGTAGCTCTCCAGCTCGCCGTAGCCCCCGCTCAGGTACTTCAGCACGTTAAGGAAATCCTCTCTAGGTAGCTCGTGGTAGCAGTAGCTCCTCTTCACGACCCTGTAAGCCTCATCGACACTCCACTTTCTCTCGATAGCCATACCGGCAACGTGCTGAGCGAGAACGTCGAGCGCGTTCTTAGGGATGTGCACCTTGTCGAGGTGGTGCCTGTAGGCCTCTCTCACCATCACGGCAACCTCCACGAGATCGTCGCGGTCAACACACACCATCACTCCCCGGCTGGTCTCGTGAAGCTTGTGCCCGCTCCTCCCAATCCTCTGGAGGCACCTAGTCACGCTCTTAGGGGAGCCGACTTGAGCGACAACGTCGATGTGGCCTATATCGATGCCTAGCTCCAGGCTGGTGCTGCTCACGATCGCTTTCAGCTCGCCGCGCTTGAGCTTCTCCTCCACATCTAGCCTCACGCCTCTAGACAGCGAGCTGTGGTGCGCAGCGATAGAGTCCTCGCTGAAGTCTTTCCGCTTCCTAGCCAGCATCTTCAAGTGGAAGACGACTTTCTCGGTCCCGCTCCGCGTGTTCGTGAACACGAGGGTGGTTTTACTGCTCTTCACAACCTCGTAGAGCGTCTCGTACATCGCCTGCGTTACCTGCTGAGCAGGCGTGTGGACAAGGTCCCTAACCGGCGAAACCACCCTGATGCTCTTCCTCTTAGCGTACCTCGCGTCGACGATGACGCAGGGCCGCGGGTTGCCCTCGTCGTCGTAGCCGACCAGGAAGAGGGCGACCTCCTCTAAGGGGTTGATGGTGGCGGAAAGCCCGATTCTGATGAAGTCTCTGCCGGTAAGCTCGCGCAGCCTCTCGAGCGATAGCGTCAGGTGAGCGCCGCGCTTGTTCTCAGCGAGGCTGTGTATCTCGTCTACAATTACCCACTTCACGCTCCTAAGCTTCTCCCGAAACTTCGGGGCCACGAGCACTATCGCGAGCGTCTCGGGCGTTGTTATGAGGATGTGAGGGGGTCTCCTCAGCATGCTCTGCCTCTGGCTGGAAGTGGTGTCGCCGGTTCTCACGACGTGCCTTATCTGCGGAAGGCTGACACCCCTCTCCTTAGCGAGCTCGTAGATCTCGCGGAGGGGCTCCTCCAAGTTCCTGAAAATATCGTTGTTGAGCGCTCTTAGCGGAGAGACGTAGAGAACGTAGACCTTATCCTCCAGCTCCCCTCGCTGCGCCATGTCAAATAGCTCGCTTAAAGCTATGAGGAAAGCTGTGAGCGTCTTACCCGTACCCGTGGGACTAGAAACCAGCACGTTCTTCCCTTCGTGAATCGGTATCAGCGCCAAGCGCTGAGGCGGCGTTAAATCATCGAACTTCCTCGAAAACCACTCCGCTACGAGCGGGTTCAGAACTCTAAGAACCTCCTCCTTTGAGTACTCCCTGACCGCGTAAGTAATCGACCCCTTCATTTACCGCTGCAACCCCCTGCCCCACGAGAAATAAATGTAATGCGTCGTTTTCCACCGCTACGATGGGATAGAAAGCTGGCTCCCGGCTCGATCGGCAGGAACGAGAAAGAAAAACACTACAGAAGCTACCGGGTGCTCTTCCCTTCAAGAATGCTGCTGAGGGCCTCTCCCGCTTCCTCCAGGCTGTAGAGCACATCCTCGAGCAGCTCCGCCAGCGCTCTGTCCGCTCTCGCCGCGTCACGGAGAAGGTCGATCGCCTCGTCGATCAGGTCCAGCGCTCTCGAAAGCTTTTTGCGCTGCTCTTCCACGGCAGGCTTATCACCTAGGCGTTTTTTAAACCGCGTGCTGAGAGAGAGGCTCGAAGCCAAGGGCAGGCTCTTCCCGCCGAGCGACGCTGTAGCCGGCTCTCCGGAAGAACGCCAGATCATCGATCACGCAGCTGCTGAGCTGGAAGGGTTAGGGCTCGACGTGAGCAGGTACAGCTTCGAGTGCATGTCTTGGAGGGAGAAGTACACCGAAGTGAGCGTGAAGTCTCACAGGTTTAGCGCGGTTGCGATGCCCTACTCGCCTTCCGCGGAGATCGAGGGAGAGCTCGTCCACGTGGGCGATGCTGCTCACCCGCGGGATTGGGAGGGCTTAGACCTCAGCGGTAAAGTCGCGCTAGTTCAGCTGTACAGGAAGCTGGACGAGGCTACGTGGCAGTACATCGAAGCCGTGCTCCACGGTGCGGAAGCAGTCATCTTCTACGACCGCTTCCCCTCCCGCAGGAGGAGGATGGTGGTTCTCTTCTCTCTTGACTACCGTTTCGGCCCGGGCGCGCCGCCGCCAGTGCCCGCAGTGGCTGTGAGCTTCGAGGATGGAGTACGCCTTACGAAGATTGCGCGGAGAGGCGAGAAAGTCTCCGTGAGAGTTGAAGCAGAGGTCGACCACGCTGCCACATCCCAGGTGGTTTTCGCTGGGGACCTCTCCGGACCCGTGATCTCAGCACACGCTGATAAGTGGCTCTCAGGCTTCACAGACGATGTTCTCGGCGTCGGCATGCTGCTCGAGCTAGCTAGAGAGCTCCGCGAGGGTGCGGGCTACGTGCTCTTTGGAGCTGAGGAGTCAGGTGCGCCAGCGTACAGCCCCTGGTACTGGATATGGGGTTCAAGAAGCTTCGTAAAGCACCTTGCGCGGGCAGGAAGCATCGGAGAGTTCGGAGCTCTGCTGAACCTAGACACGCTCGGAGGTGCAAGACTGAGGATTGCTGCCTCGGGGCCCGACTTCGCTGAAGCCCTTCGGGAGCTAGCAGGCGCCGAGGTGGGGCCCGACTCCGTACTATTCGACAGCTTTAGCTTCACGATGGCGGGCATCCCTGCGGCGACCTTCCACACCTTCCCGGAGCTGTGGAGCGTGTACCATAGCGACGCAGATACATCAGCGGCTGTGAACTGGGAGGGAGTTGAGAGAGCGTACCGCGCCGTGGTGCACGTGGCGAAGGTTCTCGCGGAGAAGAGGTGGAGCTTAATGAGGTACGACCTCCTGGTGTCCAGTATACTGGAGAAGCTGGAGAGGCTGTCCTTCCTCAGAGAGGCGCGCGAGCTCGCGAGTGAGGTGGCGAAGCTGAGGGTTGGCTGCGAGGAGGAAGCGCGCGAGCTGAGGCGTGCTCTAACTAGAGCTATCTTCAGGGGCCACTACGAGACAGAGCTCGTAGAGAGCGAGGTAGTTTACCCTTACCAGCTCGACGTAGCTGACGACCTCGTTAAGCTTAGGGAGGCTCTAGCAGGGGGCGGCTCGCTGGACGCAGCTTTGAGAGGATTGCGGAGAGTGCCCGGCTTCGAGCAGGCGCTTCCATCCCTAGAGCCGTTGAGGCGCTCTACACTTTCGCAGAGCAGCTTGAGGGAGTACTATACCGCGCTCGAGCGTGCAGTGCTGGAGAGCCTCGCGATGCTCAGGGAGGCTATCGCCTCCTTGAGGCGATAGCCATGACAGGCCGGGAAGAAGTAGTGGTCCGCGAGGCTCGAGAGGAGGATAAGCAGCATGCTGCGAGAATTTTCGCAGAGTCCTTCACGGGGAGCTGGAGGTACTGGAGCCTCCGCCTCCTCGACGTGCTGAAGCTCCTCGTCGCCGAGGTGGGGGGCAGGGTGGTCGGGGCTGCTGAACTCTACACTACGGAGGTGAAAGAGTACGGTAAGGTGGGGGTGGTCTCCTTCATCGCCGTGGAGAAAGGTTTCCGCGGGAGAGGGGTGGGCAGGAAGCTCCTTGAAGCTGCTGAGAGGTTCTTCGCTGAAGAGGGTTGCGCGTATGCCGCTGCAAGCACTAGGAGCGATAACGAAGCATCCCTAGCTCTCTTCAGGTCCTTGGGCTATGAGCTGCACTGGCGCGGCTCCAAGGTCTTCGAGAAGCTGGAGGCTCCCCTCTATGCCTACGAAGACGACGTAGTGATGCTTAAACGCCTCCGGGGCACTGCCGGCGCGCGGTGAAGATATATCGGTGCGGAAGGAGAAGGGGCAGAAAGCGTGGAACCGACAATTAGGCGCTTCCGGCTGAAAGACCTTAAGCGCGTTTTAGAGATCGAAGAGAAGTCGTTCGGAGTTGACGCCTACGATAGGCTGACTTTTCTCTACCTTTACCGCTCCTGCGGCGATCTGTTCCTCGTGGCGGAGCTGAGCGGCAGCGTAATCGGTTACTCCGTCACTTGCGTAGAGGGTAGCGGAGGTGATTCTGTTGGGCACGTGCACTCGATAGCGGTGGACCCTCAGTTCAGGAAGAAGGGGGTGGGGAGGGCGCTCATGGAGGAAACTTTCCGCATGCTTCGAGAGCGTGGCGTCAAAAGCGTCGTGCTGGAGGTAAGCATAGCGAACGAGGCCGGTATAAGCTTCTGGAAGAGCCTGGGGTTTAGCCCCGTGGGCATCAGGAAGAGATTCTACCTGGACGGGACAGACGCCATAATCATGAGGAAGGAAATCTGACTAGCGTACCGGAGGTTTAGCGGCTCCGCCAGCGGCGAAAGCTGCGGCTGCGAGGGGTAGTGCTTCAGCAGAGCTAGACATCCACTTCCCTCACTTCCAGTTCGCTTTCCACCACGAATGCCTTCACGCTGTCGAGCTTGTACAGCTCCTTAGCTGTGGAGAGCAGCCTGCTCCAGGCTCTTTTGGGTGTGAGCGCGTGGACGAGGGCTCCGGCAGCATAGGAGTGCCCTCCGCCGCCGAGCATCTTTGCAAGGATCGAGACGTCGTAGCCCGAGCCTCGCTGAGCCCCGAGATAAACCCGGTACGTGAACAGCCCCCGCGGGACTACTAAGGCGACGAGCCGCGCCCCCCTTCTCTCCAGGAGGATCGTGAGGTACCTGTACGAGAGGCCTATGTCTCTTCTGAAGAAAGCTATCACCACCTGCTGGGAGTCAAGCCGGTATGCGAACTCCTCCGTCCTCCTCTTCCTCACGGAGAAACGCTGCGAGCTTCTCAGCGCCGGATCCTCCTTCAAGGCCTCCACACCCTTCTCCGAGAGCTTCTCGACTAGCCTCAGCTTCTCGGTGTGCTTCGCCCCCTTCACTGAAGCCTCCAGAGCCTCCGCCTCCGCTGAAACTATGTTCGCGGTATCGGTTTCCACCGCCAGCTCCGCTAGCCGCCTAGCTACGGGGTCGCCCTCCAACCCGAGAGCTTGAAGCGCGAGAAGCGCGGCAGCTGGAGCTTGCGGGTCGTGGAAATTCACCTCGCCGCAGGGAGTATTCGTCTCGTGGTGGTCGGCGTAAACCCTAACCCTGCCGGGGCAGGGGAGGTCTGCGACGAAGTCCCACCTCACTGCGCGGTAAAGCATCCCCTTCTGCACGCTTGAAGGGTGCGCGAGGACGATAGCGGCATCCGGGTACTTTCTCTTGAACAGCGCTGCGCTTACAACGCCGTCTGGGTCGCCTGCGTCCGCTAGCCCTAGCCGGCGCCCCTCCAGCTTAGCTCTAAGTATGATTAGCAGGTTAACTAGAGAGTCCTGCATCCGCCTGCTAGGTTGACGTCTCGTTAAAAAGCTAGCCGATGACTGCCAGCTCCTTTATGAGCCGGCCCTCCCTGAACCTGTCGACCGTGAGGTTCCGGGCCTCCCGTGTCCTCGAGTGCCCCTTCAGAACCCAGCTTGCAAGCTCTTCGCCGACGACAGGCCCCATCATAAAGCCGTGCCCGCTGAAGCCTGTAGCCACGTAGAGCCCTTCAACGCCGCTTACCGGGCCCAGCACCGGGTGGTGGTCTGGAGTAACCTCGTAGTGACCGACCCAGTACCTGATCAAGTTCGCGCGAGGCAGCCAGGGCAGCCACCTAGACCAGACCCTGACCACCTTCTCGAGAAAGTCGAGCCTGGGTGTGGGCTCCCACAAGTGTTCCTCCGGGACCTCCACACCCATCAGGACATGTCCCTCGAACGTCTGCACGGCGTAAGCGCCCGTCTCCACGTCGATGATGAGGGGGTCGAACAGCCTACCGAACTCCTCCGTGATGACGGCGTGGTGAGGCTCCGGAGCCAGGGGGAGGTCGACACCCGCTTTTTCGAGCAGCGGCTTGGACCAGACGCCCGCAGCCACGACCACATGCTCCGCGTGAACGTCTCCCGTGCGCGTGCGCACCCCTCTCACGGAACCTCCCTCCGCGAGTAGGCCGGTCACCTCCTCGAAGCGGTAATCGACGCCCATCCTCCTCGAAACGGAGTACAGCTTCTGGGTCGCGTCGAAGGGACAGGCTTTCCCGGCCAGCGGGTCGAAGAGCGCTCCAGCGAGCCTCGAGGAGTCCACGTAGGGTGCGACCTTCGAGAGGAAATCGGGCCCCACAACTCTGGTGGGAACCCCGAAGCTGTTGTGAATCGCCGAGTAGCTCTTCAACCTCTCGAGATCCCTCTCCCTGGACGCGAGCCAAAGGTAGCCGCTGCGAAGGTACTTCACGCCGAGCTCTCTCGCCAGCTCACCCCAGAGCTCGATGCTCCTTTTCATCAGAACGATGTGCTCCTGGCTCGTGAAGCTCGCCCTTATACCGCCCGCGCACTTGAAGGTCGAGCCGGAGCCGATGTAGTTTTTCTCGTAGACGATGATGCTCCGCGCCCCTTCCCTCGCCAGGAAGTACGCCGCTGAGACCCCGGTGATCCCGCCGCCCACGACCACTACCTCAGCCCTCATGGTCGCCACCTGTGAAGATGTAGGCAGGAGCCATTTCGAGGGGTGGTCTCACCAGCGGGGGCGCGAGCTTCTCGGGGGGCACGCCAAGCTTACGGCTCAGGTAGGCGATGAGGATCGGAACGCAGTAGCGGCCCTGGCAGGTGCCCATGCCGATCCTGAGCCTCCTCTTTATCGACTCGACGTCTGCGAAGCCCTCCTCGATCGCCCTGTCAACGTCTTCGAGAGTTACACCCTCGCACATGCACAGCATTGCTTTCAGACCGGCCATACGGCTCTCACCTCCCACACGAGCTCCGGCGGAACTTTAACGGTTACAACTTGAGTCTTATTCACCTCAAACACCCTCTCGACGAGGCCTTCGCCCACGCGCTCCCCCTCCCTGTTCAGAAGCTTCACCCTCGCTCCTGGGCGCAGCTTCGGGAGAAACTCGTAGGGCAGGGTCACCCGCCCCTCCCCGCCTGCTAAGCTCACCACGAACATTGCCTGCCCGGGGCACACACCCACACACATCCCGCAGCCCGTGCACCGGTCCCAGTCGACCTTCGGCTTCCCCCTCAAGCCCTCGGTGGTGATAGCGGCGAAGTTGCAGGCAGTCGTGCAGACGTTGCAAGGTATCTCTTCGATGCACTCGGTGACTGCGACGGGGCCCCTTAGCACTCTATCTGCTGGAGGCAGGAAGCCGCTCGACCGGAGCTCTTCCAGGCTCAAGTAGCCTCTACGCCTCCACTCCACGTATTATCACCCTCTCGAGGCCTCGGATAACTTTCGCGGAGAACGGTGTGCGCCTCACCTCGCGCAGCAGCCTAGCTGCCTCCTCCCTCTTCTCCAGTAGATCTGGCCTCGGCCCCAGCAAGCGCAGGGCGGCCGAGTAGCCTGCGATCCTCCCTGTCAGGATCGCTGTCGTTGCTTCCTCGATGCCGCCGGCATCGCCCGCGATGTAGACGCCGGGGATGCTGGTCTCCATGTTCTCGTCCCGGAAGGGCACGTAGCCTCCCAGCTCGGGGTTCCAGACCATCTTCGCGCCCATCTCCGCGAGGAGCCTCGCCTCTGGGGTGAGGCCGACGGAGAGCAGGAGGAGGTCCGCCTCGAATACTTTCTCGGTGCCTGGGATCGGCTGCCACCGCTCGTCAACCTGGGCGGCGACAACTCTCTCCACGCGGCCTCTGCCCTCCGCCTGGACTACCGTGTGCCTTGTTAAGATCGGGATCCCCAGCCGCCGCAGCTTCGCCGCGTGGACGAGCCAGCCGCCGATCTCCGGCATGGCCTCGACGATCGCTAGCACGTCTACGCCAGCCTGCAGAAGCTGGTAGCTCACGATGAGCCCCACGTTTCCGGCTCCTACGACCACCGCCCTCTCTCCCGGCTTTACCCCGTACTCGTTCATAAGCGTCTGGGCCGCGCCCGCACCCATAACGCCGGGCAGGTGGTTACCGGGGAAGACGAGGAGCCGTTCCACCGCTCCCGTGGAGACCACGACAGCCTTGGGCCTAACTACGAGCAGGTTGTCGCCCTCGCGGACGGCGAAGATGCCGCCCCGGAACCACCCGAGGACGGGGGCTGAGGCGTGGAGCTTGACGCCGAGCTCTCTAGCCCTAGCGAGAAGCTTCTCCGCGATCTGGAAGCCTCGGAGGCCGCCGAAGAGCTCTCCGGACCCGAAGAACTTGTGGGTCTGCTTTACCAGCTGTCCGCCGAGGCGGAAATGCCTCTCGAAAACATGCACCTCAAGCCCGCTTTCCGCTGCGGCTATCGCTGCCGAGAGCCCTGCAGGGCCGCTCCCAACGACCATGAGGTCTACCTCGATCGCTTCACGCCGGGACTCAGGCGGGGGCCCCAGCTCCGGCATGGGTTCATTAACGCTCTCAACGGATACACCGTGCTTCACTGGTTCGAGGCATGCGCGAACTTTTTTCCCGTCCACCCTGACAGTGCATTTGGCGCAGTGACCGATCATGCAGAAGGGGCTGACCGGCCCCCACTCCTCCTCCTTAAAGCTCCTGACGCCGCTGGCCCACAGCGCGGCTGCTAGCGACTCGCCCTCGAACCCCTCAAGAGGCTTGCCATTGTAGAGGAACTCGGCACGGGTGCCACGCTTGAACTCCAGGATCGGGTGTTCGAGTATCCTCATTCGCTAGAACTTGAGCATGTTGCTTTATTAAGCGATTTTATTAAAAACTCGCAAGTAATTCGCTGCAACCTGTCCAGTTCAGCTATTATATCTCTCTCTGGCGCCTCTAAAATTGCAAACCCGTGGGGCAGCTCGCTTCACGAACCTTAGTTTCAGCTGAGAAGCGCCGGGAAGCGAAGCCTGCCCGCCACCGCCGGAGGGAAAGAGCGGTTCAGCGGTTAGAGTTTGAGAAGCCGGCTGCCCTGAGGAACGGGGAGTTTTTCCGGTGGTGGAGCCCCGGCCGGGGATTGAACCCGGGACCTCCGCCTCTCGGGCAGGGCTAGTTACCAGAGCGGCGCTCTCGGCGCTCCTGCTCTACCGACTGAGCTACCGGGGCTCTACGGGATGGCGGCCTCTTCACTTATTAACTTTTCTCGCGTATGCGCTCAACCTTTACGCCCTCTGTGTCGATTCCGACTGTGAGAACGCGGGGACTAAGCTCGCTCAGAGCCTGCACCACGCTCTGCAAAGCTTCCCTCCAGCAGAGAGCAACGATGAAGCCTCCCCCACCGGCGCCTGTGAGCTTTGCCCCCAAGGCTCCCGCCTGTCTCGCTCTGTAAACAAGCTGCTCGATCTCAAGGGTGGAGACCCCGATCGCGTGCAGGAGACCGTGGTTAACGTTCATCAGCGTGCCGACAGCCTCGAAGTCGCCTCTCTCCATCATCTTTGCCGCTTCGACCACCAGCCTTCCGGCAGCGTAGTACAGGGGGTCGAGAACTTGGGGGAAAGCGGCCTTCAAGTTGAGAACCTTCTGCACGAGCTCGCCCGTCCTGCGCGGCTTCCCTGTGTCGGCGAGCACAAGCGCAACTGGCGAGAAATCCACTTTCAGCTTTAGGAAGCCTTCCCCCTTCCTGTAAGCTATAGCGCCGCCGTAAGCCGCTATAGTGTTATCGATCCCGCTCGGCTTACCGTGAACGATCTTCTCGGCCTCGAAAGCAAGCTTCGAGACCTGCTCTCTTGGGAGTACATGCCCCCATGCTGCCGATGCCGCTGCGACCGCTGCGACTGCGACGGCAGCCGAGGACCCCATGCCGGCTCCAGGAGCTATATCGGAGTCTATGAGCAGCTCAACTCCCCCGCCGGCTTCCACCTCTCTTAGGGCTAGGGAAGCTGCGTAGGCTACGGGGTAGAGGGGGCTGCGAGGCTCCAGCTTGCCAAGCTCGAAGGCTTCGCTCAAGCCGAGGTTCTTCGAGGTAACCCGGATTACAGGGCTTTCGAGAGGCTTCGCGCTCACTCTAGCCCTAAGGGATATCGCGGCCGCGACCGCGGGCTGCCCTTCAACTACGAAGTGCTCGCCGAAGAGGATAACCTTGCCTGGAGCGCTTGCAACGATCTCTTTCACGTGGGGAAAGAGGAAGAAAGCTAGAAAAAGGTTAAGCCGGTACTCGGCCCGCGAGGAGCTGCTGAAGCCTGAGAATGCTCTCCTCAACCTTCTCCTTAGGGTACTCGTACGCTGGCAGCTTGCCCTCGAGGAACTCCCGGTAAGCCTGGAGGTCGAGGAGGCCGTGGCCGCTCAGGTTGAAAAGAATTACTCTCTCCTCCCCTCTCTTCCTGGCTTCTACCGCTAAGTCGACAACGGCCTTTATCGCGTGCGCGCTCTCTGGCGCGGGGACGAAGCCCTCAGTTCTCGCGAAGAGCGCGGCGGCTTCAAGCACCTCTACCTGGTTGTACGCGACAGGCTCCACCGCGCCGTGCTTCACGAGGAGGCTTAATGACGGTGCCGCCCCGTGGTAGCGGAGGCCGCCAGCGTGAATCGGCGGCGGGACGTAGTCGTGGCCTAGAGTGTACATCTTGAGGAGCGGCGTCAGTCTAGCGGTGTCCCCGAAGTCGTAGGTGTAGATACCCTTGGTCATCGAGGGGCAGGCTGTTGGCTCGACAGCTACGAAACGCGTCTCCTTGGGCGCTTTCCCGCTCTTCACCAGGTAGTAGAACGGGTAAGCTAAGCCTGCGAAGTTGCTGCCGCCCCCGACGCAGCCCACCACGTAGTCCGGGAAGTCGCCCGCGATCTCCATTTGCCGCGCAGCTTCCAGCCCGATAACCGTCTGGTGCAGTAGCACGTGGTTCAGGACGCTGCCCAGCGAGTACCGCGTATTCTCGTGCGTCAGAGCATCCTCGATAGCTTCGCTAATCGCGATGCCTAAGCTGCCCGGGTGCCGGGGATCGCTCTCCAGGACGCTCCTGCCAGCCTTGGTCCGCTCGCTGGGGGAGGGGATGACTTCAGCCCCCCAGAGGTTCATCAGAACTCGGCGCAGCGGCTTCTGCTCGTAGCTGGCGCGGACCATGTACACTGTGCACTTAAGTCCGAAGAGGTTGGTTGCGAAAGCGAGAGCGCTCCCCCACTGGCCTGCCCCGGTCTCGGTAGTTAGGCGCTCTACCCCTTCTCTAGCGTTGAAGTAGGCTTGCGCGACAGCGGTGTTGGGCTTGTGGCTTCCCGGCGGGCTGACACCCTCGAACTTGAAGTATATCTTCGCTGGAGTTCTGAGCGCCTCCTCCAGCCGCCTCGCCCTCACGAGCGGCGTAGGTCTCCAGAGAAGGTAGACGTCCAGCACCTCCGGGGGGATGCTAATGAAGCGTTCCTCCGAGAACTCCTGCTCTACGAGCGACTTCGGGAACAGCCTGTACAAGGCTTCTTTCGGCAGCGGCTCGCCGCTCGCAGGGTTCAGCATAGGTGGTAGCTTCTCGGGCAGGTCGGGCAGGATGTTGTACCACTGCCTCGGCATCTCGTTCTCATCAATAGTGTACTTCAATGTCATTTTTTGATCACAAGAGACCTGGTTTTAGCATGATGGTATTTATCTGTTTCTTCAGCAGCACAGAATTGTTTATGAGCCGCAGAAGCAGCTGGAAGGTGTGGAAAACAGCTTCTGGGATCACGTGAAGGCGGCGGTTGGGGGGAGGGAGAAGAGGCTCCGCGTGCTAACCTTGCTGCTGAAGTACGGTTTCAGCGTCCGTGGAGATGAAGTCTACGTTGGAGAAAAGGTGAAAGTCTCGCTGAAATCCATTGCAGAGGAGGCTGGAGTAGACAGGAGAACGGTCTTGGAGACTTTGAGGGCTATTGGGTCGGACTCCCTGCTGAAGGAGTTTTTCGAGAAGCTGAGGCCTGCGGGTCCATCCTTGGTGAGCGTCTCGAGGGTTCTAGGCTACCGTTGCTTAGTGATCGAGGTGCACGAGGACAGGCCCGGGATTCTGGCGTGGGTTGCCTCCGCGCTGGCTGAGAAGGGGATCAACATACTTCAGGTTGTCGCTGAAGACCCTAACATATACCAGGAGCCGAAGCTGTACGTCGTCGTATCCCAGGATATCCCTGAGGGCGCGGTGAATAAGATTCTACAGCACCCGGCTATCAAGCGTGTGACTATCAGCTAGCGCCGAGAGCCTCGACTAGTCTTTTCAGGGTGATGTCAGCGTACGGTAAAGGAACTCTCAGGGAGGCTGCACGCGCGTGACCGCCCCCGCTGCCGCCGTACTCGGCAGCTACTCTGCTGAACAATTCGTTGAGATCCACGTGAAGATCCTGGGGAGCTCTGGCCGAGATTACTGCGCTATGGCTTCCGAGCCGGAAGACGAGCACTACGATCTTCCCCGTCTCGGCGACCTGCATCGACAGGAGCTTGCCCGCGAAGCCCCTGACGCGGGTTTCTCGCAGGTCTATAACCCTCAGCTTCGGCGTATCGACCACGATGTTTTCTCCAGCTTTCCTCAGCAGCTCCGAGAAGAGCTCGAGAGCTTTCTCCCCTCTCTCAGCAGCCTCGTCTGGAATAAGCTCTCTCTTCTTAACCCAGGCTGCCAGCAGGCTGGCGAGGAACTCCTCATCAGAAGGCTCCAGCGCGAGCGCGTCAGCTAGAGTCTCCATGACCTCGGCTAACGGCCCCTCTGCCCTGTAGCCGCCGTCATAGGCTTCCGCGATCGCCGCTAGCTTCTCGTAAAACTCGGGAGAAGAGGTCTTCGGGATAAAGTCCCGCACCAGGGTTGCCGCCGAGACAGTTCCGCCAACTCTGCACTCTACCCCGATATTCTCGAGCTCCCCCACCCTCTTAGCGGTCGAGGGGTGGTGGTCTACCCAGAGGACCCTCACTCCCCTCTCCACAAGGCGCTGCAAGAGCCTCTTCACCTCGCTCCAAGAGTCGCTGGCTACCGCTACATCAATGATGTAGACTTCGGCTAGGCTGGGCAGCGAGCTCAAACCAGCTAACGCGGCGGCAAGCTCATGAGGCTGAGCGAATCGGACGAAGTACTTCAGCGACGGGTCTTCTGCTAGCCGGCTCGACAGCAGGATCGCCGCTGAAGCTAAGCCGTCGAGGTCCCTGTGGCAGACTACAGCTACGTGCTTCGCCCCCACCCTGGAAGCCACACCTCGCAAGAATAATCCCGGCTAAAAAACGCTCACCTTCTACGTTGATGCGAGGAGGCTCGCCCTCTGCCTCACCCTCCTCGCTACCCCTTCGAGGCCTGCAAGGAATCCGGGGATACTGCAGTTGAACGCTACGCTTTCCCGTAGGCTGGCGACGACAACCGGAAGGAGAGACTCCACGGTGAAGCCCTCCGAGGAGAAGATGCCTTTAAGCAGGAGAGCCTCTTCTAGGCGCGCCGGGTAAGCCTTCACGACTGCACTCACTTTTGAGAACACTGCTGAGAAGGGGCGAGCGCGCGCTTCAACCGCGAAACCTTCCACTATCTTAAGTGCCTCTAACCCCTCCTCGGAGAGAGCGGTGAGCCAGCCAGAGCTTCGAAGCTGCTTCTCAACAGCGGAGAGGGATGATGCGCGCTTCCATATGCTACACTTGTCCGCGAGCCAGTCCACGAAAGCCTCGATACTGCGAAAACGCTCCTCGAAGTGCTGCTTGCTCACCCTCGCGCGTGCGGAGGCAGGATCTCCCTGCAGCGCTTGGGAGACAAAGCACAGCTCGTCGAGCTCTCGCGAGATAGAAAACGCGTAGAAGCTGCCTTCATCAAAGACAACGATAGAGAAGCCCTGGCACGCGAACTCAACCTTTTTGACCGCCATCGCTTGGAACCTCTCTCCTCAAGAGTACGCTCACCGCTCTCCGCAGCACCCTCTTGGCCTCAGACCTGCTCATCCCCGCTTGCCTGGCTGCGTCGTCCAACCTGTACCCGAGAGAGAGTAGGGCGAAGAGCCTTTTCTCCTCTAGCGTCGTCGCTAAGCCGTGGGCGAGGATTAGGCGGGAAACCTCAGCCAGCCGCTCGCTGGGTAAACCCTGGAGATCCTCCACAGCTAGCGGCTTCGAGTAGCGGGTTACCCCCTCCAGTGCGATGACAGTTACCCAGTCCTCTTGGGAAATATCCGGGTAAATTTCTCTGAGGGCTTTGAGCAGCTCATCTCTACTCTCGAAACCATCCCGCTTAGCGTCCGCGTCGGTGAGGTCTTTTATCTTCACAAAGCGGAGAGAACTTATCCTGGCTTCCCCGAGAACTTTGCCTTCGCAAGCCAGGTACACGTGATCCTTAGAAGGGGTAACTATCCCTCTCCTAATCGTTGTTGTTTTCTCTCCTCTCAGCACCCTCTCGAGATACTTCCTCTTGAAGTTCAGGAACTTGCCGAGACGCAAGCGGGAAACTTCAGTCATCCCACTTCTCCTTTAAGCTGCGCTTTTTAAACATGCTTCCCATCCTCAGCGGTTTAAAAGTCGTTTTCTACACGCGGGAAGCCCGTGAAGAGGAGTGACCCGGCGCGAAACCAGCCACGCGCGTGCCCAAGCCCGGCTACGTTGGCGTTTTCTTCTTGGAACCTGGGGAGCGCTTTTTAGCCGTTTTTGCCCGCACTCGGCTCTCCTCGCTTAGTGCTTCTGCGAGAGCTTCAGCGAGCCTGGAGGCGAAGAGACTCTGCCTTGCCTTCAGCTGGTCGTAGTACTCGAGAAACTCCTCCAGAATACTCTTCACAACGTCCTCAGGCTCTTTCTCACCTCGAGCGATAGCCATCAGTGATGATTCCATCTTCCCCCTTATCTCGGGGAGGACCAGCTGAGGAGCAGTCTCGTGAAGCGTTACCGCGAGCACTCTGCCGAGAGGGGTAGGGATGCACCTCTTCGACTTAATGACCATGTACTTTCTCAAAACGTTCGTGTGGATGTGGTCCTGCATTGTCGCGTCGGTGCCGATGCCGTAGCGCTTCATCAGAGCGAGGAGCTCTGCCTCGCTCAGGTAGGGCGGCGGCTGGGTCTTCCTCTCCTCCAGCTTAACTTTAAGCACCTCAACCTCCTCGCCTTCGACTACGTACGGGAGAATCTCCTCCTGAGGTTTAGCGTAAGGGTACACGTAGAAGAAACCCGGGTAGAGGATCCTCCTCCCCTCCGCCGCGAGGACCAGCCCGTCCAAGCCGACCTTGATGCTCTGCTTCTCGATTTCAGCCTTCTCGCTGAGCGTCGCGAGGAAGTGCCTTGCGACGAGCTCGTAGAGCAGCCAGCCCTTCTCACCGAACCGCTTCAGCAGCTCTCCCCGAGCGGCAGCTCGGGTAGGGTGTATGGGCGGGTGGGCTTTATCGTCCTCCCTACCGCGTGTCGGCACGACCTCTCTGGACAGGATCTTCCTGACGTACCACCCTGAGTCCTCCCACTGCGTGAACATGCCGGCTAGCTTCCTAAGGTCAAGGGTGGGCGGGTATATCGTCGTCTCCGTGCGTGGGTAGGAGATGTAACCGTACTGGTACAGCTTTTCCGCCAGGTCGAGCGCCTCTTTTGGGCGGATGTTCAAGTAGAGGCTTGCCCTCCTCTCGAGCTCTACGGTGTTGAGGGGAACAGGGGGAGACACTTCGACCACGTTCCTCTCCGATTCGAGAACAAGGGCTCTCTCCTTCGCTTTAATTCTCGCGAAGATCTCAGCGGCTTTCTCCTTGTCCTCACCGACATTAGCGGATGCCTTGAAGACGACTCCTTCAGCTTTGAGTTCGGCGACAATAACGTAGTAGAGCTTCTGCCTGTACTGCTCCCTCTCCAGAGCCCTCCTGACGACGAGGTAGAGCACGGGGGTTTGGCAGGGCCCATAGCTCAGGAAGCGGCCTCTGGGCAGCTTATCCTGCACGCTCAGCGTCAAGAAGCGCGTGAAGGCAGCACCTATCGTGAGGTCAACGATCATGCGCGCCGCAGCCTTGTTAGCGAGCAGGGGGTTCGGCTCCCGCAGGTTCCGGACAGCTCTCCAGATGTCCTCCGGCGTTACCGCCGAGAACCAGGCGCGCTTAAACTCCAAGTCTGGGTTAACGCTGCTCATTATCCTCATCACTTCGAAAGCTATGCACTCCCCCTCGACGTCCGCGTCTAGAGCGAGTATCACGCGACGAGTCTCTGAAGCTAACCGCCTCAGAGCCTTGACATACTTCCCGGCGCCCTCCCGGACGACGACAATGGGCTTGATGAAAAAGAGGTCTCGAGGGTCAACGCTACTCCAGCGGTTGTACTTCTCGGGGAAATCGTAGTCCAGAATGTGGCCTTTCAGACCTATCGAGAGGGCCTGGCCCCCGTTCAGCTGGAACTCGTAAGCTCTAACGCCGTAGATCGACAACGCCCGGTACCTACCCTTGGAGAGGTACTTCGCGAACGCTAGGGCCACGGTGGGCTTCTCAGCTACGATGACTTCGCTGTACTTCATTACCTTCTGGCCCTGGCCTTCCCCTTCCTATCCTCCGGCGTCGTAGCTTCCTCCGCCTGCCTACCCCTAGCGCCTAGGCCGAGCATCCTCTTCATAGCCTCGTCGATGAAGCGTATGTAGCTCCCTCCCTTACCCACGAAGGCACCGTACTCGTCTCTGCGCACGTGCACTTCAACCTCCGCGCCGACGAGCTCCGCCTTGACTATGTGCTTCCTGATCCAGCTCACCGGGTGAATCGCCTTGATGACCTCGCCGATATCCCCCGTCAGCTCCACAGCCCTTATGTGGAGGCCTACCTCCTCCTGAGCCTTGTTAATCCTCTCGCCGCCCTTCCCGATCAGCCTGCTGAGCGTGTTCTCCTTAGCTATGGCTAGCGCGTCGGGCGACGTCTTCGCTCCGTACTTCTCCTTCAGATCCTTCAGCCACACAACTGTCACGATATCAGCGTCTGGAGCATGGGAGAGCAGCGCGGCTTTCACCTTGCTCTCCTCCTCGTTGAGCTCGCGCTTTCGGAGCCTCGCCTCCAGAGCGAGCTTGAAAGCTCTACGCGAGCCAGGCCTCACGATGTCATCTACACCCATGTCGATCACGAGAGAGCGCTCCTCGCCGAGGAGCATGCTCCTGATTATCGCTGCGCTGTTTCTGCCACCAGTCGTCAGCGCCTGGATTATAGGGTCGCCGGCAACCACGAGCTTCGAGTTCCTCCCCACCCTCAGGAAGACCTCCGGGACTATGGAGGGGTCGATGAACTGGGCATCGTCAACGAAGACTACCGAGTCGTCAAACGACCTACCTCCCAGGAAGCTCGGGTCAATGAACACGATGCGCTGATCCCTCACAAGCGCGTCGAGCTCGTCCCGCTCGATGAAAATCCCAGCCATGTCGTTAAGGTAGTCTGAAACCAAGCTGAAGTAGAGCTGCCCCAGCTCAGCTGAGTTGTAGAGCCTCGAGTGGAGCTGGCTGGCTAGCGGGCGGATAACCACCAGCCGCTTGAACTTCCCCTCCTTGATCGCTTTTATCGAGCCCATCACAACGCTGAGGGTCTTTCCCGTACCGCTAGGCCCGAAAACCCCAACGATATCGACGTCGGGGCTTGTTAAAGAGTTCACCACCATCTCCTGCTTCTTGTTAGCGGGCTTGTACTCTACCATAAGCCGTTCACCTGCCTGCTGCACAAAGCTTACCAATATAAGGATTCACCGCGGTGAGGGGGTGTGGCGCTCTGGCGTCCTGAGCGCGTGTACTTCGGCCCTGCAGGTATACCGACAACCGTGAAGAAGGGGGGAGTAATCGAGGGCTTATCGGAAGTGAGGAGGCTGGGCTTAGACGCTATGGAGATAGAGTTCGTCAGGAAAATCTTCCTCAACGAGGAGTCCGCCGAAGACGTGAGGAAGATTAGCAGCGAGCTAGGGGTCGCGCTCACGGTGCACGCTCCCTACTACATAAACCTCAACAGCGAGGAGGAGAGCAAAGTGCAGGCGAGCATTGAGCGGATTATCGAGTCCGCGAGAGTGGGCTTCAAAGCTGGAGCGTGGAGTGTTTGTTTCCACGCAGGGTACTACGGGAAAAACGAGCCGAGCGCGGTGCACTCGCTGATGAAAGAGCGAATATCCTCGATAGTTCGCAGGCTTAGAGATGAGGGGGTGGAGATCTGGATAAGGCCGGAGACCACGGGGAAGCCTTCGCAGTACGGGAGCCTAGAGGAGCTCCTCGAGCTAAGCCAAGAGCTCGAGATGGTGATGCCGGTAGTCGACTTCGCGCACCTGCATGCTAGATCGGGTGGGAAGCTTCAGAGGTACAACGACTTCGCAGAAGTTTTCGAGCTCATAGAGATACACCTGGGAAGAGAGGGGCTTGAGAACATGCACATCCACGTCTCGGGAATAGAGTACACGGGTAAGGGAGAGGTGAGGCACCTTAACCTCAGCGAAGCTGACCTCGACTACAGGCTGCTCGTCAGGGCTTTCCGGGAGTTCAACATCAAAGGCGTTGTGATATCGGAGAGCCCGAACCTGGAGGGCGATGCGATGCTTCTGAGAGACCTCTACGCGAGGTCGCGCGCATCAAAGAAGAAGACGTCGCGCGGGGAGTAGCCGTCCAGCTTCCCGAGCAGCACGTACTTCAGCTCGCCCGGATTCACGACAGGCCCGGGGAAGAGCTCTGGATCATCGACAGCCAGTCGGGGGCAAGCAGTGTTGACGTAAGCTTCCGCGGCGCCGAGGTTGACCAGCGCCTCGTTCGTAACCTCGTCTAGGGAAACTAGCCAGGCCTCTCTGCCGCGCTTCCGGAGAGCTTCAACGACGAGCTCAGCCACCCGCAGCCTCATCTGGCCCGGCTTCGACGAAACAACTACTGCGAAGCTCCTCGCATCTATCGCCCTGCTGATGGCTTCCAGCCTCCTGGCCACTGCTGTCTTGACGTCCACCCTCTTCGCCTCACCAGTGAATGGGTCTGCAACCCAGACGGGTTTTCCCGTCCACAGAGCGGCGCCCAGCCCGTGGAAAACACCGCCAGCGACAACCACCGAGGCTTCTCCACCGCTGAGGGAAGAGTACATGCACCCGACTACTAAACCCCTAAACCCGTCCAGCGAGCCTGTAACGGGGTCGGCCCCCAGCTCGCGCGCCTCCCGCTCGAGATCGCCGAGGAAGTGCATATGCTGCACGGTAACCCCGATCGCTATCCTCCGGTAGCCGCTCGAGAGGGCTTCGAGCACAGCTCTGCGAAAAGCGGGCATAGGGTCTGCCTCGCTGAGGACTGGGAGGAAGAGAACAGGGATCTCCGTGACCCGCGGGCCCACGTGCCCGTGGTGTCCCAGGTGTATCACCCCCTCTGCTCCTAAGCTTAAAGCTTCTCTAACGCCCACGTCGCAGCCGCCCCACGCGTGCCGCCCGGAGACGATCACGTCGAAGCCTGCTTCCGAGAGGCGCCGAGCGAGCTCCACCGCTACGTGTTTTATACCGTCGGGAGCCTCTACGAGAAGCTTCCTCAACCGCTTGCCGCGAGCCCAGCTGGCTGCTAGCTCCTCGTTCACGGTAAAGCTGCCAGCACGAAGCATGGGAATCACGAGACTGGGCGCCAGACGAGACCCAGGCGGTCAGCGTACTCGTAGGCTTTCTGCAGCTCCTCCCACCTCGGCCTGCGGGCGATGTCGGGCCACCGCTGGGGGTGCCTAGCGACGAGGTGCTCGGGCCTGTACTGCTCCATCACGTTGACAAGTGCTCGAGGGCAGTTCTCGGCGATCCACTCGAGAACGGGCTTCGTACAGCAATCGACGTGGTTAGGCAGAACGAGGTGCCTGATTATCATATCGCCCCTGCTGCAGGCGATCTTGTGGTTTCTCGAAACAACCTCGAAGTACCTCCCCACCCCAGAGAGCCTTTTCGCGCACTCATCGTTACCGTACTTGAAGTCTGGGAGCCAGATATCGATGAGATCCAGCAGGATTTTCAGCAGTTCCGTACTCATGTACATGTTCGTGTTCCAGAGCAGAGGCACGTTGACGTCCATGTAGCGCAGGCTCTCAACTATCACGTGAGCCTGCTGGTCAGGGTTCCCTCCCACGTAGTTTATGTTCCTCGCCCCCCGAAGGTACAGCTGGACAGCGATATCCGCCAGGTCCTGGGGCGACACCTCGACTCCGTTCTCAGGCTTCGTAGAGATATCCCAGTTCTGGCAGAACACACACCTGAAGCTGCAGCCGGTGAAGAAGATCGTCCCCGAGGGAACCAGCGGCGCTTCCTCACCCATGTGGAGGAACGCTGAGGCAACACGCACACGCGCATCGAGGCGGCAAGCCCCAGTAGCGCCGCTCAAGCGGTTCACGCCGCACCTCCACTCGCACAAGTGGCAGCTGCTCACAATCCTTCTGAGTAACTCTACTTTCAAGTCGAGAAAGCTCTGGCGCGGGGGCTTTAGGCTCTCGAAATTCACCTCGCCTGCAACCACCTGGCTGTAGAGATCCTCGAACTCTCTACTCAGCGAATCGTGAAGCCTCCATAAACTCCCGGTGGATTCCTCGGGGGAGAAGTCCACCTCAACCTTCTTCACCACCCGGTACTTCGCGGGCCTCTCCTTAACCATGACGGCGTAGTAGTGGCTAAGCCGCTTCCGAACCTCGGGGTCCTCCCACACGCTAAGAGAGTCGGGCCTAACAAGCGCGTACCAGCTCGGCATCCCTCCGCTTTCCAGGGTCGACCCGCTGCTAAAAGCTTTGTCTTCGCCGGGAAGGCAAGTTAAGCCTAAATGTTATTTCTCTGCCTTTAATTTCTCGCCTTGGAAGCTTAAGCCGATGAAGATAGAGTACCCACTAATTCTGATAAACTTCAAAGCATACCGGGAAGCGAGCGGCCGCAAGGGGCTGGAGCTAGCGCAGGTCGCGCAGAAAGTTAGCCGCGATACTGGAATCACGATCGCCGTCGCACCTCAGCTAACGGACCTCGCTTTTATCGCCAACCAGGTGGAGATACCGGTGTTCTCGCAGCATGTCGACGACGTAGCACCCGGGAGCTTCACGGGGCACATCACCCTGGAGGCCGTCAAGGACGCGGGCGCTGTGGGGACGATGCTGAACCACTCCGAGAGGAGGGTGAGAGCTGACCAGGTGGACGTGGTGGTGAAGAGAGCGAAACAGCTCGGCCTCGTCACCGTCGTGTGCACCAATACCCCCGAGGTTACTGCAGCGATGGCGGCCCTCGGCCCCGACCTGGTAGCCATCGAGCCGCCGGAGCTTATCGGGACAGGGATACCCGTCTCCAAGGCTAAGCCGGAGGTAGTCACCTCTTCCGTGGATCTGGTTAAGAGGGTTAACCCCCAGGTGAAAGTTCTCTGCGGCGCCGGCATTACGACGGGTGACGACGTAGCGGCCGCCCTGAGGTTGGGCACCGTAGGCGTGCTTCTTGCCTCGGGCGTCGTGAAGGCTAAAGACTGGGAGAAAGCGATCAGAGACCTCGTGGAGCCAATACTGAAGTAGCTTCGCCTTCCGCTTTTTGAAATGTTTTACCGGAGCGGCTCATCATCTAGCCCTGTTCTTCACCGCTCAGAACCCGAGTTTGTAATCATCGCCACCTGGTTACCGCAACAGCTCGTTTTAATCTGCTCGCTCCCCGCAGGCGGAGAGAGCGCCCCAGAGCTCTTCAAGCGGGGCTACGTAGTCTTCCTCGCTGCCGACAAGTTGTTCAACGCACCTTCTGAGCGGAGATCCGGTGCGCAGATACTCCTCAATGCACCCGCCCGGCACCCAAACGGCGGCATCCAGCACTACGGGAGGGGTGCCTGCCTCCTCCGACGCCAGGTTCCAGAGGCTTATCAGCTTTGGCCTCCAGCGGCTCCTGAGCTCGGAGGCTAGAGCGAGCAGGTCGCTTGAGCAGTTCCACCCGCGAACCATCCCTGAAGTCAGCGAGACGAGAGCAACCCTGATGTCTACGGGCATCGGGATGCTCCACCCTCCCGTAAACCTGCGGCCGGAAGCTAAGCAGGAGTAGAGTAGCATCTTGGCGGCGAAAGCAGCTGTCTTGCTGTCCGCGCTGGACCCCATAGCTCTCACAAGCAGGCTGTGAAAAGCATCTAGGTCCACCTCCGGAGCCTCTAGAAGGCTCTCGAAGCGCTTGGCGTGCTCGAGATACGTGCTGAGCCTAGCCAGGCGTTGTCTGCGCAGACGAGCGAGAGAGGGGCTGTTCTCCACGAAACTCGTGAGCGCTTCCCAGTACGGCGCGCGGGCTGAGGAGGCGGCTAGCGCCCAATGCTCTTCACCTTTCCTGGATAGCATATAGCTCACGAGAGCGACTCCGACGATGAAGAGAGCGCCCTCCTTGAAGCCCAGCTTTCGGAGAATCTCCTCCACGGCTGCCATCTGAGGGTCTGCGGAGACAAGCTTCTCTACTAGCCCGCTGCGCGCCAAAGCCCGGCCTACCCTCCTCGCCCTCTCCGGGTCTCCGAATAGCGAGAGCTTCACTGGAGGCCCTCCAGGAACTCGATCAGCCTCTCGTACTCCCTCTTCACGGTCTCTATGGAGTTTCTCGAAACGGCGTCAGCACTCACGTACAGCTTGGACCGGATGGGATCCAGCTCGGCTTTAACCCAGACGTCTGCGACCCTGTACTTTACCGATAAGGGTGTGAGAGCGACTTCCGAGTTTGTATCGAGAAGGTGCTCTAACACGCTCATTGCTTTGCTCTCCTCGACGTCGATCTCGAGCCTGAACCTCTGCACCTCGGGGAGAGATTCCACGAGTGTAGATAGGCGCATCTCCTTCGCGCAGAGGGTCTCCAAAAGCTTCACGATGAAGAGCATTCCGTCGGGTGCTAGAGAGAAGTTGGGGAAAATGAACTCGCCTGAGTCTGAGCCGCCGAGCGTCGCTTTCAACCTCCTCATGCCTCTCGATATATCGCTCGAGAGCCCTTTAACCCGGATGAGGGTGATTTTGCTCCTCTCCGCTACCTCGTCAACAATCCTGCTTGTAGAGTCAACTACGGCGAGCCGCGATCCTGGGGGCAGCACAGACGCCACAGCAGCTATAAGTACGTCGGGGTCGACAAAGCGCCCCTTGTCGTCCACGATGAACACTTGTGAGGCGTCTGAGGAGAGGGCCGCTGCGAAGTAGGAAGAGGTCGCCCTGCTCAGGTCGGAGAGCATGGTCAGGAACTTCGGCTGCGGGAACAGCCCGAGGGGGGCCCTGGGGGCAGGTCTCCCGGCGTTAACGGCGATGTAGCGCACGTTCAGCGTGCTAAGCAAGCTGGGGAGAACCAGGTGAGCTGGACCGTGGTTCATGTCTATAACGACCATAGGCTCCTTAGCGGCGATGGGTGAGGAGTCCACGAAGCCAGCCGCTGACGCGGTGTAAATATCGTGTATGTACTCTGCGTAGCTAACCCAGCCCACCCGCGTGGGCAGCGAGCGTACGGCTCTATGAGCCTCGTACATCGAGATTAAGTCGCTGAGCCTATCCTCCGAGATCTCGGCACCCGTCGCGTCGAGCACGGTGATCTGGATGCTGTTCCCGTTGAAAGGTGCTGCTGAAAAGTGCACGCCCGCCTTCGCCCCGAAGCGCTTTACCGAGAAGGCGAGCTCAGGCAGCGTCGCCTCGTGGAAGTCGATCACAGTTACTCCTGTCGACATTAATCCGGCGGTGAAGGCTCTCTTCAGCATCCTGGACGGGGGGTAGAGGTCCCTGGCCGTCGTAACTAGAGACCCTTCGCCGAGCAGCGTGCCCAGCACTGCTCCGAGCTCTGCAGATGTCTCGGGTGTCAGGAACGTATTTGCTGGCCCGTAAATTCTCCTATTGTAGATGGGGAACGGGCGCCTCACGCTTTCACCCCATCGAACTTCATCTTCTCGTATATAATAGGTTCTAGTGAAGCTCTGATCCTGCCGCTGACTACTTCGTTATCGCCCACCACGGCTCTCTCGAGGGCGCAGCTGGGAGATACATAAACGTTTTTCCCCAAAATACTCTGGTAGATTACAGAGGATTCACCGACACTGGAACCGTCTAAGAGGACGCTGTAGCTAATGCGGGAATCCTTCTCTACCCTCGCTCCGTGCCCGAGAACGGCGAAAGGCCCTACGGTAGCACCGCTGCCGATCTCCACGTTATCCCCGATGGCTGAAGGCGGGAGCACTCTCGCACCCTCCGAGATGTCTACATCCTCCCCGAGCCAGACGCCGCCGTGCTCGACGCCGTAAGGCTTCAGCGGGCTAGCACTACCCAAGAGTAGGTCGAAGTTCGCCAGCAGGTAGGTCGAGTGCCTTCCCACGTCGATCCAGTAAGCATCCGCCGCCTCCCACCCCCTCACCTCGTAACCGCTCTCGAGCAACCAGGGGAAAACGTGCTTCCCGAAGTCCATGAGGTGAGGGTTATCGTCTAGAATGTCGAGAATATCGTAGCGGAAAGCGTAGAAGCCGCTGTTCGCCAAGTTCCTGTAAGGCATGTGAAGCCTTGCGGGATCGCAGTAGGCGAGCGAGACCACGTAGACTTCCTCGTGCCTCGGCTTCTCTATGAAGTGGAGGATCCTTCCACCCTTGTCGATTATCACCGCGCCGAAGTCCTTCAAGCTAGGGACCTCGACGAGCGCTACCGATGCGATTCCTCCCCACTTCTCGTGCGCATTCGCGAATTCCCGAAGCTTCATGTTGGTTATGACGTCGCCCATCGCGACGATGAAATCTCCGTCGATATGGTCGCGGAGCTTCCTCACGGCGTCCGCCGTGTCCTCGGGTTGAATAGATGGTGCGATGATCTC
Source organism: Thermofilum sp. (assembly GCA_038741495.1). Classification (NCBI taxonomy): domain Archaea; kingdom Thermoproteati; phylum Thermoproteota; class Thermoprotei; order Thermofilales; family Thermofilaceae; genus Thermofilum; species Thermofilum sp. The sequence continues at coordinate 380,561 of JAVYKX010000002.1, read as the reverse complement.
CAGCCCGCTCTCGGACCAGCGCTGAAGCAGGTGGGCGAGAATCTTCCAGCCGAGGTAGTTCACCGCGACGATAATCCTATCGAAGCCGCTCCTGGCTAGAGAGCTGATGATGTGATCGATCATGGGAGTATTACCGACAGGCAAAAGAGGTTTAGGCGTGCGTAAGGTGAGAGGTATAAGCCTCATCCCTCTACCGCCCGCCAGAACAACAGCATTCTTTATCATTCTCTTGACAGCCACAAAAGAAACTGCATAACATCTTAAATTGTTAATGTCGCGCCTCCGGCCCGCGCACCGTAGCAAAAGTTATGGGCTCCCCACTCCGCGCGTAGCTGGGTGTCGCGATGGTTGACCTCGAACCAATAAGCGCTGTCGGCTTCTTCGCGGTGAGCCGAAGACTCGAAGTCCACCAGATCGTCGTATTTGACTACTTAGATACCTCCGGAGAGTACGCGAAGTTGATGGAGGACGAGGAGAGCGCGCAGCGGGAGCTGAGAACGCTGACGGCGAACATGCAGAGTTTTCTGGATAGAGAGGAAGTCGTGATAAACGGGATGAGAGTGAGGCCTCGCGTCGTGAGCGTCGACGTGGGGTTCAGAGGATCTCCCGAGGACATCTACATCGCGTTTTTCATCCACTTCAAAGGAAAGCCCGTCAAGGGGGAGAACTACTACGAGAATGTTTACGAAGACGAGGTAGCGGAATACCCCATAGCCGCGTACTGGCTCTTCCCGCCCCGCTCCCGCGTTAAGACTGTCGAGATGTCAGGAGAGGTGATAATGCTAGGCCCAAACGTCGTAGCAGTGAAGATCGAGGAAGGGGATAGGATTCACGGTTACGAGCGAATAGTATTCACGCTCTAGCACCCATCAGCCAGCACCGGTGTTTCTCCTTACTCGTGAAGCTCCGCCGAAGACAACCTGAATCTCAAAGGGGTTCGCGCTCTCGGGCCACTCCTCACAGGGGTTCATACTGCTGGCCTCGGCTCCGTTCAGGGCGATCCTCCCGCGGTACTCGGCTTGCAGAATGGCTAGGAGGGCCAGAGGAGGGGTGTGCGGCGCCGAGAAGCAGCTCCGAGCTTGAAAAATGCACATATTTTAGGATCCTCCTCCCACAGCCTTCCCTGTGCAGAGCGTGCTGGAAAGCTTCGCCATGGGAGTGGCCGTCGGCATCCCGCTAGCCGTCCTAGCGAGAAGCAGAAGATCACTGGACAGGGGCGCCGCTGTGCTCAGCGTTCTCTTCTCAGGACTGTACATGCTGATGGGGCCAGCTTTCTTCGCGTGCTCCCTTGCGTTCTTCTTCTCTTCATCAGCAGTCACGAAGATTGGCTATTCGGCCAAGAAAGCTAAGGGGTCTGCAGAGAAAGAAGCGGGAAGAAGCGCGGCTCAAGTCGTAGGCGCTGGAGGAGTCGCTGCCGCCTTGAGCATTCTATTCGTGGCAGCACCGGAAGCTATGAAGAAGCAAGTTCTCACCGCAGCACTGGCTGCGATATCTGCTTCGAACGCCGACACATGGGCTGCCGAGATCGGGTCTCTCTCGCGGGAGAGACCCAGGTTGATAACGCGCCCAAGGGTCTTTGTGGAGCCTGGCACTTCCGGTGGTGTCACGCTTCTCGGAGAGCTGGGTTCAGTTGCAGGCTCCGCCCTCATCGCTCTCACGTTCCTCCTCGCAACCTCCGCTCTAGGCAGCCCCGCTTCTGCAGCCCAGCTGGTGCTCGTATTCCTCCTAGGCTGGCTCGGCGAGCTTCTAGACAGCATCATTGGAGCAACGCTGCAGAGGAAGTTTTACTGTCCTCGCTGCTCAGTGCTCACAGATAAGGAGGTTCACGGCTGTGGCTCGCCGGCAAAGCTAGCTGGGGGCTTCACCCAGGTCACGAACGAAGTAACGAACGTCATCGCGACAGGTGCAGTCTCCCTGCTCGGCTTCCTAGCGGCAGCTCCGTGAACCTTTATAGCTCGGAATCGCTTCTAGCTTAGGGAACGATGAGAAAGCGCTGGAAGTTGCTCGTAGCTCTTCTCACGGCGATAGCGATCCTGGCGGCAGCCCAGCCACCGCGCGTCGTCGTAGTGCGTCTAGACGGCGCAGTGGACGAGGGAATGGTCTACCTGATCCGCAGAGCTGCCGCGGAGGCAGAGCGGGGAGTATTAGTTGTCGAGTTGGACAGCTACGGCGGCTACCTACAGTCCGCGGATAGAGCTGTAGCCGAGATTATCGCCTGCAACTGCAGGGTAGTGGCTTGGGTCCCGCCAGGGGGGAAAGCTACCAGCGCAGCTACAATCATCGCCCTTGCCGCGGAGAAACTTTACATCGCGCCAGGCGCCGTGCTCGGCGCTGTTAAGCCGACGCCTTCAGATGAGAAGACGATGGAGTACGTGTACAGCCGGCTGCTCAGCCTACTTGAGAGAAAAGGTGTCCCGAACTCCACTTTGATCGCTAGAAGTATGGTGTACGACGCTAAGGCTATCTCCTATGAGGAGGCGCTGAGGCTGAGAGTGGCTGATGGGAGCGCTGGGAGCATTGAGGAGCTGCTCAGAGCAGAAGGGCTCTCGGGAGCTGTCGCGGAGCGGCTACCTTCAGATACCCTTAGGGAGGTATACTCTCTCATCTTCAACCCGCTGCTCGCGATTCTCTTCCTGCTTCTGGGAGTACTGCTAATCTCGCTCGAGTTCCACGTGACGGGCTTCCAAGGCTGGGGAGTTGCAGGCGCGGCCTTAGTTCTCCTAGCACTCTACACGTTCAACTTAGTGGGTCTCGGGCTGGTAACTCTATTTCTAGCCCTCTTAGGGTCTGCCCTCATTCTCCTCGAGCTTCTCCAGCCGGGGATCCAGATCTTCGGCTTAGCTGGGGCGGCTATGCTGCTCCTCGCCACGCTCCTCGAGTACTTCAGCAACCCACCAGCGCTTAGCGGTGCTGCTGTACCGGTTTTAGCGGGTCTGGCTATACTCGCGGGTCTCGCAGCAGTGATCGTCGCAAAGGGAGCAGAGGTCGTCAGAACACCCGCTCCCTCTCGGGAAAGCGTGCTTATAGGGAAGATTGGGATCGCAAGAACCCCTGTTTCTCAGGCGGGAGGAGTTGTGCTCGTTGAGAGTGAGCTCTGGAGCGCTGTGAGCGAGGAGGAGATACCCGCTGGCAGCAGGGTTATCGTCGTCGGAGTGGATGGCCTAACCCTGCGCGTGAGGAAAGCAGAGTAGGGGGAGCTGCAGCAAGTTTATAGCTCTGTTCCTCGAGTCTCAAAAGCCGAAAAATGATAGACCTCTTAATCCTTGCGCTAGTTCTACTGATAGTCCTAGCGATCATAGCCAACCACATTAGGGTTATCCCCGAGTACCAGCGCCTCGTCATCCTCCGCTTGGGCCGTGTGAGGAGAATCGCGGGCCCCGGGCTCGTCGTGCTCGTCCCCCTGATCGACAAGGGCATAGTCGTCGACTTGAGAGAACAGTACATCGAGGTAACTAAGCAGACGTGCATCACGAAGGATAACGCGCCCGTCGACATAGACTTCCTGATCTACTTCCGCGTGATGGATCCGAAGAAGAGCGTCGTAGAGGTCCTGGACTTTCGAGGGGCGGCCGTCGGCATAGCAACCACTACGCTCAGAGCGGTTGTAGGCGACATAGACCTCGACCAGGTGCTCGCGAAGAGAGAGTACATCAACGAGGTTCTGCGCGAGAAGCTAGACGAGGTGACAGCTAGGTGGGGCGTCAAGGTCACGGCTGTGGAGATCCGGGAGATTATCCCGCCCCGCGACGTGCAGGAGGCGATGATTAAGCAGATGGCAGCCGAGAGGAACAGGCGCGCGATGGTGACTGAAGCTGAGGGTAAGCGTGAAGCTGCGATACGCGTCGCTCAGGGAGAGAGGGAGTCGCTGATTCTCAAAGCCGAGGGAGAGAAGCAGGCAGCTATCCTGAGGGCTGAAGGTGAGAGGCAGGCTGCGATTCTGAAAGCGGAGGGAGAGGCTATCGCGTTGAAGGAAATTGACGCGGCGGCACGCACTCTAGATTCAGCCACGCTCCTCCTCCGGTACTTCGAGACTCTGGGGACGATAGCTTCGGCTCCCAGCACGAAGATAGTCGTGCCCCTAGAGGTTTTCAAGCTGCTCAAGCCGTTCGAGGAGCATCTCGAGAAGCTTTCCAAGGAGAGTGAAAAGCGGTAGGAAAGACCCTCGTGCTATATTTTTCTGCCAGCTCTGTAGAGGGCCAGGCGATCCCCATCGTACCTGTACCTGATGAACAGCCGCTCATCTTTCAGCCAGCTGTATCTCCTGGCATACTCAGCGTAGCGGTCGTTGGAGAGAATAGCGCACCTCCCCCCTGCTTCTAGGCATCGCTCCACGCCCTCGATGATCAGTTCGTCGGCGCTCTGCCCCGGTGCGGGGTCGAGCACTCTGACGTTCAAGCCCAAGCTCCTCGCGAACTCCTCAATCTTGAAGATCTGCTGCCGAAACGCGGAGTAAAGCTTCCTCTTGTTCCTAGCATAGTGACCGAAGAGCTTCCAGGGAAGGTTAGAGTCGTAGCAGAGCACGACCTCCTCAACCCCTCTCTCCGCAAGTTCTTCGATGAACCCTCTCAAGTCGTCCAGCGAGAGCTCTCCCCTCTTGCCGATGACGTTGCTAACGTCGATGAAAACAGAGTAGCCGTCAAGCTCGCCCGCCTCCAGCGGCCCGCTCGCGCGCGGCACTCCCACCTTCAGTGGTTTCGAGACGGCGCTAGGCTCAGGCGCAGGAGACAGCAAGTTAGCCAGCTTTGCAGCAGTTGACGCGCGGCGCCCTTTACCCCTATGCTGCAGAAGCGCTGCGTAAAGCATGAGCGCGTATACCCCCAACGCTTCCTTGAGGTCGGCGGCGAGCTCCTCAAGCACACCGTGCTTCTCCCATGCTTCAGCCGCCGACAGGAAGAGGTCTACTCGAGAGAGCAGCTTCCGCGCTACCGTGTAGGGCTCGCCGCTCCTCGCCAGCTTGGCGAACGCTATTGCACTTCTGCGCACTGCTTCGCGAGCTGCTTCCTCGGGTAGACTACCATCGAGAAAAACCGCTGCTGCTAGCACCTCCACGAGAGCCCTCTCGAGCGCCTCCGGGCGGAGATCCCGGGAAAACTCCCCTGAGAGTAAGGAGATTACTGCCGCCTGGGGCGTTTGAGCTGCTATACGCATCTCGGCTCCCATAGCGAGAAGAAGCCTTAAAGCGAGAGATGCTTCACGTCCCCTCGAGAGGAGCTTGGGTGCGAGAAAAGCTACAGCTTTTTGCTCGCCAGCAGCTAGGAGGAGCGCGAGAAGTGCTTGGAAGTCAAGCCTCTTGCTGAGAGCCTCGCGGAAAGCCTCCTCCAACTCTACCTCCCGAAGGGAAGATCTAAGGTAGCGTGCAAAGCTCTTGTCGCCCGCAAGCTCCGGTATAGCTAGCACTTGAAAAGGCTTGCGGGCGAAGATTGCTAAACCTATGCGCCAAGCCCTGTTCCTGGTGAGAGGGCTTCCCATCAAGCGCACAGCCACCTCGGCAGGCGGGACATAACCGGCGCCAGCTGCGACGTCTAGCAGGGCAGCCGCCCTCGACAAGGTTTTCGGTGACAGCTTAGCACTGATCACCATGCTCGCAAGGGGTGGTGCTAGTGCCAGTGAAAGCTTGGGTTTCGCGTAGATCGCGTCAAGGAAGCTAGCACCGCATGTCTCGATGATTTCCAGCAGGAGGCTCTTAGGGAGCGAGCCTCCCGCCTCGAGGCTCCTAAGGCTGGTCTCGACGAACTCGCCGCACGCGCCAGCGCTCTCGTCGCTGAAGCCGCCAGATCTGCGGGAGAAAATGCGGAGTATTGCGCCAATCAACCCTGGCCTACTTGTAAAGGGTGCGTTAAAGGGTGGCCGCACCTTGGGCAGTAGTTTGCGTCGGCAGGAACTCTTCCGAAGCCGCAGTTGGGGCAGCTCCGCGAGCTGTGCTCTGAAAGAAGGACGATCTCCCCGATAACTGCTTGCGCGATAGGTACTCGCTTCTCGGACTCTCGAGACTGGATGACGAGAAAAGCTTCCCCAGTGCTCGGGTTAAGGACAAGGTCTTTAACCTCACCGACTTTGACCGCTGAAGCATCGTACACCGGTTTGCCGATCACGCTGGAGGCTGTGATCTCCATCTCGAAGTCTCGTGATTAATCCCTTCAGTTAGATAAAACCTTTCAGGTGAGGTACTTCCCTGCAGCCTCCTCCGCGCTCTCGCCTCTATGGATAATTGCCATCAGCGCCTCTACGACTGCTCTCGGTTTCTCGTGCTGGAAAATGTTCCTACCTATTGCTGCGCCCGCGGCACCAGCTCTCACAGCTCTCTCGACCCACTTAAGGACTTCCTCGATCGAAGCCCTCGCACCGCCGAGAATAACCACTGGAGCCGGCACCCCCCTGGTAACCTTCTCGAACCCCTCAACGTAGAGCGTCTTCACGATGTCGGCGCCAAGCTCGGCAGCGATCCTGGCCCCGTAGGCGATAATATCGGCCGAGAAAGTCTGGAAAACAGGAGGCTTGGGCACAACTTCAGCCATGACGGGAATCCCGAGAGAGCGGGCCTCCTCGGCGACGGTGGCCAGCTTCTCCCACAGTTGTGGCTCGTGAAGGCTGCCGGGGTACACCATTACGCTGACCGCATCTGCTCCCGCGGCGACAGCCCTCTCCACAGAGGATATCAGCCTGTCGTCCGTTTCCGAAGTGCTCCTAACAGCACCCGTGCCATCTACCCGAGCAACTATGAAGGTGTCAGCGAGCAGGTCGCTGTAGCGCTCGATCATCGCTGGCGTCAGCATTACAGCGTCCGGTCTAGCCGGGAGTATTTCCCGCAGCGTTGACCCGAGATCCTCTATACCCTGTATGGGGCCGTGCCTCCGCCCATGGTCAAGAGCAACTATGAGCGCTCTCCCGTCGCGGAAAAGCCTCCTCAACCTGATAGTTTTCCCGCTCATGGCCTGAACTCTACTCTGACTTTCTCTCCCTGCTTAACTTTCCTTAGCTTTTCGAGGTCGCCCTTCACCTTGCCGATCACGTTCACTGGGCTGGCCGGCCTGATCTCGCCTGGCCTGCTTACGGGAGTGGGGCCGAAGAAAATGCACAGCGCATCGCCTGGGGGCCAGTACGCCACATCGCCCAGCTCGACGACCTCACTGCCCACCTCCTGCGCGACCTTTACGGGAGTGCGGAAGTAGATCTCGTCGCCCCAGAGGTTCACGCGGCTCTCGAAAGGCGCCGCACCGATCAGTGCTTCCGCGGTCCTCCGATTCCTTCCCGTGAGCTCCACGTGAACCTCGCCTATGCTCTCGAAGATGAGTACAAGTTCACCCATGGAGCTGGCTCACCAGCCTCGCGAACGCCGTGTAGAGGACTCCTTTTGCTGCCTGAACAGGTTCTAGCCAGGCCTGGCCCTCCTCAGGCTTAACCTCGAAACCCACAGCGCCCTTGTAGCCTATCTCTAGCAGAACCTTCAGGAGCTCTGCCACGTCCTCAACCCCGTTGATGGCTCCCGGCCTGTAGAAACCGGGGTGCCAGTCCACCATCCTCCCGTCGGGAAGCCTCTTCGCGCATCCTATGTGCACGTGTGCCAGGTACTCTTTCGCCACTTTGATGTCGGAAGGCTTCTCGTTGAGCAGGGGTCCGTGGCTTAGATCCCACATGAGCCCGAAGTTGCCGTAGCTCTCTCGAACTTCTCTAGCGACTTTCACGGCGTCTCCTATAGGGCCGATCAGCTGCTTTCTGTCCCACTCTCGGTCAAACGTCTCAAGGATCACTGTAACTCCCAGCTTCTGCGCCTCAGCGCAAACCTCCTTCAGGCTCCTCACGAGCGCGTCTAACGCCGCCTCACGGTTCGCCGGCCCTGGGTCAGGCCCGCTACTGAAAGCCAGTTTCCTCACCCCGTGCGCGTAGGCTCTTTTCATCTCTTCGAGAATCACTCCCACAGACTTTCTCCTAATGTCCTCGTCCAGTGCGCTCGGGTTAACCCCCCTCGTGAGCACGAAAGGCTGCATGCCTAGCGCGATCTCAACACCCCTCGCGGAAGCTACTTTCTCTGCTACCTGCCACGCCTCCTCTGGAAGGGGCTGCACCTCAATGATATCGAAGAACGGATCCTCGCTGAGCATCTCGAAAGTCTCCTTGACGGCCTGAGGGACAGCCTGAAGAACCTGCGGGTTCGCCATGAAGCCGACAATGCTGACGCGCCAGGGGAAGCGGGCTACAACCTCAACCTCGCCTTTCCTCGATAGAACAGCGAACATTTCAATCGCTGAGAAGGCGAGTAAAGCGCTAAAAAGCTTTGCTTACTAAGCGAGCTGTGTTCGCAGAGCTAGCGAAGGTTTACGTGCCGCTCGCCGCGGGCGCAGCTTACGGGATCTTGAGAAAACCCAGCGAGGAGCAGCTTAGCTTCTTCGAAAAGCTGATCCTGGACGTTCTCATGCCCTTAGTTATATTCACGTCAACGTACTCTCGCCTCATCTCAGGCGACTTTCTCGGCTTGCGCCTCATCGCCCTGAGCGCTCTCTGCTCAGCAGCAGCTCTAGCGGCTGCCCGCCTCCTCAGGTTCTCCGCCGAGGAAGCTCTTACAGCTATGTACGCGAACGCCGGCTACATACCGCTTGGTGTCGCTACAAGCTTCTGGGGCCAGCAGGGAGCAGCTAGCGTCGGCTTCTACATCATAGGGAATAACGCTTTCTCCAACACCGCCGCTCCATTAGTGCTGGGCGGTAAGAGCCTTAGAGAAAGCAGCAGGAGGCTCCTAGCTTTCCCGCCGCTCTACGGACTCTTCTTAGGCCTAGCGCTTTCGCTCGCGCGCGCACAGCTTCCGGAATTCATAGCAAGTACGCTAAGCACGCTGGCCTCCACCGCTCCACCACTGGCTCTGATGGCTGTAGGTCTCGAGATGGGCAGGAGCCTAGGGCGCGTGGAGGCCGGAGACCTGAAACCCTACGCGTTAAGGGTCTCGCTTGCCGTTCCGCTGACTCTGCTCTTCGCTGCTGCACAGCTAGTTCAGGGCATAGATGCACGAGTGGCTTTCATCGAGAGCGTTATGCCGAGCGCCGCGAGCTGCATTCCCGTAGCTAGAGCACTGAATCTCGACGCGGCAAAAACCGCGAGGATCGTTCTCGTATCAACGCTCTTCTCTACGCTAGTGATGCTCCCCTTCGCGGTAATGCTTGTCAGGTGACCGACTCTTCGGCTAGCACAGCCACCCGCGGAGGCTCCCCTCGCCTAGCCAGCCCCCTGAGGAAGACTTCGCAGTTCGTCGCTTCACCGTACTCGCCTGTCGAGCTCAGCGAGATCAAGCCAACCGTGTTTACTAGGCCGAAAAACTCCGTCATACCCTTAACAACGGTGACTACTGCTTCCCGCAGCGGGGTGCCCCTCCTGACAAGCTCCGCCACCCTCGCTGCCGCGAGGTACCTGGCGATGTACTCGCCAACCCCCGTGGCGCTGACCGCGACCACTCCGTTTTCCGCGTAGACTCCCGCTCCTGGTAAAGGCGTATCCCCCACTCGGCCGGGGAGCTTCAGGTAGATTCCGCCAGTGCTCGTCGCAGCTGCCAGGTTGCCTTCTTTGTCTAGAGCCACCGCTCCGACAGTGTCGCCAGCAAGCATTCTGAGTACTTCAGCGTTTTTACGCCAGAGCGCGTACTCGCCTCTCCTAGCGGATTCCAGCATCTCGGCGTAGATCTCCTTTGCTCGCTGGCTGGGACCCGGGTGCTTCTCGAAACCCAGCTTCATCGCTAGCTCGTCGGCTCCCGCGCCGACGATGAGGACATGGTCTGTGAGCTCCATCACTTTCCTCGCTAGGGAGACGGCGTTCCAGGTGTACCTCTGGGCGGCGACAGAACCTAGGGAGAGGTCTCTCCCGAACATGATGCTCGCGTCGAGCTCGACTTGGCCTAGCGCGTTGAGAGCAGCACCCTTACCCGCGTTGAAGACGCCGGAGGCCTCCATGCTCTTAACAGCTGCCTCCACGGCGTCGAGCGCGCTCCCCGAGCCCAGCTCCTCTAATCCCGCGGACAAAGCTTCCCTGAGCCCTCTCTCGAGCTGCTGCCTCGTATCGAGGAGGCTTCTGCGCAGCCTACCAGCGCCCCCATGAACGGCTACTGTCTCTCCGCTCACGCCACCCGTACTAAACGCTTATATTTATGCAGAACATCAGCTACTTCTGGCGAAGGCTCGATGCTCCCCGTTGGCAGCCAGGAGGTTCTGCCGCTGCAGTTCCAGGTGGGCCCCACGGAGATACTCCTACTGATCATAATAGCGCTGATTCTCTTCGGCCCGAAGAAGCTCCCCGAGCTTGCGAGAGCCGCAGGTGAGGCTGTCCGTGTCTTCAGGGAAGAAAGCCAGAAGCTCACGTCCGAGGAGCCGCAGGAAAGCAGGAAGCCGTCAGTCTCTGATGAGGAGTTGAAGAAGCTTGCCGAAAAGCTCGGCATTGCGAGCGAGGGGAAGACTAAAGAGCAGTTGGTTGAGGAGGTTATCGCGAAAGCGAAAGAGAAGGGCCTCATTTAGACGGGCAGGGCTGCCGGGCTTCTAGATGTTTTTCTGAAAGATAGCCTAATCTGGTAGGCTACGGAGCGTCTTCTTTAGGAGGGTATGGAAGCGGCTCTGCTCGAGCAGAAAAGCAGGAGAGAGCTCCTCGACTACATTCTCGCGTCTGGCTCGAGAACTCGGGAGAAGCTAGCCGAAGCAGAGAGGCTGCTGAGCGCGATAAAGGGTAAGGTAGAGAGCGAGCCGGTGCTTAAGGAGCTCTTGGGCAACGTGGCTGAAACGCTATGGGTGCCGGACCCCCCTCTGCCCAGCAGCGCAGAAGAGGTGGGAAGGAGGCTGGAGGACTACGAGAAGCAGCTGGACGGCTTGATCGTTAAGCTGCGGGCGATTTTAGAGGCGGTGGAGCACGTTGGGAAGCTAGCTCCCCGCGTGAGGGAGCTCGAGAGCAGGTTGAGCTCGTGGGCTGCAGCTCTCAGGGATGTTAACCCTCCCTTGTACTCGGAGTTGAGCAGGTTCGCTTCGAGGTCATCTCGAGTGCTGAGCGGGTTGAGCGCGCTCAACTTGGATAAAGCAGCCGATGTTCTTTCCAGTTTAGTGAAGGAGGGGGAGCAGCTAGAGGCTAGAGCCCGCGCTGAGTACAGCAAAGCTGTAAGGCTTATGCTGAGCGAGCTTGAAGCGGTGCAGGAGCTGATTCACAAGGCGTTACACGTAGTGATGCCGCACGAGAGGCTGGAGCTGGAGGAGAGCGAGAAGAAGCTTCTCGAGATAGCGAGAGAGCTGAGCTCTGCGAAGCTGACCCCTGTACCGCTGAACCCGCCGCAGGTTTACGCCGAGCTGGGTCGAGTAAAGAAGCTGGCCAGCGAGAAGCTAGCGGGGGCGCTCAGCCCTCTAGAGGCGCGTGTTCTCGAAGCCTACTCTAGGCTTGCTTCTTCCGCTGAAGCGAGGCTCTTCATGCTTCACGAGGTGGTGGAGCTAGTGAGCCGCAGGGCTGAAACTTCCCTCCCTGAGACGCTCTCAGCGCTCTATGAGCTCTCAAGAAAAGGTTTGATAAAGCTGTTCGCTAAGCTGGCCTGAAGAGCAGGGTGTACTTAGCCGGCGTGGACGAGGCTGGTCGAGGGCCGCTCTTCGGCCCAATGGTCATCGCGATCGCCGTGATCGGCGAGGAGAAAGAGCACCTTCTCGCAGAGCTGGGGGTCAGGGACTCAAAGCTGCTGACACCATCTAGAAGGGAGGTTGTTAGAGCCCAGATGGAGAAGTTACTGGACTTTTACTCACTTCGAGTGGTGGAGCCGCGCGAGATAGACGAAGCCGTGAGCAGAGGGGGCTTGAACTTGCTTGAAGTGAAAGTGATCTGCGAGCTGGTGCGGAGAGCGCTCGAGAAGACCCCCTTGGGCGTGGTGTACGTGGACAGCCCTGACCCGAAGCCTGAGAGGTTTGGCAGCCTGCTCTCCCAGATGCTGGGAGGCTCCGTCCGCGTGGTTGCCCGGAACGGGGCTGACAGAGACTTCGCGATAGTAGCGGCAGCCTCCATACTGGCGAAAACCGAGCGGGATAGGCTCGTGGAGCAGCTCAAGAGGCTGTACGGCGACTTCGGCTCCGGCTACCCTTCAGACCCCAGAACCAGGGAGTTTGCAGAGAAGTGGCTTAGGGAGCACGGCGAGCCGCCCCCCTTCGCTAGGAAATCTTGGAGCACGTGGTCGTCGCTACGTAAAAAAGAGTCCCTAGAGAGGTTCCTGGTATGAGCTACTTCATCCACCCAACGGCAGTAGTAGAGGAGGGGGCGGTGATCGGCGAAGGAACGAGGATCTGGCACTTCGCCCACGTGAGGAGGGGGGCTAGGATCGGCTCCAGGTGCAACATAGGCAAGGACGTGTACATAGATGAGAACGTTGTGATAGGCAACGGCGTGAAGATTCAGAACGGCGTGTCCGTTTACAGGGGTGTGACATTGGAAAACAACGTTTTCGTAGGGCCCTACGCGGTCTTCACTAACGACAAGTACCCCCGAGCCTTCTCGACGGATTGGGTGGTTGTCCCGACGCTGGTGAAGGAGGGGGCTTCTATCGGTGCTAACGCGACTATCGTCTGCGGAGTCACTATAGGAAGGTACGCGATGGTTGCTGCGGGCAGCGTTGTCACTAAGGATGTCCCCGACCACGGGCTCGTGATGGGGAACCCTGCGAGGCTCGTAGGCTTTGTCTGCTACTGCGGGAGGCCCTTGAAGCGCGTAGTTGAGCTAAACGACGAGAGCGTAGTGCTCGAGTGCGACCAATGCAGCAAGAAGGTTGCTGTGGGAAGGAAGCTCTACGAGGAAGCCGAGAGAAACAGGAAGAAGATTAAGGGAGAGTATTAAGCCTCCCTTATACTCCGCTCGAGCAACTATCTCAACGTGCACAGTAAAGAGCTTATCCTGACGATCGATGTAGGAACGACTAACGCGAAGGCGGCCGTCTTCCACGAGAGCGGTCGGCTCCTCGCTGTCGAGGGGTACGAGTACCCTACTCACTTCCCGAGACCGGGCTGGGCTGAGCAGGACCCTGAAGATTGGTGGAGCTACGCAGTTCTCGCCGCTCGAGACGCGATCAAGCGAGCGAGAGCGACGCCCGACGCCTTCATAGGGGTAGCTGTTAGCAGCCAGCGGGAGACGCTGGCGTTTATCGACAGGGAGGGTAGGAGCCTCGGCCGAGTACCGACGTGGATGGACCGCAGGAGCTTGCCCCAAGCAGAGGAGATTAAGCGGAGGCTCGGTGTCAAAGAGGTGTACGAGAGGACCGGGCTGATCGTGGATGCGACGTTCACCGCCACGAAGCTTTTGTGGTTCAAGGAGAACTGTAGGGAGCTCTTGGAGAGAGCCTGGATCGGCTTGCAGCCAAAAGACTACATCGTCTACAAGCTGACAGGTGTAGCTGTAACTGACGAGACTGTCGCATCGAGAACCATGCTCTTCAACATCAGAGAGCGCCGGTGGGACGAGAAGCTTATCTCGGAGCTGGGGCTCTCCGACTACGCGTACATACTCCCAGAGGTGAAACGCAGCTGGGAGGTAGTAGGCGGCGTGAAGGAAGACTCGGCTAGGCTTATTGGAATCGCCCCTGGCACCCCTGTTCTTGCGGGAACTGGCGACAGGACTGCGGAAGTGCTGGGCGCGGGGATTCTCGGTCCCGAGAAAGCCGAGGAGTCCACCGGAACCGGCTCTACCACGGCGACCATGGTCCCCCAGCCGCTCTTAGATCCGAGGATGCGCTTCTCGGTGGGAGTGGCCCCCATTCCCAGCAGGTGGGTGGTTGAGGCAGGTATCTCGACTGCAGGCGCTATCCTCAGGTGGTTCCGCGACCACGCTACTGAAGGGGTGGATTACCTTGCTTCGAGAACCAGGAGAAGGGCCTACGAGTTCTTCGACTTAGAAGCCGAGTACGTGCCTCCGGGATCAGGTGGGGTGCTCGTGCTCCCCTTCTTCTCCGGCGCCCGGTCGCCGAGGTGGAATCCCTACGCGAGAGGCGTGATCTTCGGGCTCACAGTCTTCCACACCCGCGCGCACCTCTTCAGAGCTATGATGGAGGGCGTGGCGTACGAGCTGAGGAAGATTCTAGAAAGCTTCGAGGAGATAGGCATCAAGCCCAGAGAGCTCGTCCTAATGGGTGGCGGCGCTAAGACCCCCACCTGGGCAAGAATCAAGGCGAACGTGACGAACAGGGAAGTCATCATTCCGGAGCTGCTCGACGCCGCGCTGGGGGGAGATGCCGTGCTCGTAGCCTACAGCGCCGGAGCGTGCAAGAGCTTTGAGGAGGCAGTCTCAAGATTCTTCCGGGAGAGAGTTAGGCTGAAGCCTGACCCCGAGCTCGTAAAGATCTACGAGAAGTACTACGCTATCTACGAGAAACTTTACACTTCCGTAGAGAACCTCTTCAAGGAGATTTCTGAGATCTCCGAACCTCCTGTAGCCCAGCCCCCCTGGGACATCGAGAACCTCACGCATCTGCTTTTCAAGCTGGAGTCGTAAAGGCGGGTGATGGGGGGAGAAGGAATAGCTGGTGGACCGGCCGGGATTCGAACCCGGGACTTGGCGCCGAGCTCCGGGGAGCTCGGGCTCCACCCGCATGCCAAGCGGACATCTTCGGGGGGAGCCTCTCCCACTAGACGACCGGCCCTCCACTGCTGGCTAGAAAACGGGCTCTCTATAAATTTTTCTTGAGGGATCGGCGGGTTTAAGTTGTAAGACTTGAGACGTTCGGTGGGGTCGCCATGGAGTTGGATGTGAGGCAGATTGCGCGGAAGCACGCGTTAGCTAACGCTGTGAAGTTTGGCGGGGTAGCGAGGGTTGATGCGGTCGTGAGCAAGGTGTTCGCCGAGGTGCCTGAGCTGCGGAAGCAGGCGCGGGATGTTGTCAAGGTAGTGCAGGAGGTTGTGGAAGAGGTAAATGCCATGAGCCGGGAGGATCAGGAGAGGCTTCTCGCGGAGATATGGCCCGATGCGTTTAAGGTCGAGAAGAAGAGGGAGGAGAAGCGGTTACCGCCGCTTCCTAGGGTGGAGGAGCTGGGCGGTTTCGTGGTGACGAGGTTTGCGCCAAACCCTGACTTCGCGCTGCATTTGGGAAGCGCAAGGCCAGCGGTTCTGAGTTTCTACTACGCCAAGCGGATGTATAGGGGTAAGTTCATCCTCAGGTTCGAGGACACGGATCCTAAGACAAAGAGGCCGATGCCGGAGGCTTACGACGCGATAAGAGAAGATCTCAAGTGGTTGGGGGTCAGCTGGGACGAGGAGTACATCCAGAGCCTCAGAATGGAGATCTACTACGAGCACGCGAAGATGCTGATCGAGCGAGGAGGAGCTTACGTCTGCCTGCACTCGAGGGAGGAGATCAGCAGGATGCGAAGCTTAGGGATACCGGATCCGTGCAGGGATCTACCCGTCGAGGTGCAGCTAGAGCGTTGGGACAGGATGCTTTCGGGCGAGTACGGGGAGGAGGAAGCGGTGGTGAGGATCAAGACCGACCCTGCCCACCCCAACCCTTCGGTTAGAGACTGGATCGCGATGAGGATCATCGACACGTCGAAGTACCCCCACCCGTTGGTCGGCGACAAATACGTAGTCTGGCCCACGTACAACTACGCGTGCGCGCTTGACGACCACCTGATGGGAGTAACGCACATATTGAGAGGAGAGGAGCACGCTGTTAACACTCTGAAGCAGGAGTACATTTACCGGCACATGGGCTGGAAGCCCCCGGTGGGGATACACTTCGGCCGCCTCAACTTGGGTGGAATGATTCTCAGCAAGTCGGTAATGCGAAAGGGAATCGAGAAGGGTCTCTTCGAGGGATGGGATGACATTAGGCTCGGAACTCTGAAGGCGCTTAGGAGGAGGGGGATCCTCCCCGAGACAATCTGGGAGCTTATCCTCGAGGTGGGGTTGAGGCCGTCTAGCGCGAGAATCAGCGTCGAGAAGCTTCACGCAGTCAACAGGAAGCTGCTAGAGCCCCGCGCAAACAGGTACATGTTCGTGACCGAGCCGCTAACTGTGGTGAAACTCGAGGGCCTGAGCATGCCCGCAGTAGCCGAGATAATCGTGCACCCGTCTTTCCCCGAAAGAGGAAGGAGAAGAATTGAGCTAAAAGAGCATCGCGTGTTCGTCGGGGAAGAGGTGAAAAGAATGGGCGAGGTTAGGTTGATGGGGCTGGGCAACTTCTCGGTTCGAGGCGACGCGCTAATCTTCCTCAACAACGACGTCAGCTACGCGAAGGAGAAGAATCTCCAGATCGTGCAGTGGGCACCAGTTGAGGGAGCTGTCCCGGGAGAGGTTCTCAAAGCTGCTGGCACGAAAGTCGAGGAAGTGAAGGGGTACGGTGAGCCGGAGATAGCCGGGCTGCCCGTAGGGGAGCAGGTTCAGCTCGTTCGCGTAGGTTTCGCGAAAGTGGAGAAGAAAGGGGAGGAGGGGGTAGTCTTCATCTATACTCACGACTGAGCTTCAAGCGCCCAGGGCTTTCCGCTTCTAGTTATCTTCTCTGGGAGCTTGTCCTTCAGAGGCTCGAGGAACTTGAGGTCGCTATCCTTCTTCCTCAAGTTATCGGGGAGAATCACCGGGATCTCCTCCTTGATAGGCCACCAGCGGCCGCACTCTGGGCAAAAGAGGACACCGGTCTTAACTTCGAACTTTATGCAGTCGTCGCAGCCAGGATCCCTGCCTTCCAGCTCGCTGACTTTCACCCCCCTGTACGCGCAGTACAGCTCACAGGCAGGTTTCGTTTTGAAAGACGCTACTCTTCCCTCATACTTGACGGTATCGATAACGTGTAGCTCAAGGGGGAAGTGCTTGTCGTAAGGGCACGCCAGCAAGTCCATTAGCCTGTACTTCATACTCGCAACTTCCCCGGTGAGATCCTTATAAAGCCAGCTGCTCATTTCCGAGCGAAGTTAATGAAGCTGCGTATCGCCGCCATCGTGAGGGAAGACCTCGCCGGCGCTGTTTCGAAGGGTGGTTTTAGCGAAGTATTCGTAGTCAAGGAAAAGTCCGAGGCGCTGGCTATCCTAGAGAGGATCACGCGAGAGAAGAGCTTCGACCTCGTGCTTCTCGATGACACGCTGGCCGCGGAGCTCGGAAGAGGTACGCTGGCCAGACTGAAGCACGAGAACCCCTTCCCGGCGATCATCGAAATGAAAACCTCGAGATTAAAGCGGGTGAAGCTGTCTTAGCGCCTCGCCGAAAGGACTCGCTCGAAGACCTCTGGCATCAACCTCTCGAATACTTCAGACACTTTGGCGCTTAGTGTCGCGTTGAAGTATACACGCTCGTCAGGAGTTCTCGCAAGGAAACCTCCATCGCAGTTGATCTCCTCACCTATAGAGATGCGCGAGCTGGAATTGCCGGGCTCCGCGAAGCTCTTAGCTACTTCCTCTATGATGGCACGCTCACCTTTGCATGGATGCACTACTAAGCCGCCTCCAAGCTTTCTCGCAGCAGCATCCAAAGCTCTCTCTAAGTACGCTCGGTACCTCGCAGGGTCACGCCTCAACTCTTCAAGAGTTTCAGCAACGAGTTTTTTAAGCTCCTCTGCGATGAGGTTGTACCGCTCTGTGTAGATCCTCCGCTTGAGCTCGAGCCTTTTCGGCGCGAACTCCGCCTCTACAGTGCGTCGGGCCTCCTCAAGTAGCCTCTGCCTCCTCTCCTCTCTAAGCTTGCGAGCTCTCTCTTGAGCTTCCTCGACAATGCGCTTCGCCTCCTCTTCCGCTCTCCGGATAACGGCTTCAGCCTCCTCCTGTGCGGCGGCCCTTATCTCCTGTATAACTGCGTCCAAAAGACTCGGTGCGCTCATTAAGCCCACCTCGTGAGCTCCTCGAGCACCCGCTTCTTAATCTCTCCCCGCATTTCCTCGAGCCTTAGCTTTAGCTCGGCAAGCTTTCTTTCATGATCCTTCAAGAGGGCACTGAGCTGTTCCTCGATTCTTCTCCGCTCCTTGCCGATAATCTCCTCTGCGCCTACATCTACGGCTTCTGCTTGAGCTAAAATCTCCTTAGCTTTTCTCCTAGCTTCTTCAAGCACTTCATCAGCCTTCTTCTTTGCCTGAGCCACGAGCTCGTCCGCCTTCTTCTGCTCCTCGAGTATTACTCTGACATCGATCTCCTCGGTCCAGTAAGCCTTTCTTACTCCTCCTTCTTCGCCCATCTCAACCTCACCCCGACAGCGTAAGAGAGCAGCTGGTAAAGCTCTTCAAGCCTACGTGTAGATGGCTGCTTCATGGATGGAACGACAACGAGCAGAGGGGGCTCTCTGAGGAAAGTGAAAAGCCTGCGGAGCTTTCCACTAACCTGAGAGTAAACCGGTTCCTCGATTATGACAACCCTGCTCTCCACGACCTTGGAGATCACTTCCTCCTCCACACTTTCCGACAGTTTCTCAGGCACCATGACTACTTCGAAGCCCAGCAACCTCATTGAGTCGATGGTAGGTGTAGACCCGATGGCCACTACGCTCAAGGGAACCCCCTCTACCTCATCCATCACCTATTAAACTGTTTTCGGTTAGAGAGGTGCGCCGGCCTCCCTTAACTCCTCCCGCACCAGCTCCTCGAGACGCTTGAGGGAAGCCTCGTCTCCTGCCTCTATCGTTACGCGAACTACGGGCTCAGTGTTCGAAGGCCTTACCAGGAACCAGCCCTCTTCTAGGTCGACGCGCACGCCGTCGATCGTCGTCGTATCCCGGTACTTGGAGGAGAGCCTTTCCTTCATTCGCTCAACGATAACGAACTTCATCTCGTCACCCACATGTAGCTTTAACCTTCTCGCCAGGGGTGTCGGAGGCACATGACTTGAAACCGGCCCGCCAAGCGCGGATACCGCCTCGAGAAAGTATAGGAGAGATGCTACGCCATCGTCGAGGTTAGCTCCCTCGTATGTAACGTAATGGCCGCTGCTCTCAACCCCCAGCCCCCCGTAGCCTTCAATCGACTTGTAGATTATATAGATGCGGCCTACAGGAACTCTTTCGACCGTGCCGCCCGTCTCTTTCACGAACCTGTCCAAGAGCCACGAGCATTCGACGTTAGCGATTACTTTCCTCACCTTGTGCCCCTTGATCATAACTACAGCAGCCTGCTCGGGGGTGAGCGGTCTACCCTTCTCATCGTAGAAGATCACGCGGTCTCCATCACCGTCGAAAGCCACCCCCACATCGGCCTGAAACCTCCTGACGAGGTCTCCCAGGTAGCTCGTGGCCTCCGCCGTGGGCTCGGACCCCCTTGCGGAAAACAGCGGATCGACATCGCAGTTAACGGTAATAACCTCATAACCCAACTCCCTAAGCAGGTTCGGGACGACCAGCGATGTCGCACCGTTCCCGCAGTCTAAAACGACCCTAAGGTTGCCAGCAGCTCGGGGGAGGCTCCTCAAGTACTCCGAGTAGCTGTTGAGAAGGCTCTCCTCAATAACGACTTTCGCCTCTCTTTTCGCGCGCCACGAAACACCTCTCTCAACTCTTTCGCGAAGCCTATCGAGGTCCTCGAGGGAAATAGGCCTCCCCCCAGGCTCGTACAGCTTGAGCCCGTTCCACTCGGGAGGCAGGTGGGAGGCAGTCACGTAGCCTACAGCGTACCTCCGGTGCTTCGCCGCGTAGATCGCTAAACCTATCGGCCCTAAGCCGGCGTCCACGACCTTGGCCCCCCCTCCCAGAAGCCCCGCTATCAGGGAGAGCCGGAGAGCCGGTGAGCTTATCCTAGTGTCGGAGCAGGTGCAGAACTCGCTGAACTGCTCCGAGAGGGCGGCTCCGAGCAGGAGAAAGATCTCGGGGGTGAGATCCTGGCCGTAAATGCCCCGAACGTCGTAAGCTCTGAAGATGTGCTTCGGCAGGTTCATCGAAACTCTTCGTATCCTCCGGCTAATTTATCTTGCCGCTTCTCCACAGTTCACCAGAACGTCGATAGCAACCTTGTAGACTCTCGGAGCATACGGTGAAACCACCCTAGTCTCGAGCAGCTCCGATAGACAGCCGTGCTTTTCCGCTGCTCTCCGCACAAGCTCGTAGCCCTCCTCGAACGCCCTACCCTCAGCACCCCAGTAGTAGAAGTGAATGACCCCGCGTCCCGCCAGGCAGTCGATAGCCTCGTCGAGGAACATGTAAGCCCCCTTAGGGAGGGGCATGACGACCCGATCGCAGCAGCGGCGAAAAGCGGGAGCCTTCTCCCTCACATCTCCCAGCACAGGGGTAATTTTACCCTCGAGCTTGTTCAGGTGAACGTTCTCGACGAGGTAGCGGTACGCCTCGGGGTTTATCTCAATGGCGATTATCTGGGCGACGAGCGGCTGGGCTTTAGCGATGGCGACTGCGTAGGGGCCTACGCCGGCGAACATCACCATCACTGTCTCGCCTGGCCTAACCTTGGAAGCCACCCTCTGCCTCTCAGTGGCCTCCCTTGGGGAAAAGTAAACTTTCGAGATATCGAGCTTCAGCAAGTAACCGTGCTCTTTGTGGAGAACCTCCGTTACAGGCTCTCCTGCGAGCAGCTCCAGCTCCCTGACCCTGTAGTCCCCCTTCCGCTCGCTAGCTTTTCGGTAAACTGCCCTGACACTCTTGTGCATTCGCATGAGCTCCTCTGCGATGAGCTCACCGTAGGGGACCAGCCTGTCGTCGAGCTCGAGTATTGCGACCGCCCTCCCCCTAGAGCCCACGATATCAAAGCTCGCAGGCACTAGGTCTAAGAGGTCCGGTGGGACTTTACCTCTCAGCACTTCTTTAAGCCGCAACAGCCATCACCAGGCTTCCGGTAAGCCCGGTCTCCCTGGGATAAATTTCTCCGCTTGGACTGAAAAGCGTATTAGGCAGCGTGGTAGGGAGAGGTGGTGCCTCGCCTGCTCAGGCTGGTAAACTTCACCTACCCGCTCGACGACGATGTAGAAGCAGTGGTTTTGTCCGCTGGCGAGGGGGTCATCTTCGCCGGCTCTGAGAGCTCTTCCCTCAGGTTCCAGGCACCCCTAACCCTCGACCTGGAGGGGAGGCTTGTAGTGCCGGGCTTAAGAGACGCGCACACCCACCTTTTCTCCACAGCGCTCAGCTACTCTGGAGTAGACCTGAAGAGCGCCAGATCCATCGAGGAAGTGAAGGAGATTGTCCGGCGCAAGGCCGCGGAGCTCGGGCCGGGAGAATGGGTGGTCGGCAGGGGGTGGGATCAAGAGAAGCTTGAAGAGAAGAGAGTACCGAGCCGTGAAGACCTAGACGAGGCGGCGCCGAGAAACCCGGTGATTCTCGTGAGGGTTTGCGGTCACGCCGCGGTCATAAACACTAAAGCTGCAGAAGCTCTAGGCTTAGCCGGGAAAGCGCCGGAGGGGCTCGAGCGTTTCGTCGTGAAAGAGGACGGCAGGCTCACAGGGCTCCTTCTGGAGGACGCTGTCGCGTGGGCTCTCGGGAAAGTCCCGAAGCCAAGCCTCCGCGTAGTCAAACCACTCATCTGCAGGGTGCTGGGCGAGTACCTCTCCTACGGCGTGGTATCGCTGCACTCTATGTCCGCAGGCCCGGATGAGCTTTCGATCATAAGCACTCTCGAGCGCGAAGGCCTCCTCAACGTCAAGTACGAGGCCTATGTCGCTCACGAGCAAGTGGGCGAAATACCTCCGGGCGCAGCACACCTGGTTAGAGGGGTAAAGGCGTTCGCCGACGGGAGCTTCGGAGCACGCACCGCTGCGCTCCGCGAACCGTACTCCGACGCGGAGAGCGCCGGAACCCTCTTGATGAAGGCCGAGCAAATCGCCGAGCTCGCTAGGCGAGCTGCTGCGAGAGGGCTGGATACGGCTGTTCACGCTATCGGGGATCTAGCCGTTGAGCAGGTGCTGGAGGGCGCGCGGCTCGCTAAGACTGAACTGAGGATAGAGCACGCTTCGCTTACCCCGCCCGACCTCCTTGAGAGAATCTCAGAGCTCAAGCTGAGGGTGTCCGTCCAGCCTCACTTCATTCTCAGCGACACGTGGATAGTGGATAGGCTCGGCTACAGAGCGAGGTGGGTTTACGCGTACAGGTCTCTCCTGAGCACAGGCGCCACGCTTATGGGCTCCTCGGACTCGCCCGTCGAGCCGCTGAACCCTTGGCTGGGGATTTACGCTGCTGTGAATAGAGGTGGGCCCGAAGGCCTCCCGATACACTCTTACACTGCTTCCGAGAGGATCTCATTCAAGGAGGCTTTAAGCATCTACGCGCTAGAGAAGACACCGCGCGAGTACCTGGTTGTGCTGAACACGACAAGCGAACCTTGCTCGAGAGAAGAGTACGCGAGAGTTAGAGCCGTGAAAGTCTTCGCTAAAGGGGTGCAGTTAGAAGAAATCGGGACGTTGACGGAGCTCTGCCGCGAAAAGTAGAAAAACCAGCGCGGGAGGTGGCTGCCGGGGGCCGGTCGTCTAGTGGGAGGATGCCGCCCTTGCAAGGTTCCACTCCCGAGAGCGGCGGTGGTCCCGGGTTCGAATCCCGGCCGGTCCACCAGGTTCTTTGCCCGCTTCTCACCCTTGGCCGAGAGCGTAGATTCCTTTGCCCGATAGCTCTACCTGCCCAGACCTGACGCGCAGGTAGCCGTACGCCAGAAGCTTGCGCACGAGAGGCTTTCCGGCCCCCATCGCCGAGGCTATCTCGTAAAGGGCTCTCGCGGTGATTAGGTGCCCCGAAGCCTCCACTTCCTCCAGCAGAGCTAGAGCCTCTCGCCATGACTCCCCGAAGGCAAGTGGCACCAGCTTTGGCGCTGCTCTCGGCTGCGGCAGAGCCTGAGTTGTGATTGGCACGCCTCTAACCTCCCCGGCGCTCGCCTCAGCGTCGATGCTGGACATCGCGGCATAGCGGAGAGCCCGAGGGGCAGGGATCGCCGCGGCAGCCCGGTACCCCTCGAAGCCGTCGAAGACGAGCTTAGTCCACCTCGATGGCACGTAGGAAGGGTTCACGAGGGTAAGCTTCTCCACACCTGAGAAGCCGGCCGCCTGTATGAAGCTCGATATGAAGGCCGGGGTTACCGCCTCGGCGTAAGCGCAGGCCTGCTTTCTGCCTAGAGCCGCAAGCATCGATGTCGCGGGCGCGAAGGGCAGCAGGCAGGCGCACTCCTCGCTGCAGGGCTGAGCATCCGCGTAAAGAGCTACGTGGAGAACCCCCTCCCACATGTCTGGCTCGACTGCAGCCGCCTTCGCTACTGTGTGAGGCCCCGGGGCTTCCCGGAGGAGGAGCGCGAGCCGTCCCCTGTTCCTTATAACGCCGTCCTCCTCGAGGGCCTGCGCCAGAAGCCACTCAGGCGAGAGAGTTGAGGGAGGGCAGCCGCAGTCAGGGGCGACTCTGAAGAAGCCTTCGGGGCAGCTGCCGCCGTAGAGGAACTCTACGTGCATGGTTACACCGGGTGGAACTCGGTACCGGAGGGCTTCTGCGGAGCTGCGGGTATCAGGGGTAGGACGGGCGGGACCCCTATCTCCCTGAGGAGGAGCATGGCTTCGAAGATCAGGTTGCTCGTCACCATCTGCACCAGCTCGGGGTCTCCCGGCTGTGCTTTAAGCTTCTCCGCCACTTTCTCGATCTCCTCTCTGGAGCCCTGGATGAGGACTTTTCCCCTCATGATCACGGAGAAGAATGGGGGAGAGGAGGAGACGTTGGCTGCGAAACCTACAGAGATTGCTGTTTCGCTAATGCGCTCCGTGAGGAGGGGGAAGGTGACCTGGACGTTTACGTTTAAGGGTCCTTGAAAACCCTCCGCAATTTTTTCAACCTGTAGGAAAGTGTAGCTTATGCTCAGCTGCACATAAATGTTAATTCCTCCCCGCTCTTAAATTATTGTGGCAAGAGCGGCTATAAGCGGGGATAGCGGCACCCGCAAGCTTCTCCTGGGGAATGAGGCTATCGCACGAGGCGCTGTGGAGGCCGGGATATCCGCTGCTGCCGCGTACCCCGGCACGCCGTCCACCGAGATTCTCGAGGCCCTGGCGGAGGTGGCTGAGGAGTACGGGGTGTACGTGGAGTGGAGCACTAACGAGAAAGTTGCCCTGGAGGTCGGCATAGGAGTGAGCATGATGGGGCTCAGAGCGCTCGTCGCGATGAAGCACGTGGGACTCAACGTGGCTTCAGACCCTCTTATGAGCCTCGGCTACACGGGGGTTGTGGGCGGGCTAGTGGTGGTTTCCGCGGATGATCCTAACGCGCACAGCAGCCAGAACGAGCAAGATAACCGCTACTACGGGCTGCACTCGTACATCCCGGTTTTCGAGCCTTCGGGGGTTCAGGAAGCGAAGGACATGACGAGGGAGCTCTTCCAGCTGTCGGAGGAGCACCGTACGGCTGTGATTCTGAGGACGACTACTAGGCTGTCGCACAGCAGGGGCGAGGTCATGTTCGGTGCGGTGGAGAGAGTGCACCGCGAGCCCGTATTCCACCGCGACCCGGAGAGGTGGGCGCTGCTACCGCCGTACAGCCTAAGAAAGCACCGAGAGGTTCTCGAGAGAATCAGGACGCTTGAGGAGAAGCTCGGCGAGTGGCCGTTTAACCGGTTCGTCGAGGGAGACGGAGACACGCTCATCGTTTCCGCAGGCTTCGCGCACGCATACGTGAGGGAAGCTTTAGATTGGTTGAAGGTTAACCCTCCGCTTCTCAAGCTCGCGAGCACTTACCCGCTCCCCAGAGCGCTAGCGAAGCGCGCTCTCGAGTTCAGGAAGATCGTCGTCGTGGAGGAGTTGGAGCCCTTCGTGGAGGATCAGCTGAGGGCCTTTGCTCAGAGGGAGGGAAGCTCTGCCGAGATTCACGGCAAGGACCTCTTCCCGCGGGTCGGCGAGCTGAACACAGCCCTCGTAGCCTCCGGGCTCTCGAAAGCTCTCGGCGTCAGCTTCGACCCGCCTCGAGGAAACGCGGCCGGAGTAGAACTGCCTCCAAGGCCTCCGACGCTGTGCCCCGGGTGCGGGCACAGGTCGACCTATTACGCCGTGAAGCTCGCGGCGGCTAGAGCGAGGGTGAAGCCAGTCTGGGCTAACGATATTGGCTGCTACACGCTCGGCTTTTTCCCGCCCTTCCGGATGGCTGACTTTACGTGGAGCATGGGCTCCGCGCTAGGGATCGGCATGGGGATCGCCCGCTTCAGCAAGGATCCCGTGGTAGCTTTCATCGGGGACTCTACATTCTACCACGCAGGGATACCTGGCCTCATCAACGCTGTCTACAACCAGTACCCTATAGTTGTGGTCGTGATGGATAACGGAGTCACCGCAATGACGGGGCACCAGCCGCACCCTGGAAGCGGTTACGGCCCGACGGGTGAGAAAAGGCCTGCGATCCCCGTTGAGAACTTGGCGAGAGCATGCGGTGTCGAGTTCGTCGAGGTGGTTCCCGCCTACGAGGTGGCGAGACTCAGGGACGCGGTGGAGAGAGCCATAAAGTACGCTAGAGAGAAGAACGCGCCCGCGGTAGTCGTGGCTAGGCAGTTCTGCGCTCTGGAAGAGCTGAGGATGAAGAGGATGCGTGGAGAGGCTGTTGTACCGTATGTTATCGACCAGGCGAAGTGCGTGAAGTGCGGTATATGCGTCGACCAGTTCTCTTGCCCCGCTATTGTGCGCGAGAACGGCTCCATCAAGATCCTCACGGAGCTCTGCGCTGGGTGCGGCGTCTGCGCCTCGATATGCCCCGCTAAGGCGATAGGTCCTCTGAGCGGGTGAGCGCGGTGATCAGGAGCGTAGTTATCTCGGGTGTAGGCGGGCAGGGACTTCTCACGATGGGGGAGCTGCTCGGCGAGGCGCTGATTGAGCGCGGATTCAAGGTGTCTGTGGGGGAGATACACGGCTTATCCCAAAGAGGGGGCAGCGTCGTAGTGTTCGTGAAGTACGGCGATGTGCAGCCGTCGCCAATAGTTGTCGAGGGAGAGGCGAACGCTCTAGTGGGTCTCGAGCTGATAGAGACTGCCCGCAGAGTGCAACTGCTCGCCCCCACGGGCATAGTGCTGGCGAACAACTACCTGCTCCCGCCCCCAGCTTCACAGAAGATCCCAGGAAGAGAGGAGCTCATCGAGGCGATTCGCCGTGCTGCGAGGAACGTTATCCTCATTAATGCTGTAGAGCTGGCGAGGAAGGCCGGCTCATCGGTAGCGGTGAACATGGTGATGCTGGGAGCTCTCGCGGCGAGCGGCGCTGTAGACCTCGGCCTAGCCGACCTGAAGGGCGTAGTGGAGAAGAAGTTCACCGGGAGGACAGGTGAAGTTAACGCGCGAGCCTTAATCCTAGGGTTCGAGGAGGCCCAGAAACAGCTTCGCGAGAAGGCTTAGGGCAAGCGTGGGAGCTCTGGCAGCGGTTAAACCAGCTATTTTTAGAGCTACACTAGCCTGCCTGTCCATGGAGCCCTCTCTGGAGATAAGCTCCTCGGCCCCCTCTCGCTTTAGCCTTGCGACTAAGGTGGAGAGTTCGCGGTCGCTTAGCGAGTTAAGTAGCCGCCTGACAAGCAGCTGAGCTTTCATCTCGGCGCCCAGCTCTCTTACCACAGCACGCTCGTAGATGGCCAGGTTCCCGCTTCGCACTGCCTCGGCCAGCTTCTGCGCTGCTAGAGAGAGGTAGACTAAGCCACCCCCCGTTGTCGGCTTCGTTTGGCCAGCTGCGTCACCTATAAGGATCGTTGAGCCGCGGAGCAAATGCTTCAGCATTCCTCCCGTGTAGACTGCTCCCCCGTAGACCGCCAGCCGCCTCACCGGCTCAGGGCAGCCTGTCAACCGGTGAAAACTCTTCAGGAGAAGCTCGAGCCTACTCATCACATCTCCTTTCGAAGCGAGGCCCACTCTGTATACTTTCTCGGAGAGGGGGACCGCCCAGGCGAATAAACCTCTTGAGAACCTCTCGCCGAGGAATATAAAGACGTGCTCACCGCCGCAGTCTCCTGGCAGTGCTAAATCGTATTGCAGCGCTGGGAGAACGTATCGCCCTGCACCGTGACTTTCTCTGAGCAGCGAGGTAACTCCAGTTGCGTTCACCACAAGCCCTTGCCCACCTAGCTTCTCGAGCTCAGCTCTGCGTCCCAGCAGAATTTCAGCACGGGAAGCTGCTTCCTCCAGAAGAACCTCCTCCAGCGCGGGCCTCTTCAGAACCGCTGCTACGGGCTGGCTCCGCTCGACGAGAAGCCGCGTCCCGTCCGGTGCTACGATCCAGGCACCTCTCAGCCTGTTGGCTACAACCCTGCGCTCGCTGACTTTTATGATGTCGCGGAGGCCCTCGAGGCTCACGAGGCTCGTGCAGTGCTGCGGTAAACCCACCCTGCTATGCTCCTCCAGGAGCACTACCGAGATGCCGCGCCTACCCAGGAAGCGAGCTGCCTGGAGACCTGCGGGCCCACCTCCAACTATCGTCACTCGGGCTTCCGGCACGCCTAAACCCAGCTGTAAGACTCCCTTACCAAGCTTTTCATTTCCTTCGATAGCTGCTTCACCAGAGACATGATGCTCTGCTTCACGTTCTCGTCGACGCCGCGGACATGCCACAGGATGCTGTCTCCCTCCGCTTCGAGCTTAGACACAAGGAGCCCGAGGAGCTCTAGGGGGCTGCGCCCGTTGTACGTCTTCTTCAGCGCTTCGAGCTCCCCCAATATTTCGACGCCCCTGCGCACCGCCATCCCCCTGAGGATAATCCAAGAGCTCTGCACCTGCCCCTGTAGCTTCTTCGCCTCTGCGGTGCCACGCTCTGTGAGGCGGATCACCGAAGCGTACCTCCCTCTAACGAACTCCGTTCTCCTCTCTACCAACCCTTCGGCTTCGAGCGCTTCCAGAGTTCTATCGATCTCCGATAAGCGGGGAAGAATGATGGAGGGGGAGAGGGGCGTATCGACGTAAGGGTAAAGGAAAAAGCAGAGGTGTATTACCTCCTCTCCAACGACGGGGCTGCGGCCATCTGAAAGGAGAAAAAGGAGCACTAGCTCGCGGGGCCCAATTTCGTGAAAAGGATCGAGGTTAAGCCGCTTGAGCACCTCAGCTTTCCACTCGTCCATTCTCACACCTCTACGATCTTCTTCCTCTTCTCTACGACCCGCTTTATAACACTTCTCAAGAGGGCAGCAGAAAAGAGGAGCAGCAAAGCTAGCCCTAAGAGCTGCACATGCTCCAGAGTCACCACGAAGCCGCCTAGAACGGTCACAACCGCTGTGCGAACGGTCTTGACGCTATCTCCCGCAAGCACTAATCTCTCCACGTGGACGTAGCGCCTGTACTCTACTAGCAGCGTGTACTCTCCACTAGGCAGGTAGCCGAAGTCAATCACTCCAGCCTGGCTCACAGAAGAGTTTACTGTAAAGCCCACTCCCTTGAGCACCACAGCGGCATCTTCCAGCGGCCGGTCGAGCGCGTCCAGGATCTTTACTCTAAGCCTATACACGGGCAGGGTTAGGGAGAAGCTGCTCGCCCCCCAGGATACGCTCAAGTTGACCGCCGCGAGGGGTACACCACTCTTCGAAATCTCCAGGGTGTAGTTTCCTGGAGGTACACCCGCTATTCTCGCCTTCTCAGCTGCTTGCGCATGCTCTGCGAACCCGGCACCGCGGAGAAGAACCGTGTAGTTCGTGAGAAGCTCACCCACACCCTGCCTGAATACCTGCACCTCCAGAGTAGTCGTATTGGTGGCAAGGGCGATGAATGTATCGCCCGCGATCTGGAGGTTATGCTTAGCGATGAGCGCCCCCCAGCGGTATACGAGCGCAATGTACTCTCCTGGCGGCAGCCCGCAGATGTTCGAAGACCCGTTCACCACCTGCGCTGTGCCCACAACCTTACCCTGCCGCGTTAGAACCAGGGAGCCGCTCGGAATCAAGTTTCCCATCTGGTCGCGGAATTCCACATCTAGAGAGTAGAGAGGTGCGGCAAGCCGGAGGCTCGGTGGCGGTGTCGTCACCACCACATCTGCCGCCGCCAGCCCGCTCTTATAGAACCTCAACACGATCGTTGTGTTATCGCGGAGGCCCACTCTGTAGCCGGCAGCTCCAGCTTCTCCAGGGGAGATCAGCCTGTAAGTCACGCGAGAGCCGCACAGATCCTCGGGTAGCTTAACGTCGAGCGTAACGTTGTACTCAGCCACCGACACATCCTCGATGCCTGCGAGCAAGGCTAGATGGGGGGGCTTGCCAGGCAGGAGGCTGGAGTTAAGGGCCTTAAGGGACGGATGGTTAGCGAAAGTGAGGGTTAGCGCTCCACTCAGCAGGGCTGCGGTAGCGTAGGTTTTAGGCGCGAAGTAGAGGTAGCTGTATGAGCACTTGAGAAAGCCGCCTCCCAGGGAGAGAGTGGTGCGCGGCACCAGGAGCACTGCCGCGAATATCTTCTCGCCCATTAAGCTAACCTCGGATAGGTTCAGGAGAAACCCCGACTCCACGATCGCCGGTAAGCTCTTGAGATCCGAGACCAAGACTGTCAAGCTGAAGCCCGCTGGCGTCAGCCCCGGCATCCCGGGTACGGTAAGGTTCTCGCCGGGCCGTGCCTCACCCTTGTACACGGCGACAACGTGAGCTGACGGTTGAGCCTGAGGGGCATCACCAAACGTGACGAGCACATCGTGGAATCTTCCGTCGAGCTGCAGGATAAGGGAATTCCAAAGGAAGCCTGAGCCCACCTTGAACGGTGGTGTACCCCCATCGACTAGAACTCTCACCGGCGCTATCCCCGAGGAGGGATCGGTCCTCACGATAAGCACTTCTGCCGATGTCTGCAGGCGGATCGTGGGGGAAGTTAGCTGCAGGTACCTACTGCTCCAGGTGCCCTCCTTGAGCTCCAACACTTCTACGTAGTCGACTCTGAGAGTGGGGGCTACCTCCGCTGTCACGGGGGTGAGTAGCAGCGCGATCGCAAGTGCTGCAGCGGCAGCGAGTAAGAGTCGCACAAGCAGCTAATCGGCGGTGGCGTTAATATGTAGTTTTGAGGGCGAAAGGCTATTACGTTCGCGGTTTGCTGCGCATGCGATGCACTGGGTTGAGGAAGTTGCGAAGAGCGTGCTAGCAAGAGTTTCTGAAAAAGGCAGCGCCGTGTGTAATGGCGGCCTCTCGGTGTCCGGCCTCCAGCATGTGGGTAGGCTTAGAGGAGAGATCACCATCGTGGACACTGTGGCGAGGCTCCTCGAGAGTTGGGGAGTTGAGGCAGAGCATTTCCTCACACTCTACACGGTTGACGCGTGGAAGGGGAAGGAGGCGCAGCTCAAGCAGTTCCCCAAGCGCGAGGAAGCGGAGCAGTACGTTGGGTGGCCTCTTTTCAGGGTGCCCGACCCTCACGGGTGTCACGAGAGCTGGGTGGACCACTACTGGGAGGATTTTGGGAGCTATCTCGGGGAGTTTGCGAGGGAGGTGAGGGTAGTCACGACTAGAGATCTCTACACCGAGAGCTATAGGATGAGGCAGTTTGTTCTCCGCGCGGTTACCGAGCTCAGGCGCCCCGTAGTTGAAGTTTTGAACAAGTTCAGGGGTGAGAAGAAGCTGCGTCCCGAAACAATACCTTTCCAGCCCATTTGCGAGAAGTGCGGTAGGGTCGATACTACGGAGACTCTGGAAGTTGACGTGAAGAGCTTCAGAGCCAGGTACGTGTGCAGGAGCTGCGGGCATGAGGGTTGGCAGAGCCTCGCAGAAGGTAAGTTGAACTGGAGAGTGGAGTGGGTCGGTGTCTGGTACGCGCTTGGTGTGGATTTCGAGCCCTACGGCAAAGATCACGCAACACCAGGCGGGTCTCGCGACAGCTGCAACGAGCTAGCTTCGAGCGTTTTCGGCTTTAACCCGCCTACAGGCTTAGCTTACGAGTGGGTAGGCTACAGAGTCGGGGGCAAAGATGTGGGCGACATGGGGTCAAGCGATTTCATAGGTTTCTCGCCTCGCGAGTGGATGGAGGTTGCGGAACCGGAGGTTTTGAGGTTCCTTTACTTACTATCGCCGCCCATGAGGCGTGTAGTGCTCAGCTTAGAGGAGGTGCCGAGCTACTACGATCTTTTCGATAAAGCAGAGCGAGTATACTTCGGAGTAGAAGAAGGCGAAGAGGAGCTTAAGGCAAGCTACCGCTACGCTTTCACGAAAGATCCTCCGGATGCACTTCCGTTCAGGGTCAGGTACATCAACGCAATGATTCTCTCGCAGGTGTTGCCCAGCAGGGGAGAGAACCTAAGCGATGTTATCTCTCGGTTGAAGGAGACAAAGCAGCTTACGAGGGAGCTGAGTCAGCATGAGCTGGAGTCTCTCAGGAGGCGCATCGCTCTAGCCAAGAAGTGGCTAGAGCTTTACGCACCGGCGCACTACAGGATAGCTCTCGTCGCCGAGCCACCCTACGAGAAGATATCAGCGGTTACCGACGAAACAGTGATCGGGCTTGTCAGAAGGCTAATTTCAAATCTTGAAGAGCTCGGCGAATGGAATGAAGGAAGCATTAAGGAAGCGATGATGAAGCTAAAGAGGGAGAGAGAAGCCGAGCAGAGGTTCTTCCAGCTTCTCTACCTTTCTTTCTTCGGGAAGCCCTCCGGGCCGCGCATCGCGCCCTACCTAGCTATGCTTAATAAGGACTACGTTCTTGAGAGGCTAAGAAAAGTGCTAAAGCACTTAGAGGGGAGTTAAGTGGGAAGAACCGATTACTTGGGGGAGGCGGCGAGGCCGAGCAATGCCCTCAAACTGCTAGCGATCATGCCGTGGATCTTTCTTGCGGCAACCTACTTCATCACTGAAGGTTTTAACGTCAGACCGACCACACCCCCCTACCTCTACCTCTTCGCAAGCCCAGCCCTCGCGGTCTTAGCGATAGTAGTAGCGGTGATGGGGTACCTGCTCGCGAAAGATGAAGAGCCTGAATGGGGTTCGAGAATCGCGTTTAAAGCAATACAGGCTGCAGAGCTGGCTTCTATCCTCTCAGCGGTCTTAGTACTCGTAATTATCGCGGTGACCTACTACTTGCGCTAGCCTGGCTAGTGAGACCCTCTTATCAGTGCAAGCTCGCTCTCTTTTCTCTTCAGCTCCTCCCTTAAGGCAGCGTTCTCGCGCTCAAGCTCGCGGACTCTCGACTCGAGCTCGCTCAGCTTCTTTAGTTTCTCCTCAAGAGCCTTCTCCCTCGATTCGAGCTCGGACTGCCGCGCCTCTAACCTCTCCCTGAGCTCGATTAGAGTGCTCTCTTTCGAAGCTAGCATGCGCTGATACCCCACCAGCTCTCTCTCCCTCTCCAGCAACCTACGCTCCCACTCTACAAGCCTCTCCTGCTCCTTGAGCAGTCTCCCCCTGAGAGGCTCAAGCTCCTCTTTTAATAAGCGCTCCTTTGCCGCGATCTCCTCTTGAAGCTTTTTCAGCTGAGCCTCCTTCTCGGATACCTCTTTCTGTAGAACCTCGTATCTAGACAGCAGAGCGGAAACACGCCTCTCCTTCTCCGACAACTCTCTCTCCAAGCTGGAGAGAGCCGCCATCTTCTCAGCGTAGGCCTTCTCGCGCATCATCAAGTCGGCTTCCCAGTCCTTAAGCTTCTTCTCCTTCTCAGCAAGCTCCAGTCTCAGCTTCCGCTGCTCCTCGGCCTCCGTGCTTATCTTCGAGGACAGAAGCTTCAGCTCCGACTCTCTCCTCTCGATCTCCACCTGCCTGGAGATGAGCTCTGACTCCTTCTGCCTAAGAAACTCGATGTATTTAATGAGATCGCCCACCTCGGGGATTCGCGCTACGGCAGCGCTCAGCTTCTCGTACATCTCGCGTAAAGCAGCCTCCCTCTTGTTCAGCTCCTCCTCTTTAGAGAGCAGTTGGCTTCTCAGAGCCTCAACGTTCCTCTTGGCCTCCTCCACCTCCCTTATCTGCTGAGAGAGGCTTTCCGCCTTCGCCGAGAGTCTCGAGTACTCTTCCACCAGCTTGGTGTACTTCTCCGCCTCGTCTCTCAGGCGCTTAGCTTCTTCTTCCGCTGCGGCGAGCACCGAGCCTAAGCTTTCTAGAAGCTTCGCGATGTTCTCCAGAGAGTCGCGCAGGATCGAGTAAGCCTCACTAATACCGCTAAGCTCGCTGATCGTCTTCTGCAGAGCATCCACATTGAGGCCCTCCAGCCTCCTGTGAAGCTTCTCAAGAACGCTTCCCTCCTCCCTAACTGCAGATTGAAGATCGCTTAAAGCAGCGCCCTGCTGCTGCAGAATCTCAACGACGCCCGAGAGGCTCTCCAGCCTCTTATCCAAGCCGTCCAGCACAGCGCCCTGCCGCTGCAGAATCTCAACAACGTCAGCCAGGGAGCCGCGTATCTCTTCTACCGATGCCTGAAGCTGAGAGAGAGGAACGCGAAGAGCGCTCCTGAGGGGTTCCTGCAGCAGATCAGGTAAACTCGCTAGCCTTTTCTCAAGAGATGTCAATGAGACCTGCAGCGATTCGAGAACCCGAGTAACATCTTCTTTCTCTTCACGTCTTCCCCTTAGGAACGACATGTTCTCCGAGTTTTTCAGCAGCTTGGGCTAATAATTGCTAACGCTGGTGAAAAGCATTTTCACTCTCTCCCACCGGCTTCAGGCTTTAACCGCCGGTACTCCTCGCGAAGAGCTGATATCTGAAGAGAGATATCCTGGATCGCTAACCTAAGCTCTTTTATGGACGCCAGCATTGTTTCCTCGAGCCTCATTACTCGCTGAGCGAGCTCCGTCGTGAGCGCTTCCAACTCAGTGGTTTTAGCTTTCAGCCCCCCAATGTCCCCCCTCACACCCGTTAAAACATCAGAGACGACTAGCTGAACTTCCTTCATCTGTGACCTTAGCAGAGCAACATCCTCCTCGAAAGTCTTCGCGAGCTCAGCGCTTTTCTCAAGCTCACCAGAAAGCTTCTCCAGAAACAGGTCAAGAGATAGTTTCATATCTTTAGGTAAGCTTCCTACCTCGCCGCGGAACTTCTCGAAGAAGGTTCTCTCCTCTTCCATGTGTTTCTTTGTCTCCTCCTGAAAGCTGGAGAGGTGCTCTTTCAGAGCTTTCTCAAGGTTTGATATGCTGTCTTGGAGCGTCCCAACACGAGAGCTTAGAAAGTCCAGCGTAACTTTTAGCGCGTAAATCCCGTTGTTAAGCCTTTTCAGCGCAGCAAGAAGAAGCGCTATATCACCCTCGCCTATTTCTATAACCTCTACCTCGTCCTCTCCAACCCCCCTCTCCATCGCTAGCCCGAAAACCTCCTACAACGCTGCTGAATATTACGGTATTGTTGTCTAAGTCTCGAAGCGAGATTCGCGAGAAGAGTCAACCCGCGCCTCGACTCTCCTTCCTCGTCGCGGAAGAATCTCTCCTGTACTCTGCAACCAGCTTCTCGATAGCCTCCTGGTCACCTTTAGAGAAGTCTCTCTTCTCAATAGCTTTAACACCCTTATCTGCTACCGCGTAGAAGGGCTTATACAGCGTCGTGTAGGCACTACCGACGATGTAAAACTTCTTCAAAAACCCTTTCGAGACTAAACTCTCCAACCTTTCCTCAAGATCCTGGGAGTAAGGTGGAGAACCGAGAAACTTGAAGCCGAGATTGACGCCATGCTTCGTTTGAAGCTCGTACACTAGCTGATGTATCCTCCTCTTCGAAACAGCCCGCCCGTACGCGTAAAGCAGGTACAGTAATTTTTTATCCACCGCGTCTAAGCGTGAGGACAAGGTAAGCACCTTGCACCTCTATGTCTAATGTTTAAAAAAGTTGCCTTAAGGAGTCTTCGGAATGGGGGACTTGCACATCTGCGAGATCTGCCTCGAGAAGTCTGAGGTGCTCATCAGGTGCAGGTTGTGCGGGAGGGAGGTTTGCCCGGGAGATTTTGACGAAGCGAGAGGGGTGTGCGCGGCTTGCTCTGAAACTCTATGCCAGATCTGCGGCGAGAGGCTCTCGGTAGGATACTGCGAGGAGTGCGGGCGCCTTACCTGCAGAGAATGCTCAATCGAGCATGGGCCAGCTCTACTCTGCCTAGAGTGCGCCGCTAAGAAAGGCAGCTCTCCAGATCACCTAAACGTTAGGCGGTAGAATCCCCTCCCTTTCCCGACGACGCGAAGCTGGGAGTAATCGTCGAAGTAGAGCTTGAAAGTAACGGTTGAAGGATCCACTCCGGCTTTCCGGAGCTCGCCCCTCATCCTGGCAAGCAGCTGATCAGCCGAGCGTCTAAAGAGGTCGTCCTTCCCCCGGATCTCGCTGCTACGGCTAGCGTAGATCCACCTAAGCTTCGTGAGCACGTAGAGCTTGAGCATGTAGGCAATATTGAGAAGCACTAAAGCTGCTATCATGAGGAGTACCGCCAGGGAACCCTCCAGGTGGAGTATGGAAAGCATCAGCAGCGAGCTTATTGAAAAGGCGAGAGAGATCCAGAGAAGCGTGTTAGACACTTTATCGAATCTCCTGATTTTCGCGAAGAAAGGCTCCCGTTGAGGTATCTTCGCGATCTCGGTGAGCACGGACCTCAGCTCGGACCACGGGTCGCCGGATAAGCTTAGCTCGCTCATCGCCCTGAGCGCGTCCGCTGTGTTGAACAGCTTTAATGCTCTCACGGCGTCTAGCTGCTCGACAAGCCTCTTCATAAGCTTGGCCCTCTTAAGGGCACGCTCCCTCGGTGATGACGCCACACCGGGAATTAGAATATGTGATGAAAAAGCATTACGCAGGCAGTGCAAGTCAAAGCCTGAGGAAGTCGTCCAGCGTCCCGCCGCGGCTTCTACCTTTCTCGGCCTCGATCAGGTTCCTCAGCTCCCTGAAGTCTTCCTCAAGGAGGACTCTTAAGCGCGGGTTATACAGCGCAGCTGCCGGGTGTAGCGTGGGAAGCAACACCACTTCACCCCACTCAGCTTTCACCCTAGAAATCCTTCCGCGAGCGCTCATTATGGAATCGACCCGGATACCGAAGATTGCGTGGACAGCTCTCGTGCTGTGCCTACCTAGCGTGACAAGTAGCGAGGGCTTGATGGATCGCAGCTGCTCGAGAAGGTATGGAAGGCAGGACGAAATCTCCTCATCTGTGGGGTCCCGGTTCTGGGGTGGCCTGCACTTCACTACATTGGTAATGAAGACCGCGCTTCTGTTGAGCCCCGCCGACTCTATCAGCTGGGTGAGGAGAGAGCCCGCGGCTCCGACAAAGGGCCTACCCTGAAGATCCTCGTTGAACCCTGGAGCCTCGCCCACGAATACTACTCTAGCGCAGGGGTTTCCTTCACCCGGTACGGCGTTCTTCCTGTGCTTGTGAAGCCCGCAGCGGGTGCAGACGCTGATTCTTCCCGCTACTTCGTAGAGGCTTCTCCTGCTCTCCTCACAAAGCTCATTCGACGAATAGCTCTGCGGCACTGCTCGTCACCCTGAGGAGTGCCCGCCTTCCCTCGCCCACCTTCAGGAGCTCGCTCACCGGGATGCCCACGGCGAGGGGGATTTGAGAAATAATGCAGCCTACAATGAGGATTTCGTCACCTCGCTCCGAAACGATCCCCGCGGGAGCTAAGCCTCTCCCAGCCAGCCTGAGAAGGGTGTACGACCCCACGGTGCTCCCCCTCGTGTGTGGGAGAGCGAGAATTTTTCCCGCGATGCTCTGGCCACGGAGCTTGTGCCCGCTCTCTGTGACTGTGCCCGTCCCCGGGTCTACGCCCCCGTAGAAGGCTATAGGCTCGCTAGACACTAGAAGCTCTCCTTCGGCAACCCCCTCTACGACAGGCTTTCCCGTGAACCTCATGCGGAGTCACCCAAAGCGTACTTGAGCGCCTCCCCTCTCGAGAGTAACTTCACCAAGTAACCCTGCGAGGCTAGATAAAATGCTGCTTTCCCGGAGTCGGTGACGAACTCGCGCCCCGCGTACTTCGACAGCTCCGAGACCACCATGCAAGTGTCTGTGAACAACTCTGCGCCAGCCTCCTCCGCCGCCCTCTTCTCAGCCTCACCCACCGCAGCACGGCTAGTGAACAGTATGAGCCTGCGCTTAGGTCTACCATGCCTCCTCAACCAGCTGATTATATCCTTCAGCTCGCTTGGTGACAGGTGGGGGCAGCCCAGCACGACAACCCCCTCTCCAGAACCGCTGTACCTTTCCAGCTCCTCCTGCAGAGTGCTCCACTCGACACCTACTCTTTCAATCCCCTCCACCGGGTTCCACTTGGCAAACCGCAGGTCTGGAGAAATGCTGTCAACGAGTACAAGGCCCGTGCCGCCTGTAGCGCCAGCCGCCGCAAGGAAAAGCTTCAGCTCGTCACTCCCGCTAAAGCGCAGGCCCTTGACCAGAGGAACCGTTGCACCTGCTATCCTACCAGCTGCGAGCCCAGCTGCGGAGAAAATACCCTTCTCCACCACCTTCTCTCCTACGCTTGAGAAGTCTATAAGTAGCATCGGCCTCCTGTTCTCCTCGAGGTGCAGCCCCGCCAGGGGTGCCCGGCCAGCTATCGCTTCGAAAAGCGCTAGCGGGCCCCCGTCCCTGTTGGTCCTAGCACCCACAACGCTGTTAGCGTAGAGCACGGCATTGCTCTCCGACCAGGCTAAGTGGTCGCCGTAAGAGATGTTCGCGTAGAGGTAGGGGGTGCACGAGAGAGTGATCGCTGCGCCCATCCGTCTAAAGGCATCAATGATTCTCAGCTGACCACTCAAGATCTTCTCGTCGACGTTCATTCTCTGCCAGCCCGCAAGGTCGAAGGCTCCCGGGTTCAGCGTAGTGGGCACTGAGAAGCGGGCACCCTCTCCGGCAAGCTTCTCGATGAACGCCAAGCCTTCTTCGCCTATGTTCTTGTAGGAGATCCCCGAGATGTGAGCGTTCTTTATCGGGACAAGCTTCTCCGCGCCGAGAACCTCTCCCACCCTCACGACCACTTTCATGGCTAGCGCTTTAGCCTCCCCCTCGAAGCCGTCGAGCGCGCGCTCCTCTTCGCGGGTCAAGTACACGGCATATACGTGGAGTCAAAGGTTAATAGGGGTTTGGTTTGCTACACCTCGGGCTCTGGATGAGACTTACCCTCGCCTTAACAACTGCTCTCGTTTTCGCTCTGCTAATGGTGGCGTATGCTATCCCTGATGAGTGGGTTCCTCGAGGAAAACTTACTTTCAACTACACAGTGTTCAGCGCTGTTCTCAGCCCTAGCGGAGACTACCTGGCGGTTGTCTACGGCGATAACTACCGGTCATTCCTCAGCTTGTACGGTAGTGGGCTCGAACCGCTGTGGACCAGGCAGCTAGCCTTCTTCTCCTCCGTCAGATTCGTCGACGATAGCCTTCTCGTTGCTGTCGAGCAGCTCTACGGTAGTGTTCCAAGCTCGAGAGTCACGCTGCTCGACGCGAAAACCGGGAGGGAGAAATACGTGGGCGTAATTAGAGGTGGGGTTAGAAGCCCGGAGATCGTAAAAGCTGTTCTCCTGGGAGACACGCTTTATGTTCTCACAAAGAGGGAGCTGGTAGTCCTGAGCATAGCAACGGCGCAAGAGCCACGCGTGGTACTCGCTTTCGCTAACGCTGGGCTCCAGATGCTGCGCAGCGGCGAGAAGCTGATCGTGCTATCGATAGATACGAACTGCCACATCTGCTTGATGAACAATGAGAGAGCTTTAGTGGTCTTAGAACCTGACGGCATGAGGAAGAGTACACTTTACCACGTTCTCCTAATGGTTAACCTAGGCGAGAAAGCTGCTCTTCTCTCGGATAACGGAACGCTTCTCCAGCTGAGCGTAGGCAACGAAATTTCCTTCTCCCCTCTCTACGCTCTCTCAGTGCCTGCCGGTAGGCTAACAGCCTCAGAGCCTAACTACCGGTTACTGTACTCGCTCACGACAGAGGAGCTTTCAGTGCGGCTTACCGTGGTGGACGCTGCCAAGGGAAGGGTGATCTCGAGCGTTCTACCCCTGCCTTACGAGAAAGGTGACGAGCTGGGGCTGCGGGGCTTTGACGATGGCTCGTTTGTAGTATGGTCTAGGGACACGGTCGTCGTGGGAAACGCTGCGGAGGAGGTAAAGCTGAGGGTGGTGAAACCCGGCTTCGCGGTCACCAGCGTGGATGTACGCGACCGGGTGCTGACCGTAGCAGGTACG
This sequence comes from Thermofilum sp., assembly GCA_038741495.1. Classification (NCBI taxonomy): domain Archaea; kingdom Thermoproteati; phylum Thermoproteota; class Thermoprotei; order Thermofilales; family Thermofilaceae; genus Thermofilum; species Thermofilum sp. Next base: position 341,683 of record JAVYKX010000002.1, on the reverse strand, counting down.
AGCGAGGTAATGGTATACGACTTGAAAGCCGAGCCGACGCTACCCCCTCAGATCGCTCTGAACGTTCTGGATGAGCAAGGAGCCCCGGTGAGCAACTACACGGTTATCCTCGACGGGCAGCCCCTCGGGGTTTTCACGGGTAGCTTGCTTATCAACACCTCTTCTGGTCCCCACAGATTGCAGGTGTTAGCACCTGGCTTTCAGCCAGCCGTGCTTGACGCTAACGTGTCGGGTAGGACAAACCTGCTCGTTGTTCTCAAGAGGGTTAGGTTCAAGGTTTCTGTTCAAGCTGAAGAGTTCGATGCACCTCAACCCGAGATCCTGCTTGTGAGGAACTCCTCTGTAGTTGCGAGGGGTGTTGGCGCGCTGGTTGTTCAAGTCCCTCCCGGGTCCTACGAGGTAAGGGTTGTCGGGAGAAGAGCTAATGCCACTAGAACCTTGGACGTACGCGCAGACCTCGAGGTCTTCATCTACCTGGTTCCGTACCCTGTCGAAGTAGCGCAGAACGAATCCAGCGGTAAGGGCGGGGAAAACGCCGTACAGGCCAGCAACCTCACAGTAGTGATTTACGGCTCCGAGACCTGCCCTTCATGCAGGGAGGTGAAGGAGAGGCTTGAGCAAGCTGGGCTCCAGCCCATCTTCAGGGAAATCTCGAACAGAAGCAACCTGGAGACTTACTACCAGCTCTACGAGACTCTGAAAGCAGGGTCTTCTTACGTAATCCCCCTGACGCTCATTTTCCAAGGAAAGTGCCTGGTAGCTGCAGCTGCGGGCGACCCCAGAGACCCTGCCGCCTGGCGGAACCTGCTTTCCGCGCAGTGCGGTGATTCGGCTATGGTGATCCGGGACGATGGAAGCATGGTGAGGGTCCCGGTTAACGCTTCCGAAGTATTCGACATGGTCTTCGGGGGACGTCGGGAAAAAGGCTTGCAAGCTGCGGGCGGAGTTATTCTCGGAGCGGTCTTAGCGCTCGCTGCCGCAGATTCGATAAACCCCTGTACCTTCATGGTTTTCGCGGCGCTGCTCCTATCTGTAGCGGGAATATCGGGGAGAGGGGCTGCTGCTAAAGTAGCTGTTGCGTTCGTCGCTGCAGTTTTTATCAGCTACTTTCTCCTTGGCCTAGGGCTAGTGAACTTCGTTGGCTACTTTTCGTGGGCGCGGTACCTGGTTGGAGCAGCAGCAGTGCTCGCAGGGGGGTACGAAGCCTTTAAAGGCATGAGAGCCACGCACACCACGCTCAGCGGTGTTGCTCGCGCCACCTCCTTTAATCGTGTAGCCAGATTCGTGAGGCGCGCACTCAGCCTGGAACTCTCAGCTTCGAGGCTGGGTGTTGTGTACGTGAGCTTGCAGAGAGCCAGAAGCAGGATCAACGCGGTGGGCCAGAGCTTCCTGGAGAGAGCGCGTAAAGGCAGCGTCGTGGCAGGGGCAGCCGCAGGCGTGCTCGTCAGCTTCACACTGCTTCCATGCAGCAGCGGTCCCTACCTCGTCGCTTCCTACATGCTCTCCGGCCTACCTCTCTCAGTGGCTCTCGCCTACCTTCTGCTCTACAACACCGTCTTCGTGCTACCTCTTATCCTGATAGCCTTCGCAGTCGTCGTGGGGCAGAGGTTCGTCGCGGAGATAGACATCGCAGTCGTTCGGCTGTCGCCTTACAGGAGGTACATTGACTTACTGATCGGGCTAGTCTTAATCGCAGCGGGGATTTACATCCTTCTACACTAGCAGGTGAGAGGCCTACGTCGACGGTTATAGCAGATCTCAGCAGCAAGAGGTGGCTGCGCCGAGGCTTTTTTAGAGGCCCCGTCGAGCTGCGTTTCCTTGGCAGGGGCACATATTTGGCTGTATTCTCGCAAATGCAGCACAGGTACCTGGTTCCGCTGAGAGAAAGAGAAAACTGCCCTGAGAGGTGGGTAGTGCGGGCAGGAGGTAAGGCTCTTTGCGAGGCGGAAATCTGCGGCGACTTCATCGAGGACGTGATTAAGAGCAGGCTTGAAGGGATCAGGACGGAGGTTTTCCACCATCTCGGCGACCAGGTCGATTTCATCAGCACTTTAGCTGAGGGGGCGACGAACCCTCACGCGGTGTACAGGATCGGCGTCGACAAGGTAGTCGTGAAAGGTTACAGGGAGGTGAAAAGCTGGAATCCGGAGCCACTATTCCTGAAGCACCTTTCGGGGAGAGGCCCTGCGCCCAGAATTTACGCGGCTTACAGCTATGGCGAAACACCCCTGGGGATCTTCGTCGAGTTCGTCGAGGGCTACGACCCAGGAGCTTCTATCTACGCAGCCGCCCTCTCCCGCGCTAAGGGGGAAGAGTACAGCGTTCCTTCCAGTGCCGAGGCAGTGGCAAAGGCGCTCGGCGAATTCCATTCTCTAATGCTTGACTGCAAAGACCCCTGGTGCGCCCCCTCGAGTGCAGGTAGGGAAAGCATTGAGAGCTGGATTAAGAGGATTCGCTTCTACTTAGGGATCATAGCTGCTCACGGAGTGAGCGTGGCCAGCCTAGAGAAGCTGGTCGATCGCAGCCTCAAAGAGCTGAAAAGCTTCGAGGGCTCTACCGTGCTGCGCACACACCAGGATTTCCACTTCTCCCAAACGCTGGTAACGCGCGAGAACAGGGTGGTTATAGTCGACTTTGAGGGGGAGCCCGCCAGGCCCGAGTGGGCTAGCAAGGATCTAGAGCCCGCTGTCCGCGACCTGGCTACGCTCACGAGAGCGCTGTCCTACATAGCGTTCCTCTCGATAGCTGAGGTCTTCGAAGGCGATACTAGCAAGGCTCTTCAAGCGTTAAAGAGGGGAGAAGCAGCCGCAAGGAGAGTTAGCGAGTGGAGCGCAGCAGTGACGGAACTCTTGGCTAAGGCTTATGTCGCTGGGGCTCCCAGGAGAGCACTTCCTGCGTATAGCACCGAAGAGGTTCTCCGGCTTACTTTACCGTGGTTCGTGGAAAGAGCTCTTTACGAAACCATGTACGAGTTGGAGTACAGAAGAGAGATGGTAGAAGTAGCCATAAACACTCTCGAGCAGGGGTTACCTCTCCTTCTCCTTCTTGCCGAGCACACCTTAGGTTGAGGCTGTGGACAGTGGTTTTCCCAGACTTCGTAGAGCTTCAAAGTACACGGCCTCCGCCATCCTGGCGGAAGCTTGCCACGTGAAGTGCGTTTCCACACGCTCTATGCAGCTCTTCCTGATGATCTCCCCGGAGTCCGGGTACTCTTCGAGGAGCTCTCTAAGCTTTCGGTCTTCTATCTTCTCGACAAGCATGTCTAGCCGACCTGTCGCGGAGGCTTCCATGAAGGCTGCGAGGTCACGTATCTTCTCTGCCAGTTCGTATGGGTCACCGGGACTCACGAGGAAGCCAGTCCCGGCGTATCCGTGCTCCCTAATATCGAGCACCGTCTCCGCTAAACCGCCCACCCGTGAAGCAACTACAGGGACGCCGGACACCATAGCTTCGAGAGCCATGATGCCGAAAGGTTCACGCCTCGACGGTGCAGCGAAAACATCTGCCGCTAAGTGCGCCAGCCTGTAGACGGAGGGCGCTTGTCCGAAGACTACCCTCACGTTATCCGGATACTCGCGGCTCAAGTCGAGTAGCTGCAGCGAGAGATCCTCGCTACCCCACACAGGTAGGATGAAGAAAACGAAACGCGTAATACCCAGATCCTGGACGACGTGGGGCACAGCTTCCAACAGAAGGTCGAATCCCTTCTGCCTAGACACACGGCCCGTGGTGATCACAAGAGGACCATCGTAAGAAAAGGCTTCAGTTCGGAGATCCTCCCTAAGCGGGGGGGCAGCAGCCTCTCTGAGCTTTCTAGCAGTGCGCTCGTCAGGTACCTTAGGCTCCCCCTCAGGAAGGCTTCCAAGCGCGTATAAGAGGAAGTATTTTCTCAGCAGCATCCTGTTAGGCAGCTGCGCAGCGCCGAAGACCTCTAGCTGCCGACCATGAACCTCAAAGACTTCCTTCTGCAGGTCGCTGTACCGCCAGCTAGTCCCGTTGTAGACAACTCTGGCTTTCCCGGAAAGCTCGCTGCCCATGAAAGGCGCAAGCTCCTCACTCAGGTACGCGTGACTGACAGTTACTACGCGGTGAGCCTCGAGCGCGCCGAGCTTCTCGGCAGCGCCTCCCGAGAGCTGAAGAGCCTCCCTCACTGAAACCCTTCTCTTCGAGCCACCCCAGGTGACTTCGTGCTCCCAGTCCGGCGGGATTCCGGCTTTGCTTAAAAGCTCCTCGCTCAGCCTCCTCCTGACCAGCAGGTGGATGTGGAAAAACAGTGCCGGCTCTCCGCCCCCTTCGAGCGCGCGCCGTAGGGCGAGTAGAGCTGGGACGCTGTGCCAATCATGGAAGTGAACAACGCTGGGCTCGCGCACGCCGAGAAGCTCAGGGTTCTTCACTAGCTCGCCCACTGCTGCCGCGAATTGCACAACTTTGGCCTCTAAAACCTCTTCAGCGTAAACACCTGCGTCCCTCAACGCACCCCCAGAGACAATGAAGAACTTCACGCCTCTCCACTCAAGCTTACCGACCTCTAAGCGCGCGCCAGGGACATTCAGGGTGGCTACGCTCTCCGCTGAGCGCTCGCGCAGCTCTCCGTGAGCAGGCACGATTACAACGGCATCCCAGCCTCTCGCGGCGAGCTCTACTGCCAGGTTCGTCGGGACTTCCGCCAAGCCTCCCACTTTCACAACTGGAACAGCCTCAAAGGTAACCATCCATACCGTCTGGTTCACCAGCGTACTTTCACCTCGGTTTCGAAGCTCTCGCCTGGATCAAGAGGCACATGGTAGTTAAGCACTACTCCTATGCCTTGATAGTGTGACCTGAGACCTTTCTCGGTTCTAGTCCACGTGTATATAGGAGATGCCCACACTTCCCCGTGCTTCGAACTCTCGACCGTGATAGGACGTGTAGCAGGTGACCTCAGGGTGACTGTCCTAGCCCACGGAGAAGCAAACCTCTCGGTAGCCGGCCTCTCGGTCGCCCCCTCGATCTCGTAGGAGGGGATAGCTTCGTAGTCGTAAGGCAGCTTGGGTGAGAGGGAAAGCTCCACGGCAAGAGAGAACTCGGCGAACCTCTTCTCGAGGTTTCTCCACCGGTACTTTACTCGGAGAACACGGCCATCACCCTCCATTGAGAACGACTTCACCACGTGGAGTCTGTGAGGGCTCGCCGGGTCGAACCACACCCTGCCTACGCGGGAGAGAATGACCTCACCACCTACGTGTTCTACCACGTAGCTGGCCAGCGCCAGGTCGCTTATATCTACGAAGGGAGTGTTGTCGATCCAGTCGTCGAGCCTTGTGCCTCGACGCCACACGTGCTCCCTGAAGGATACTCTCCTATACCAGTCGGGCGCAGGCCCTCTGTCGCCGAGGTAGGGTTCACGGTAGCGGCTCATAGTGTTGACTAGGTTGAACTCCATACCCTCCTCCTTGATGTCCAGCTCGAAGAGCGTCCCCCCGTCGCTCGGTTTGATAAACGCGCTAGCTAGGGGAGCCTCTACGATCAACTCTCCTCTACCGTCCATGTCGATATCTAGCTCTCTCACCTGTAGGCGATCCGCCAAGTAGTGCTCCCCCTTCTCCTCAGCTATCCTCTCAGCGCGTATAAGGTGCTCGTACACTGCTTGCCTGAGGATAGGAATGTAGACGCCACCGAAGAGGCCGTGCCAGAAAGCGTCGTTGCACTGAGCTAGGTAGTACTCTTCCCAGGCTTCGGCTGGCGCTTTAAGCCGCTCGAGCTTTGACCTAGTATAAAGCATTCTCTTATGCATGTTGTTCGACTCGGAGTACTTCTTGAGGAAGTTGGGGAAGTAGCCCCCGCTCCACTCTATCATCTTATCGTAGCTCCACGGGCCCAGGTACGCTAAACCTGCGTAGCCGAACCTCCTCAGGTACTCTGAAGGAGTGATGACCTCTATGTCCTCTGCCGTCCTGAGGTAATAGAAGAAGAGGGACAGCCAATGCTCCGCCTGCGTCCTGTCCCACCACTCGCCGAACTTCTCCGCGTCACTGCCCCAGAGAACGTACTCGCCTCTCGCGGACGAGTAGCTCCTGATGTAGCTCAGCACCTCCTGGTGGCTCCGCCAGGGGAGAATGTACCTTATGGTCGCGTCGATAAAAACCACGCCTACACGCCTCCCGCTGTACTCGGTGAGGAAAGCTCTGTGCACTTCTTCCTTCGAGAGGCCGGACCTGTAGCCAACCTCATCGTCCAGGACGACGTACCGGTAGCCTGCTTCAGCGAGCTGAAGAGGGAGGGTGGGATCCCACACCCTCTCAGGGAGCCAAGCCCCCTCAACTCTCGTCTCGAAAACTTCTTCGACAAGCTGCTTGCCACGCTTCAGCTGCTCTAGCCTGTCCTCCAGCGGTAGGAGGGGTAGTGGGCTCTCCGAGTACGTGCCACCCAGGACTTCAAAACGGCTCGCCTTGACGAGCTCTCTTAATCTCTCGAGAAAGCTCGGGTACTTCCTCTTCCAGTACATCAGAAGCGGGCCGCTGAAGTGTAGCGTGAGCTTCTGATCCCTCTGCTTCTCCAGCAGGTTGAGGAGCATCTCGTACGAGTTTCTCTGTATCCGATCAAGCACGGAAAGGTACTGCCCGGTCGGCTGGTGGAAATGAAGAATGAAGATGAAGAGACTCTTACGGTTCACGAAAAGAAGTGGGAACTTTCCGTGAAAAATATTGCGCTAGCCTACGCAGAGTGGACGAAGAGTACCGTACAAATCCTGGACAGCGCGAGCCACAGCTTACAGCAACCGGTACAGACTCTTCCCCGGCTAATTTACCTCGGAACAGTTGAGCAGCAAAAGCTAGAGCTGAGCCGCCGAGCGGGGCTGTAGGTCAGAAATTTCACCCAGTGAAGGCGCAAAAGTTCACCTTAAGCGAACAACGGGGGAAGTCAGCGTGAGCTCACTGGGCAGAAGGGTGGTGCTCCCAGAAGAAATGCTGCCAGCGTCACTACCGGTGGAATGGTCAAGTTATCCTCGACGGAGAAATACTCCGCCACGACAGCCGCTAAAGAGAGAAGCAAGCACTTTACCGCCGGTACACCGAGAGAGAGCAGCACAGCAAAGTACATCCCAAAAGCTACGAGGTCGCCGGTGAAGGATTTACCGCGTCTGAGCAGTAGGTTGGACAAGGATGCAGCCGGGTCCACGACAGCTAACGCAGCTAATCCGTAGAGGGCATGGCACGGTGAGAGAAGTAGGCTTATCACTCCCCCAGTCATCCCGTAGAAGAGCCCCACGTAGCCTTCCCTCCTCTCGTAATCTCTCTCCAGAAGCTCTACCTGCTGCCCGATGAACTCTACTAGCCCGATGAAAGCCTCCTCAATCGCCTTCAGGGGCATCTTCTTCTGAAGCTCCTGTATCCCGGAAATACGCTGCTCGAGACTCTCCCTGAAGCTTGAAAGCCTCGATAGGAAAACAGATCTTTTCGCCGCGGTTGAGCTCAGAAGAGCAGCTGCAAGCAACCCCAGCGCATAGTACGAGTAAATATCGAGGGGGGCCGGCAGCGGCAAGAAGAAGGGAGCCATTAGGATTAGCGAGAGAAGAAGGTGCACTGCCTTCCTGTAGACTTCGCGCTTGACTTCCGCCACCATCAAAGCGCCCCTAGGGAGTAAGTTAATGGGGTGAAGCCCGCTCTCAGCAGTATCTGAGGCAGTTCCGGGTTGGCTAGGAGAGCATCCTCGCTGAAGAGAATGTACTCGTCGACTGTCATGCTACTACCCTCTCGAACCTTCCAGAGCACGTGCGCTCTCTTATCGGAGGAGAAAACTTTCATCAGTGCGCACAACCTCTCGCCCCCTTCTGCCGGATTGCAGGCAAACAAGTACTCGCTGAAAGGAGTCAAGGAGCCGCCCCTTCCGGCTCTGTAGTACTCGAGCACTTTATCTTTAGGTATCTCCATCACTCTGGCACCATCGGCCTGGAGAAGGTTCTTAACATTTCGGAGAATCATAAGGTCTAGAAAGTCCTCAAAAGCTGCTTTATCGCCGATCGTGTGAACAGGTATGTAGAGGTCTTTTTGAAGCAGAAGATTACCACTCGAGGAATCCGTGAGCTTAAGCACGTACCTGCTCCGCGCACCTTGAAGCTTTACAACCTTAACCTCAGCCTTGTTCGCGCACTTTCTGCACATAGACCACTTTTCAGGAATGTGCACTATCCTGCCGCACCCAGCACACTTCTTCCAAACACCGTTGATGAATCTCCACTCTACTCGGACTCCCGCGCTGCTTACATCAATTATCGCGTAGTTTCCCATAGGCTCCCCGTTCTTGGCTAGCCTGTCGAGCCTGGCGACGTTAACATACTTAACACCGTTTAGCTCAATTTCTAAGCCGCCAAAGCTATGGCTATGTCCGAATATGTGGACAAGAGGCTTGTACTTGTCAACCAGGTAGTTGATTTCGGGGATTCCCGCGTGAAGAGAGTGCTTATAGCTGTCGATCAGCTTCCCCTTATCCAGGATGCTGAAAGGAGGGTAGTGGGTGACGAGAACAGAGCTCCTCGCTCCCGCCGGGAAGTCGTGGGGTTCCGCGCGTCTTCCATGCCCTACGAGCAGCACATCCCCGAAGATCACGGGCCCCGTCTGGTCAAGGTCGTAAACCCTCTGGCACCCGCACTCGCCCTCTACGTCCCAGTTGCCCTTTACGTAGTAAACATTCTTCCCGAGACCTTCAGCTAGTGCCCTGAGAACTCTGCACATGCTGCCGGGGCGCTGAGGATTACCTATGTCACCAGCAGCAACTATGATGTCGTAGCTAACGTTGTCCTTCTTAACCCAGTTGAGAAAGCTTTGAACGATATCCTCCTTGCCGTGAACGTCCGAGAGAGCCAGTATTCTCAGGCGACCCAACCTCTACCACCGCTCGCCACGTGCTGACAGACTTCAGCAACCACCACGTCTTATAAGGCGAGCGGTTACCGAGCAGCGAAAGCTAAATATTGCTGGATTCTAGAAGCACCCGAGCCCCGGTCGTCTAGCCCGGTCAGCCTGCGCGAGGGCCGCCAGGATATCGGCCTCTCGAGCCGAAGAGCCTCCAGCCTGCGGCGGGGGCGTGGACATCCCGGGTTCAAATCCCGGCCGGGGCACCACTGCTCGATACGGTTTTTGTAAGCCATCCTCCACTCCTAGCGGCCGCCGGCAGTGCAGGGGTAAAACAAATAAGGTTGTAGAGAGTGTACCTCTGCCGGCCCCGGTAGCTCAGCGGGTGGAGCGTCGGCCTTGTAAGGGCTAGCCGCGTAAGGGTTCGAGAAAGCCGAAGAGCCTCAGGGGAAGCATCTGGGGCGCGGAGGTCCCGGGTTCAAATCCCGGCCGGGGCTCCAAGAGTTTTCGCGCAAAAGTTGGGAGCTCTAGCTACCTCACCCGCGCGGCGTGTTAAAAGACAACCTCGTTCTCATCATGCTCCTTGGCGGCCTCCAGCGGCCACGTTAAGGGGTCAAGAGCAGCACTACGTAAGCTAGGCTCGATGCTATGAAGAGCAGCAGTATAAGCAGAGAGATAGCTTTCTTCCTGCTCCTCCGCGCCACCTCGACCACCGAGAGCCAGTGAGACTACAGTAAGAGCCAGCCCCACAATAAAAAGCATTGCTGGGTAGCTCTCGGCCGGCATCACGCGAGATAATAGCTCGATGAGGATGCTGCTGTAGCTGTTGTTCGCTAGCCCCAGAGTCGCGTTGAGCTCTCCTCTAGCCCCGACCCCCTTAAACACTACTCGTCCCTCGCTCAGAACAAGCACCGTCGGGTAGCTCGCCACGCCGATAAAGTCCCTGATACTTGAGGGGGCCCAGCCAACAGGCCAGGTAACGTTATTCTCCCTTACATAGTAGCTGAGGGCCCTGGCGTCGTCGATCCTCGAAACTGTCAGGGAGAAAACGCTCACGTTACCCCATGCGGCAATCTGCCTCAAGGCCGGGAGGAGATACTTACAGCCGCTGCACTGCGTGTAGAATAGCTCGACAACTACAGCTCTCCCGTAGCTGAGAGACACGAGGTCCACCCTGCTGCCATTAAGCAGGTCTACGATCAAGCCTTCCACACTCGTGTTCAAGCTCTCACTGCTTATCGTGCTCTCGCGCAGGAACCTGGTCAGCGAGCCGATGCTCACAGCTTTCTCGCTCGCTAGGCTTCCGCACTCAATGATGAGCGAGAAGTTTCTTTCACCATCGAGCACCAGCGTAGGCGTGACGTTGGCTCTGCAGGGAGGCAAGACTCGCAGCGTGTACTCGCCGGGCCTCAAGTGCAGAACCTCGCTCTGGTTGACCCTGTACTCTCTTTCCCCGATCCTCACAACCGCGCTTCCTCCTCCAGCAACGGTCAATGTAAGGGTAGAGAGCTTGGGCTTAAGACGGATGACGAAACTCTGGTTACCACCCGTAACCGTAAGATTTTGCCGCAAAGTCAAGTAGCCAGGCGCCGTAGCTTCGATGGTGTAGCTGCCCAGCGGGACGCGTAGGCGGACTGCGCCTGAAGCATTTGTCGCAGCATTCAGATTGACAGGTCCCTTGATGTCTAGAGCGGCACCTGGTATACGAACTGCCGAGTCTCCGTCCTCTTCGACAACAATCAGCAGGGTAGCTGTTGGGACTTCTTTCTTCTTCAGCACAGCTGTAACGTTAACATAAAGACCGTTCACATCCAGCTCAGTGCTCCACTCGCTGAAGTACTGCGCTTCTACCTTCACGGCACAGCCTCCCAGAGGCACCTCGAAGACGGCGTAGCCGTCCGGGCCGGTGACCTTTGTCGCAGATACCCTCCGGCACAGCACGGTGACGGTTGCATTAGCAATGGGTTTCCCGCTCTCCTCTACTGTTCGCACAAGCAGCTTAGCGGTGGACGCGAGGAAGACGCCAAGGATCCTCCTGCCCGGGTACAGAGCTACAGCTGAGTTGGCATCGCCAAGCACCATGCTCGGAGGCGAGGGAGGGAAACTCCAGCTGATCTCGTAAGTTAGCACAGGCTCTAGCTTGGCGCGCAGCATGTACACCTGCACCTGGGGGATGGAGAAAACCACGACGTAGCCGCTTAGAGCAGCTACGAGGGACCGCGGGGGAACCGTACCCAGCGATCGGCAATCCAGGTTAGGTGAACAAGCAAAGAGCTCGTCCCTCTCGGTCACCAGGAAAACCTGGTTCCCGTCGGACACAGCCTGCCTGACTGGCTGGAACTTCGCCGATGAGGAGACCTCTAAGCTCGGGAGGGAGAGGGCTAGCAGCGTGTTATCCTCCGCTCTCTGGAGAAGCAGATAGTTCCCGACGATAACCTTAAACCTGGTAAGCCCCGTCTGCCTCCTGGCAACTTTCTGAACCTGCGGTCCAAACCTGTAGACCTCGATCATGTTGTCTGTTAGCTGGCATATGTGGCATGAGGTGTTGATGTCCTCTACGATGAAGAACTCCTCCCAGCGGTCTAGTGAGAAGGCGTACACGAGGGGGTCAGAGGAGCTGTAATCCCTCTCGAAGACTCTTACACGCCGAGCGAGATCCACGACCACCAGCTTATCTTGGGTATAGCCCTGCACCCGGTGCCTCACGGTTAGCGCAAGGTACCTACCATCGCTGGAGAGTACAGCCCTCGTTACCTCTATCTCGCCCTGCAAAAGAAGGTTGAACGACGCTACTTGTGAGAGGTTGGTTGGGTTTACCGTGAGAAGATTCCCAAAAGACCCCACGAAGAGGAGAGAGCTACCTGCGCGGAGAATCTGCGAGAAGCTCATGCCGAGGAAGTTCCCCCTAGCCGTGATCTCACCGCCGGAAGCATTTACGAGCAAGCACTCTCCGGTTGAAAGACATGCTACGTAACCTGCGCCCGAGTAAGCTAGCACCTGAACGTCAGCAGGCAGATCCCGCTGGTAAACAACAGGCACGTAGGGCGAAGATACCGCTACCTCAGCTACAGCTATCAGGATGAAGGAAACTAGGAGGAACCAAGAAGCCCTCATTCTATCTCCTTCAGCAGTATCCTCATCGGAATGCCGTTCAGGGTCTGGACCAGTATCGTGATGCCCTCCGCGCCCGTGAGATCAACAGAGCTGCTGAGGCGCTGAAGAACCTCCCTGATCCTCCCCAAAGCCTCCAAAGTCTCCCTCTGTGACTCAAGCGTCTCCTCAAGGACCGCGAGCTCGTCTACCGCCCTCGCGTTGATCACCACTTTAAGCCCCATGTAATCAACCTCGTTTAACGTCGGAAGCTTCTCACCCAAGAGATCCTCCAGCACGCGCTCGAGCGCACGCATCCTCTCGGCTCTCGCGTGCACACTCTCGTATCTTCGCTGAAGAGCTGACAAGGACTCGCTCAACGAAGCAATCTGCGAGTCTAAGTACTTCAGGAGCTCTTCGAAGCTATTGAACTGCAGCAAGTTGTAGGACATTCCAACCCTGGAAACCCTGCGCACTGTTTAATAAAAAAAGTAACGCATACGCGCACTCAGGGGTTCTCGGGCCTGTGGCCCTTGGGCCTTCCCGACTCGGGCCCCTCTTCATCGGGGCCCATGTCACCGGCCATGAGGCCCCGCTGGGGGTAACCCCTCCCCGCGGCGGAACCGCGGGGGAAACCCCCGAGGGCCGCTTTCCGCGGCCCGGTTGGCCCCGGGGGCGGCTGGAGGCTGGAGCTGGGTCTCTGGCGGTTCCGCGCCGAAGCTGTGCTTCCTCACAGCTTGACCTCTATCTTCAGCTCTGGGAGCCCCCAGAAGCGCGGCGGCAGCTCTGCCTTGAGGCCGAGCTTCTTCACCGCCCGCAGCCACACGTTGACGGCGGCTAAGCGCTGCCGGTCCATGGTCAGCCCGCATCTCTTGCAGTGGAAGGTTTTGCCGGGGTCCTCCCTCGAGACCCAGCCGCACCTCGGGCACGTCCTTGACGTGTTGCGGGCTGAGACGCGGACGGTGGGAGCTTTCTCCGCCACCTTCCGCTGTATTGTGAGCCAGGGCGCCCTCCCGTTCCTCTTCCTCGCGGCTTTCGGCATTTCTTTGCTGACCAGCTTCTCCTTGTCTAAGTCCTCGAAGGCGAAGATCGCGCCGGGGAACCGCTCTGCCAGCTGCTTCGCCAGCTTTTTCACGAAGTCGCGCTCCCTGTCGCGGAGCCTCCTCCAGTACTTCTCCGCGAGCCCTTCTTTCCCGGCGCTCTGCAGCCTCGAGATAATCTCCTCGTACCGCTCCTTCATCTTGACCAGCGGCTCTATGTTAACGGTGTAGAAGCGCTGCCCGTCGAAGCCGTTAAGACTGAACTCGTTGCAGTCCCAGCCCACGACCACAGAGGCTGCCGCAGCGTCGACAGCCTTCTCGAAGACTAAGATGACGCTATCGTCCTTAAGCACAGGCTCCCCCAGCTCCCATCCCTCGACCCGCTCCTCGAACCACGCCCCAGCCCAGCTCACCGCCACGTACTCGCCCGGCCGGAGCGTGACCCGGATGGCTTTGCGCTCGTAGTCCACCCTCACCAGCGTGCCCTTCACCCTGGCGAAGCGCTTTGCAACCCTCGGCCTCTTCTTCCTTGCCCTGCCCGCGAGGTACCTCTTCCGCCAAGCCCGCATGATAGCGGAAGCGGAGCGGATCACGCTATCCACCCAGTGCGCGGCGTAGGGGCAGCTCTCCACCAGCCTCCTCCTCAGCTGCCGCTGAAACTCCGCCGACTCGGGCAGCACCGGGACCTTGAAACGGCCATACTTCTCCAGGTGCCTCGGGTCGCCCCTCCACTCGACGCTCTCCCAGATAGCCTCGAGAGCCTTATCCAGGCTGCGCTGGTACCAGGTCAGCAGCTCCCCCACCGGCCGCCGAGCCCCTTCCGGCACTGGAACCCTGTACGCCCTCACAAGCACCCGGAGGCCAGCAGGGGCCTTGCTCTGCTTGCTCACGCTGACCTCCATCCACCCCCAGCTTCACTTGCCCAAACCCTATTTATGGCCGCAAGGGATGCGGGGGCAACGCCCCGGGAGAATGGTGCCGGCGCTTGAGGGAAGGCTGGCTCGCCCTCTACATGGCTTTCGCCACGGGGTGAGTGGTGTGGAGGAGCTGGCGAGCGGCGGGGAGCATGAGGGAGCTGGGGGCGAGGCGGAAGGGGTTGAGCTTCGACGAGGAGCTCAACAAGGCCCTCGAGGAAGCGCTCACCCCCTAGATGCTGCCCACTCCGCGCGGAGGTTTTCACTCCACGCTCTCCGGGTTGCAGCTGCCTGTTCCCCGCCGCATACCCACCCCTCCACGTTTCCCTATAGGGAAGGAATTCACTGTGACCGCTAGCAGGAGTGCTTGAGTGTTGCTGCTAGACGGTTGAAGGTGGAAGCTGGAGCTTCCCATTCAAGGTGGGGGGCCATGAACCTCGAGAGGTTGCACCGAGGAGCGCGCTCGAACTAAACCCGACTTTTTACCCTGCTATATATTTTTGCTGAGGCAGGTGCGTGAGGCACTGAGCTGAGGTGCTGACGAAGTTGACATGGTCGTTAACATCTCGCTCGTTAAGTCAGGTAGATTGAACGAGGCTCTGGTCAGGCGCCGCGACGCCTCTGGCGCTGCTGGTAGAGCCTGACGGCCCTGAGAAGATCAATCTTCCGGAAGTCGGGCCAGTAGACATCTAGGAATATCAGCTCCGAGTAGGCTATCTGCCAGAGTAGGAAATTGCTGATCCTCATCTCCCCGCTTGTCCTTATCACCAGATCCGGCTCGGGATACGGCTGATCACCCGTGTAGAGGTACCGCTCGAAAACCTCTTCGGTGATATCGCTCACCTCAAGCCTGCCTTCCTTCACATCGCTCGCCACTCTTCTCACAGCATCCACGATCTCCCGACGGCCCCCGTAAGCCAGAGCTATGTTCAGGAAACGCTCGCTATACAGCTTCGTCTTCTCCTCCAGCTTCTCTATCTTTGCGACGATGCTCGGAGGGAGCAGAGACCTGTCGCCGATGAATCTCACCCTCGCTTTCCACCTAGCTACGTCCTCTGAATCGAGAAGGCTATCGAGCTTCTCCGAGAGTAGGTTGAAGATGTTCTCCAGCTCCTCCCTGCTCCTTCTCGCGAGGTTCTCCGTCGAGAGAACGTAGAGCGTCACTGTCCTGACTCCGAGATCGTAGCACCACTTGAGCACGTCCTCCACTACCATGGCTCCATACCTGTGGCCGAGAATAGGCGGCAGGCCACGCTCCCTAGCCCAGCGCCTGTTCCCATCCATAATTATCGCTACGTGGGCAGGTACGAGACCCTTCTTTACTTCAGACTCTAGTAGGCGCTCGTAGAGCTTGTACAACCCTAGCAGCCGAGCAGCCCTTCTCCAAAGGGGCTTCGACACGTAACACTCGCCAAGCATTTCAAGAAGTCTTTGAAATCATTTTTGATGCAAGCGATGCTCATCCCTGATCGGCTGAGGAGGTTAGAGGAACAGCCCGAGATCGTAAAGAGCTTAATCGATCACACGAATCTGCGCCCAGACGCCACTTATGAGGAACTCGCGAGAACCTGTGAGGAGGCTGTTAAGAATGAGCTATTCGGGTGCTGCATCCCCCTCTTCTTCGTCAGCAAGGCTAGAGAGATAACCCGCGATAAAGTGAAAGTAGTGACAGTTGTCGGATTCCCCCACGGCAATGCGCCTACGCGGCTGAAAGTGGAGGAGGCGAGGTACGCTATGGAGTCCGGTGCCGACGAAGTTGACATGGTCGTTAACATCTCGCTCGTCAAGTCAGGTAGATTGAACGAGGCTCTGGAAGAGGTTAAGCAAGTGTTGGAATTGGTTCACGCCTACGGTGGCGTACTGAAAGTTATCGAGGAAACGGGCTACCTCGCGGATGCTGAAATAGTGGAACTGACTAAGGAGTTGGCAAGAGCCGGTGTCGACTTCGTTAAAACTTCCACCGGCTTTGGGCCCCGAGGAGCCTCCTTTGAGGATATGCTCGCGATGAGGAAGGGTATCGAAGGCAGTTCGACAAGAATTAAGGCAGCAGGAGGTATCAGAACGGGGCTCCAGGCTCTGCTCTTCTACGCAATGGGGGCTGACAGGATAGGGACGAGCAGTGGCGTGAAGGTAGTAAACGAGGCAATTCGACTACTGTCTAAAAAAGGATAGCTGATTGTAGAAAGGGTTTTATATCTGATCACTATTTTCCCGATCTCGCATGAAGTATTTAGCGTCGATCCTAGGGTATGGTGCGTACATACCCCGGTTCAGAATCGAGGCAAAGGAAATTTCGCGAGTCCACACGGGAGGTGCTGAGCGAGCACCTGTCAGGCAGAAGAGCGTGCCCGGGCCCGACGAGGACTCTTTGACGATTGCTTACGAAGCTGCCCGCTACGCGCTACGGAGAGCTGGCATCGATCCCTCGCTTGTCGAAGCCCTTTACGTGGGCTCCGAGAGCCCGCCTTACGCTGTTAAACCTTCCGCGACAGTAATAGCCGAGGCTCTGGGCTTCTCGAGAAAGCTGTACGGTATTGACATGGAGTTTGCCTGCAAGGCAGGTACGACAGCTTTAATCAGCGTCGCAGGGCTGATTGGAGCTGGAGTAATCAAGTACGGGATGGCCATCGGTACGGACACCGCTCAAGGCAGCCCGGGCGACGAACTAGAGTACACCGCCGCTGCTGGTGCGGCAGCATACCTCCTGGGGCCGGCGACCGAGAAAGCAGCAGCGTACATCGAACACGTGTACTCCTACGTTACTGACACCCCGGACTTCTGGAGGAGGGAAGGGCAAAAATACCCGGTACACACATTCAGGTTCACAGGCGAACCAGCGTACTTCCACCACATCGTCAGTGCCGCAAAGGGTCTTATGGAGGAGACAGGGCTCAGCCCGAAAGACTTCAAGTACGTAGTTTTCCACCAGCCTAACGTAAAGTTCCCGCAGAGAGTAGCTGAGATGCTCGGTTTCTCCCAGGAGCAGCTGAAGCCCGGCTTGCTTTCGGGAGATATCGGCAATACTTACGCTGCCGCTTCGCTCATAGGACTGGCAAGCACGCTCGACGTGGCGGCTCCTGGCGACAGGATCCTGGTGGTCTCCTTTGGGAGCGGGGCTGGGAGCGATGCGATTTCTCTAGTCGTCGGCAATTGTATCGAAGAAGTGCGCAGCAGGGCCCCCACGGTCGCAAAGCTGGTGGCGAGAGCAAAAATCGTGGACTACGCGATTTACCTAAAGTATCGCGGCATGATCGAGAGGTGATGAGAGTGGGGAGGGTTTTCATCGCGGGAGCAGGCGCTACGAGCGTAGACGAGCACTGGCACAAGTCGCTGAGAGACCTTATGAGAGAAGCTTCGCTTCAGGCCATCAACGACGCTGGGATCGAAAAAAAGGAAATTCAGGCAATCTACGTCAGCAACATGTCTTCGGGCTACCTTCAAGGTCAGGAGCACCTCGGCTCTCTCCTGGCCACCTGGCTCGGGATACCGGGGGTGGCTGCAGTGAAGGTGGAGGCGGCTTGCGGTAGCGGAGGAGCAGCACTTCACCAGGCGTACCTAGCGGTAAAGTCAGGAGTCTACGACTGCGTTTTGGTGACAGGTGTCGAGAAGATGACCGACGCGGTAACTAGCGATGTGACGAGCGCGCTCGTGATGGCTGAGGACCAGGAGTACGTGGCTTTCGCCGGCTTCTCCTTCGTGGCTCTCAACGCCCTGGTATACCGGTACTACATGAAGAAGTACGGGGCCAGGCAGGAGGATATAGCTCTCTTCGCCGTGCATGATCACAAGTACGCTGCGAACAACCCCCTCGCGCAACACCAGCGGCCCATAACCCTAGATGAGGTGCTCAGGTCACCGATAGTCGCTGACCCCATCCACCTGCTGGAGAGCGCCCCTATCGGCGATGGGAGCGCTGCGCTTGTGCTGTGCTCCGAGGAGAAGGCTGCCAAGCTAGAAAACAGGGATGTTCTCCTCGAGCTGGCGGGAAGCGCTGTCTCCACGGATGTGTTCAGCATCCACGATCGCGAAGACCCCACAACTATCACTGCAACCGTTAAGGCCGTTCGCAAGGCGCTCGGCATGGCTTCCCTCGAGATAAAGGATGTAGACCTCTTGGAAGTGCACGATGCTTTCACGGTGCTGGGGGTGATACACCTAGAGGATCTTGGTTTCGCGAAGAAAGGCGAGGGATGGCGCCTCTTGAAAGAGGGCCAGCTCGAGAAGGATGGAGACATACCCACAAACACTATGGGGGGCCTGAAAGCCCGCGGCCACCCTGTCGGCGCCACGGGCATATACCAGGTTTACGACATCGTGGTGCAGCTGAGAGGCGAGGCGGGCCCGAACCAGGTCCCGAACCCCGAGGTGGGTCTTGCGCAGAACGTTGGAGGTGTTGGAGGCACTGTTGCCGTGAGTGTGATTAAGCGGGTGAGGTAGAATGGCTTTCATGAGAAGTGTCCCGAGGGTTTGGCGCGAGCGCCTCAAGAAGTACCGGCTGATTAAAGGACAGTGCAGGAAGTGCGGGAAGAGCTTCTATCCCTATCGTGAATCCTGCCCGGCGTGCGGATCTGATGAGGTGGAGAGCGTGAAGCTCCCCGAAAGAGGGTTCGTGGAAGTATTCTCAGTTGTCCGGAACCCCCCAGCGGAATTCGCGGATAAAGCACCTTACGTCGTAGCGCTCGTTAGGCTCGACGACGGCACGCTAGTGCCAGCCCAGATAACAGACGTGGCACCAGAGGAAGTCTACGAAGGCATGCGTGTTGAAGCTACTTTGAGAAAGTACCGCGAGCAGGGAGAGAAGGGTATAATAGAGTACGGCATTAAGTTCAGGCCTGTGATAGATTAAGGATGGAGACAACTCGAGAGAAAATACTCTCCTATTTTCTCCAGAACCCGGGAAGGGAGATCTCCCTCTACGAGCTTCTCCAGGCTCTTTCGCTTAAGAGGGATTATTTGAGCAAGCTCCTAGAGGATGTGGGCCACGTGGCAAAGACCCTGAAAAGGCAGAGCACCGGTAGGTACCAGCTGCTCATGAGAGCACCGTTCTGCCGCAGCTGCGGTTACGTGTTTAAGGATCTTGAAAAAGCCAGGATCCCCAGCAGGTGTCCCCGGTGCAAGAGCGAGAGGATTAGCCCCCCAGCTTTCATGCTCGTGGAGCGCGGCTGAGTCTTAGCGGGCTTTGCGCAGTAAAGCAATGAAGAAACCCTCCGTTCGGTGCACATGTGGGAAAGTTCGCCCCACGTACCTCGCGAAATCGTAGCTCAGGTAGCCCGGAGATAGGGAGGCTATAGGCGGTGAAAGCACCACCCTGTCTATGAAGCTGGCTATTACATCCTCCCCTTCTTCTGGGAATAGAGAGCAGGTTGAGTAGACAACTACTCCGCGGCGGCGCAGGATCTCGAGCACCCTGCTGAGAATCCTCCTCTGACGCTGTCTGAACTCGTAGAGCTTCTCTAGCGACAAGTCCCATAAGGCCAGGCGGAAGCCCGGATCTTTGCCGATGGCGCCGCTATTCGTGCAGGGAGCGTCTACCAGGGCTGCGTCGACCTCTCTTGAGAGCGTCAAGCTGCTGGAGTCCGCCTGGACTAGGTCGATCTGCGCCCCGCTACTGCTTAGGAGGTTTCTGCATGCAGCGATACGGCTGCTTGAGACATCCACGGCTACTATCGTCGAGGAGGCGAGCTTCGATGAAAGTAGCTGTGTCTTGAGGCAAGGTGCTGCAGCAGCGTCGAGTATCAGGGCACCGTCTAGAGCCCGCGCGAGAGCTTCCACCACGAGAACACTAGCCTTGTCCTGGTACACGCCGATGCTCGCCGGCACCTCGGGTAAGGGTTCATCCTCCTGAACCTCCAGCCTGTATACGTAGCTCAGCTCTCTATCCTGTGAGAAGCGCACCCCGATGCTTCTCAAGTAGGCTTCGAGTTCTCCATAGCTGCCGGGTGTGGTGGCCCGAATCCACACTGTTCTCCTGTCGAGACTTTGGGCGAGCTTCTCCGCCTCCTTTTCGCCCAGCAGCGATACTAGCCGCTCCGCAAGAAGCGGAGGGAGGGAGTGTTTCAAACTTATCCTCCGGGATGGGGAGAGGCCTTCGCTCACGCGCGACACTTCCTCTGCTAGATCTCTCTCAAGGAGCTTGAGCAAGCGGTTGCTTAAGAGGCCGCCTCTTATGCTAGCTAGTTTCCCAGAAGCTTCTGGGGCTCTCAGAGAAAGCGCAGCGGCGATGTAGAATGCTGCTCTGCGCCTCAGGGGAAGACTCCTCAGGCCGGAGCTTTCCAGCAGCCACTTCGCCACGCCTACCGTGCGTAGAGATAAAGCTGCTAGCTTGTATGCGTTCTTAGCCTCACCCGATTTGAGCTGGAAGCTGGAAGCGACGACCTTGAAGGACGAATCCAGAGAAAGCTTTCTGCGCTCTATAGTCTCCAGCGTTAAGGCTGCGAAACGAAACACTCTAGGGGTTAACCCCTCGAGAAACTCCTCCCAGTTCTTCACAGAATCAGCCGCTGAACAACCAGCGACGTGAAGTAGCTTACGTAAAATGCGGCAAATACTGAGATGAAAGCCCTGTCCCCGGGGAGCCTTTCTGAAACTTTAACGGCAGCGGTCATGAACCCTAGCGTGACCACTTGAACTCCCCTATGTAGAAGACTTCGAAGTAGCGGATCCTCGATAAAAGCTCCAGCCGCTACAGCTGCCTGAAGCGGTAAGAGGGAGAGAGCCACCATCCCCACGAAGTTAAAGGTAACCCTACCGGCGCCTCCCAGCAAGCGGCTAGCTACCGCTAGCACGCAGAGAAGACACCCCATGCCCGAAGAACTGAGAGCCAGAGCTAAGGGAGGGCTGGCGTAGCCTACCGAGAGAGCCTCTAGCATAAAGCATACCTGACTTGATACTAGAGATGTGATCGCGATCATCGCTAAGGATACCGCCAGAACGGCTATTGACAGAATCTTCTGGCCGTACAAGACTGCTAGGAGCTCTTCGGGGACTAAGATTCTCTGGATGTACTGCTGGAAGGAGTGGCTTGCACCTGAACCTTTGATGAGGCTTCGCAAGCGTGCCTCGTTCTCGATCATGAACCTGTAGAGCCTCTCTCCCTCGCTCGTTAAGTAGTACTTCCTCTTCTCGTTCTTCGCGACGAAGCCCGCGAGTCCGTCGAGGTTGTAGTATAGGTTACCGGTGCTCGTTGCTAGAAAATTCTTCAGCTCGGTAAACGAAACCTCTCCTTTCTCGCCGAGCAAGGAGATGATCTTCCTCTTGTAGGGGTTGCCGAGGATCGCGTATATTCTTTCCATCTGCTCCTCAAAGCCCGGTTGCATAGCCCTTGGTGCTAGAGAAAGTGGTGGAGGTAATTATCGCTATCATCAGGGTGGCGATAAGGCGATATTCTAGCTCTCACTAAATTTCTGGGCGCTGCGATGACCGTGCAGGGTCTAGTTCCCGTCATCTCGCTTCACGTCTATGGTGAGAAGAGCTTAGAAGAAACAGCGGAGAAGGCCCGGGAGCTTGATGCCGGCGGGACGTGGGTGCAGCTCAACTTCGACTCCTCAAGAGTCGTCGAGCTGGGTTTGGGAGAGATCCTGGACCCGCTCATCGATTCAAACCTTGAAGTCGCCTCAATTAGAGTGAAGACAGGGGATCGCATCCCCCTGGATCTGGTAGAGAAGCTCGCGGTTATCGCCGATGAAACTAGAGGTAGAGTAGTGATAATTCAAGCTCCCGCCCCGGCCAGGGAAACTCTCGAAGAGTGGTACCAGGTGCTCCTGGTCTACCAGGTGAAGCTGCTTCTCGAGCCTACGACTCCTGCGGATGCGCGAAAAACGTACCAGCGCCTATCAACGCTCCTCGGAGGGGTTGTCGGGCTCTCTCAAGTCCAGGAGTACTATCCCTCGACGGAAAGCTTCCTCAGGGTCCTGACCCCCTACCTCCAGCTGACCCATAACGTGCAGCTTTCGAACTACCGTGACGGTAAACCAGCCCGCTTGCTCTCAGTAGGAGTATACAACAACCCTATGCTCTTGAGAGAGCTTGTTCACCGGAACTACAGGGGCTTCGTAACGCTCTGCTACGAGAGGTCCGAGAGCGTAACTTTTGAGTTCCTCTTCAAAGAGTTGAGAACTGTAAGCAGCTTTATCGCCGCTCTCCAAGAGAAGATCTAAGAACGCTACTATCGAGAACTGCCTTCCACCTCGAGAAGCAGCGAGCCCTTGTACCCACACTTTTCGCAGACGTAAACGGGAGGCATTAAGCCGACCACGTCTACTCTCCTCACGCTAGCGGAGAGGCACACGGGGCAGACCAGCACGCCAGAAGATCCTCGCACTTCGAGTCCAACCGCCTCCAGAACAGCCTGAAGACCTAGCTCGTGAAGCTTCTCTAGTAGCTCCTCCAAGTCAACGTTCTTCAAGCTGACTCTGCACTCCTCTCCCTGCGCTTCAAGCTCGCGCACCCATTCCCTTATTGCATCAACGCTGTCGCAGGGCACTACGGCGCGCAGACCATCGTTTTGGATCAAGATGCGCGCTCTGCGCTTTCGAAAAAGGGGCATGCTCGCTTAAGCTTAGGGAATGCTTATATTTTGTACTCTGCTTCGCGTAGCGTGCTCAGCGGCTGGCGGTTGAGAGCAGTACTGGCAGTGGTGGCGGTTGCCATGCTTACGCTATCATCGTACTTGGGCTACGTGCAAGAGCTTTCTGCGGAGGACGCGCAGGAGCTGGTCCGAGCGATAGAGGAGGCTGAGAAGGAGCTGATCTCCTCTGGGAGCGCGCCGGAAGTGGCTCTCAGGCTTTTCACACTAGAAGCGCCAGTACTATTGACGTGCAACCTTCCGGGAGTCGGGCCGGCGTTAGCGGTCTACCTGACCTACGAGGCGGGAAGGTACGCTAAGGCGCTGGAGGTGGTAGGCTCGACTGAAGCATACGAGCCGCTCAGCCTCAGCGATGCGATTCGCTTAACCGTGCTGAGCGTGGCTTTTGCGGAGAGCATGTACCTGACCGCGGTGCTTCTCCGAAGGGAGCGCTGGGAAGCCTTGGAGACCGCTGCTCTCGTAGTGCTCGAGCTCTCTCTCATCGCGCTGGTTAGCGCTATCGAGGCTACGTCTCTCTGAGTTCTTCGAGCATGCCCGCTGAGTTTTAGGCAGCGCGTCTTCAACAGCGGCGGAAGTAGCATCAGTTAATTAGCTATGTTTAAACTTTCCGCGAGAGTAATAAGTGGAAAGCCATGAGCGTAAAGAGCTTAGGCGTGAAAACCCTCGACGATGTTGAGGTTTCTGGCCGGACAGTTGGCGTGCGAGTGGATTTCAACTCGCCTATAGACCCCTCCACGAAGAAGCTCTTAGACGACTCCAGGATCAGGGCGCACGCCGAGACGACCTTAAGGGAGCTCGTCGAAAAGCAAGCTAAGATCGTCGTGATTTCCCATCAGGGAAGGAAGGGTGACCCCGATTTCACAAGCCTTAAGGAGCATGCAGAAAGGCTTGCCAGGCTACTTCCCACTAAGGTGCGTTTTGTAGACGACATATTCGGTGAGAAAGCAGTTAGCAGCATTAAATCTCTGAAGGAAGGCGAGGTGCTTGTCCTCGAGAACGTGAGGTACTGGGATGGAGAAGCCAAGAACGCGTCCCCTGAGGAACATGCGAGATCGGAGCTTGTGAGAAACCTAGGCCCACTTTTCGACGTGTACGTCGTCGATGCTTTCTCGGCAGCGCACAGGCCTCACGCCTCTCTCGTCGGCTTCGCGCCCGTTGTGAAGCACTACGTTGCGGGCCGCGTAATGGAGAGAGAGCTTGCCGCGCTTTATCGTGTCCGCAATAACCCTGAACGCCCGTGCGTCTACATCCTCGGGGGTGCGAAGGCGGAGGACACGGCAGATGTCCTGGAGAGTGTTCTTGGAGAAGGAATCGCCGATAGCGTGCTGACCGGGGGGCTGGTGGCTAACCTCCTGCTACACGCCAAAGGCTACAACTTGGGTGACGCAAACGTCGCGGTGCTGAGGGATAAAGGCTTCCTGGAGCTTGAAAGCAGGCTGAAAGCCGCACTGGATAAATTCGGCGACAGGATATACCTCCCCGAGGATCTGGCTGCCGAGGAGAACGGGAGAAGGGTCGAGGTGCCTCTCAGCTCCTTACCCGTCAAGGGCCTGATCAAGGATATCGGTTCGAGGACTGCGGAGCGCTATGCTGAAGTGATAAAGAGAGCTAGAACCATCGTTATGAACGGGCCTATGGGCGTCTTCGAGGACCCCAACTTCAGCCTGGGAACCCGGAAGGTTTTCGAAGCGATAGCCACCTCAGGCGCCTTTAGCCTGATAGGTGGGGGCCACACGATCGCAGCTTCCTCCAAGCTCGGCTACGCAGACAAAATCTCTCACGTTAGCACGGGTGGCGGTGCGCTAATCGAGTACCTAATGAGGGGCACTCTCCCTGTGGTAGAAGTCCTCAAGGAATATTCGAGGAAGTAGGCTGAGGGAGGGGCAAGATTAATATCTCTTTCTTTCCTTAGGAGTTTCGGAATGCCTATTCGGGAGTGGAGCTCGTATATTCGTCAGGAAATTCCCAGCGATGCTACGCTTATTGTCGGCATGCCGGATGTAGGGCTAGTGGGCCCCATCAGCACTTCTCACCTCATCAAAAGCTGGGAGCTCGAGCACGTAGGCTATCTAGATTCGACGGGGCTTCCGCCCGTCATACTGTTCCACAACGCTGAGCCGCTAATGCCCATGAGGTTCTACGGAGGTTACAAGGGAAATGAGTATGTATTGGTCTTGCACTCGGATGTGGCCGTACCCCCTCAAGGAATCCGTAGCCTAGCATTCTACCTCGTAAAGTTCTCCACGGAGAAGAAGCTGAAGAGAATCTTGCTGTTAGGCGGCATAGCGGTGCAAGACAGGCTGAACATCGAAACCCCTAAGACATACGCTGCCTCTATAGACAGAGAGATGATCCTCTACGCGAAGGAGAAGGGTATTGAGCCGCTGAAGGAGGGGTTCGTCGGCGGCATATACGCCCAGATACTGAAGGAGGGTTACAAGGCTAACTTCCCGGCTCTCGCTCTGCTATCAGAGTGTTTCCTGAACTACCCGGATCCCGGAGCCTCCGCCTCGACTCTTTTAGCGCTATCTAAGGTGATGGGGCGTGAGATCGACGTGAAACCTCTCCTCGAGCAGGAGGAAGAGATACGAATGAGGCTCAGGGAGATGATGAGGAGAACGCTGGAGACGATGAGAGGCACTGGCAAAGAGTACGAGTACACGATTCCAGCCTTGTACGTTTAGGTGATAGGTTATGGAGGAGTGGATAAGAGAGTACTTCGACGAGGTTCTGAGAGAGTTTAGGAGGATACGAGAGAGAATCGATAGTTTGGAGAGAAGCTTTTTCCCCACGTTTTTCGGCGCTGAAGAGAAAAGCACGGTACCGCTCTACGAAGTCCGCCGCTACGCTGACCGCGTGGTTGTTTGTGCCGATCTTGCCGGAGTAAAGAGGAAGGAGGATATCGACATATCTCTCGAGGGAACTACACTAAGGATAGAGGCTAAGCTGCAAAGAGCTTTTACCATGAGCGACTTCGTCTTCGGGAAGCAGGGCATCGAGAAATACCGGCTCGAGGTACCGCTTCCCGAGAGTGCTGATCGCGATGCTATCAAGGCTTCATTCAGAAGAGGTATTCTTGAAGTAGTGATACCGCTTAAGCAGAAACGCGTAAAGATAAAGGTTGAGTAGGCTCCTCTTCTGCTGATCTTCAGCTTCACAGGATTCTTCACTTAATGGACCTTAACCTTTCGAGTAAATCCTCGACCGTCTCTATGCGAGAAACAGCGAGCGGAATCCCCTCACGCCGAGCGATCTCGACGCCGAGCTCGTCAACTTTTTTCACTCCGTGGAGAACTACGAGAGCTGGCCTGAGGCCCCCCATCCCAGCCTGCATCGACTTTATCGCCACCATAGGGCTGCGGCCGTAAGACACACGTGTGAATATCGCTGCGCGCTGCGTCGTAGCACCGTAAAGCTTCACGTAATCGTAGGATGGAACGTCCAGCACCAGCTTGATGCTGTCGACTACAGTGTAACCAATTAGGGGGGCTGACATGTAAGCGGTGCCGGTGATGAGGTCTGCTGAAATGTACTCGCAGAAGCGGGCTAGAGGTATCGGTATGGTAAACTCCCTCATCTCGAGTACAGCCTCTCTGAGGTGCTCTGAACCGAGCAGGATTCTACGAAGACCCGTAAGGATCACCCCACCCTTCTCGATATCTCTGAGAATAAGGCTCTTCACGAAGCGTGTGACGAACTTCGCACCGGGAGATTTTCGCCTCCCGCTCTCGTAATCGCTTATTACGGACGCGGAAACACCCATCAGGGCTGCAACCTCGACCTGTGTTAGGTTAAACCTCTCCCTCCACTTCCTCATCTCCAAGCCGGGGTTCTCGGAAACTATGATCTCCCCAGCTATCTTCGCGGCGATTTCCCGTAGAGCGGGATCCGAGAGAATGTCGGCCTTCTGCCCCATACCTCAAGGTAGTTAGACAACTGCTATAAAAGTCTTGACTCATTGTCGATCAGCGAGAAAGAGGTATATTCCACTCTTACGCGAGTGTGTGGGGCTATGAAGAAGCTCGGAAGGTCCGCTCGCGTGAGGAGCTCGTGCAGGTCGGAGCCCCCGCCTCCGGGCAAACTTCCTGCTGTGAAGCGATTTGAGTTCTCGGGCACCTGTAGTGTGAAAGGCCCAGGCACCTCTCGCACAACCTTGTGAAGCTGCAGGCTCCACCCGCCTTTACGGCACCAGAGAGCCCGTGAAAGGGTGCAGTATCGTAATACTGTGAAGATTTAACAGCTCCTTTTAAGCCAGTGCAGAAAGACTTAATCGGTAAAGATGACCGTCAGAGTCGCTATCAACGGGTTTGGTAGAATCGGAAGGAACTTCTTGAAGGCTGCACTGAGGAACGAGGAGTTCGTCAGAAACTTCGAGGTTGTAGCTGTAAACGACTTGACGGATGCTAAGACTCTCGCACACCTCTTTAAGTACGACTCGGTTTTCGGCAGGTTCAATGGAAGAGTATCCGTGAAGGACAACGCCCTCGTTGTGGAGAACTGGGAGATGACCGTTCTGAGCGCGGCCGACCCCTCTCAACTCCCCTGGTCGAAGCTAGACGTGGACATAGTTCTCGAGTCTACCGGCAGGTATACTGACCGCGAGAGCGCATCAAAGCACCTATCCGCGGGAGCGAGAAAAGTCGTGATCTCCGCTCCTGCTAAGAAACCGGACATCACAATAGTGATGGGGGTTAACCACGAGAAGTACGACCCGGCGAAGCACCACATAGTTTCTAACGCTTCCTGCACCACGAACGCCTTCGCCCCTGTAGTGAAGGTGCTGCACGAAAACTTCGGCATAGTGGAGGGCATGATGACCACTGTTCACGCGTACACTAACGACCAGAGGATTCTCGACCTGGTTCACAAGGACTTGAGGAGAGCGAGAGCCGCAGCTGTGAACATAATTCCAACTTCCACGGGGGCTGCGCAGGCGATTTTCGAGGTTTACCCCGAGCTCACCGGGAAGCTGTCAGCGCTGGCCATCAGAGTGCCGGTAGCGGACGGATCTCTGGTCGACTTCGTTGCTCTGCTCAAAAGGGAGATTACGAAGGATGAAATGAACGCCGCCTTCAAGAGGGCTGCCGAGACGGATCTCAAAGGCATCCTAGAGTACACTGAGGAGCCGATTGTGAGCTCCGACATCATCGGAAACCCACACTCAGCTATTTACGACGCTGAAGCCAGCGACGTCGTGGGAGGTAAAGGCAACATGGTTAAGGTACTGGCCTGGTACGATAACGAGTGGGGCTACTCCTGCCGCCTCGTGGATCTAATGGTCTACATGGCAAAGAGAGGCATTAGATTGTAAAATCGTAGAGGCACAGCTCTCGGCTGAAAACTATCTTACCTTCTCTTTCCCCGTATCTTATCTCGAGAATTCTGTGGAAAGGTATATACTTCTCTTGAGAACCCGACGCGATCAGCAGGCCGTCCCTCCCCACGCTGACCACATCGCTTCCTCTGAACTCTTCATACCCTTTGGGCGACCCTCGAGAAATGAAGCGAACCACTACTAGCTCCTTTCTCAGCTGGGAATCCCACAAAACTCTTGCGAAAAAGTTTCTCATGGGGTTCTTCACCGGAACAGCACCCTCCTCCTGTAGCCCACCTCCAGCAAGTGCTTGTGCACGGGTTTCAGTTTACGCTTCATCAAGCGGCTCAGGACTATGTACCTATCGTCGACAGTTACCTCCAGCTCTCCGCCTCCCGTGAACCGCTTAACTACGCTTTTAACTTCTTCAGGATCGACTTCCGTCTTTTGACGGGGGCAGCCAACAGGGCACTCGGTGCAGAATTTCCCCTCGATGAAGTCGAGGCCGGGGCAAGGAGCTCTAAGCGAGTCGCGGAGGTATGCTGTGAAATTGTTAGCGCAGCAAGCGCTTAAGAAGGGCACCAGCCCCTTCTCCCTAGCGACGTTTAGGACTTTTCTCTTTAGATCCTCCATCGAGAGAGGAACCTGCTCACCCCTCTGCGGGGGCTTCTTTATCCTAGCCTCCACCTCACTCAGGTTGACTCCCAGCTTTTTGAGCCGCGTCAGGTTTGTGGCCGTGGCTCGAAAACCTCCGACAACAACGCCTACAGCTCCGCTATTTTTAGCCTCGACGATGATATCCTCCACGTCGTCCAGGTTCACTCCGGGTATCAGGGGGCGCAGGAAGAGAATCGGCTTGAGGCCGCTCTGCCTGAGCCTCTTGATGGTGAGAAATCTCTCCTCGGGGCTGGGCGCGTGTGGCTCGAGAACCTTATGGTTCTGAAGAGAAATGACGGTGACGAGCGGGCTGAGCGGCAGTTTCATGGCTGCTAGCGCTCTCACGTGCTCCTCGCTCAGCAACGCCTTGGTCGAGAACTGAACGGGGTTCCCCAAGTACTTCGAGAACGCTGCCAGGTACTCTAGAGTCTTCCTCGACCCTCTCTCGTCGACAAAGGGCTCACCTACGCTCCCAACTGCGATCAGGGATCCGAGCCTACCCGGTAAAAAGTAGCTGTTAGACAGCAGCGCGTATGTGATTTCTTCACCCCTAAGCCCATAGGGGCTAGCTGACGAGAAACTGATCCCCATGTCCGGCAGGTAGCAGTAGTTGCAGGCGAAAGTACAGCCTAGAACGGAGTGAACCGTAAACCCGCAGGGCCTTGGCGGCTTTCTAGCGTGATAGTCGTTGCGCGCACGCGTGGCGCTCTCCTCCGGCAACTTTGCTTCGAGCTCGAGCTTGAGAAACTCGCGCCTGTATAGCAGCTCGGCTAGCGACAGCCTTAGCGTAGCCATGCTCCGCGGTAAAGCTCTGCTGAAATAAAAAAGTTGTACGTGCGCACTACCTGTACTTGGGCCTCAGGCTGACTCTCCTAGGTAGGGAGCAGCTTACTCTAGGATACCCCTCAAGCTCCTTAGCTAAAGCGGCTTTAAGCTCCTCTAGCGTCATCTCCTGTTGTCCAGCCCCCCTGACTCTGATGCTCAGCTTGCCGCTTTCAACCTCCTTTTTGCCGATTACGACTATGTAGGGGATCCACCTGGTCTCGGCTTCCCGAACTCTTTTCGCCACGCTCTCCTCCCTGTCGTCGATGTCTACTCGCACGCCAACCTTCTCAAGTTCATCTGCAACGCGCTCAGCGTGCGACAGAAACTCGCCAGAGTAAGGTATGAGCCTCACCTGAACCGGTGCCAGCCACAGGGGCAAGCGAGGCTGCCTACCAGCGCGCACCTCCCGAGCCGCTGTGTCGAACACGGCGAAAATGTACCGCTCCACAGACCCCAGTATCGCCGTGTGGATGATGACCGGGTGCTTCTCCTGGTTGTCCTCGTCAGTGTAGAGTATGCCGAACCTCTCCGCGTTACCCACGTCTATCTGGAAAGTCCCTATCTCTCTGGGCCGACCCAGCTCGTCGATAATGTTATACTCGATGTTGAGAACCCAGTAGTACTTTCCCTCGGGAACGAAGTGCAGCAGTACAGGCTTCCCCTCCCTACGAACCAGCTCCCCCAGAAACTCCCTCTCCCTTTCGAGGAAACTCCTGGTCAAGTTGTATATCGAAACGTAGTCCCTACCTAGTTTACGTATCTCCTCGTATATCTTCTCGTGAACTCTGAGCGAGACTCGCTTAGCCTCTTCCAAGTCACGGCAGAAAATATGCAGGTCGGGCATTAGGAACTTTCTCAGCCTGAAACAGAGAAGAAGCTCCCCTGGCTGCTCGAGCCTGTAGCTATCAGCTAGCTCCAGCACACCGAAAGGTAGGTTCCGGTAGCTAATGCTCCAGTCCTTCACCATGGCAAACTGCTGGTGGCAGGCCGCGTAGCGGAGGATCAGATCCTTCCCGTCAACCTCCATCTGGTACAGTCTATCTCCGAAAAGCTCCGCGTGCGTTCGCACAGGCTTGTAGTCTAAGTTGAAGGTGTTGGTGCCTCTTACTCTGTAGACAGGTATACCGAGGCTTTGCGCGCACCGCCACGCGTATTCGGCTACAGCCTCCACCATGATCGTCGCCTCGGGACCGTAGCGCATGTGCCCGAGGTCGCTCATGGGCTCCCACTCGAACCCGAACTTCTTGCAGAAATCTAGGTAGAGGGGCTCGCCCCCCTCCCGCTTAGCTTTGAAAACCTCTGCTTCGAGCAGCTGCAAGAACTCCTGGGGAAGCCCCTTCGCGTCAAGCTCCTCGATGGGAACCAGCCTCCCGTCTGGAAGGAGAACAGCGTAGTCGGGGTAGCCTGGCTTGGGCTTCTCCCCCGGGACTATCGTTCTCGACAGCTCTGCAAGAGGGTGTCCATAGCACTCGAGCTTGAAGCGCTTGTACCAGCCGAAAGGCGCGCGGGAAACCTTTACTCCACTCTTCGAAACAAGCTCCTCTAAACGCTGAAGGATCTGTTTAGCCTCACTCGGCGGTGCAAGCTTATCTGAAAGGTGAGCATAAGGGTAGATGACAACGCTGCCGGCGCCAACCCTCTTAAAGACGTCGAGAATCTCGCCCGCAGCCTTCTCGACAGTAGAGCTGTCACTCAAATCGCCCTGCTCCACGCTCACGAAAACTACTAGAACGTTCTCGGCGGCGCCGTGCCTGTTCCCGTCGAGCGGGTCTGCCTCCTGGAGCGCGCGCTGCCTTGCCTCGTACTCAAAACTCTGAGCGTGAATTAGCAGCAGCTTCAAGACTTAAGCACCCTAGCCCCTTTGAAAACAGGGGGTTAAATACCGTACCGGATGCTAGAGCTTTACAACCACCATGCAGACCAGCTCCTGGCACCTAGCGGTAGCTCTAGAAAGCGTGTTCCAGCGCTTGCGGAGCAGGTAGGAGTAATCATCGCAGCTGCCTAGCCGCAGGCTAGCTGTCTTCTCCCAGCTCTCCCGCTGCAGAAGCATCTACCAGCAGCTAGCATCGAATTCAAACAAAGCTCAACCTCCTGCTAGGATCTCTACTCTACCAGAGATCTCTCGCTCGTGACCCGAACTTCTTGATCTTGTCCCGGATCTTGCTCTCGATCTGTTTTTCCAGAACCTTCGCCTCCTCCTCTATCGAGGCATCATCCTCGCTCGCAGCTGGCGCTAGCGCTTCCACCTTAAGCCTGCACGTGCCGTCCGGGAGGAGCGCGTGCCTCGAGCAGCCTGCAAACTGGCACTTGAAGCCTATGCAGGCGTCGCCGGTCCAGGAGCAGAAAGCCTCGACTCTACCACCACGTCTGCGGTAGATTATAGCCTCCTTGTAGCAGGTGAACGCCCTAAAGGGGCAGATCGGCGAGCACTGACTATCGGAAGCTAGCATGTGCGCCCACTGCCCTGAAGCAGACCACTCACTTGATTATTTGCTTTATGCCTCGTCTCTAGGCGCTGCGCCAGGTCTCCTAAGCCGCGCTCCCTCAGGAAGGCGAGAAGCTCGCTCAGCGTAGGTGAGGAGTAAGCCCCAACTCGAGTGGCTTTCAAGGCACCTGCAGCGTTGGCTACAAGTAGGCACTCTTCGAGAGGTAGCCCCAGCTTCCAGCACAACAGGAAAGCTGCATCGAACGAGTCCCCAGCTCCCGTCGTGTCGACGGCCTCGACCCGGAAGGCTTCCGCGCGCAGACCTGCTTGCGGCGCCTCGGACCCCCTCTCCCCTCTTTTTAGGATAATCAACCCGGCAAAACGCTCTACAAGCAGGTCGCCGCCCAGCGCGGTGAACTCTCTCTCGTTCAGGAAAAGAACATCGGTCGAAGCGAGCACTCCCCGTAAAGCCCCGAGCCCCTGCTCAGCGACGGTTAACCCTGGGTCGTAGCTGGTAGTTAAGCCCAGCCTCTTCGCCTCGCTGAGAACCCAAGCCGAGAAGTCGGGCTTGGTGCTGCTCAGGTGGAGGTGGTCGAAGCCAGATAACTCTTCGATACTCAGGGATCCGGGTTTCAGCTCTAAGTTAGCTCCACGCAGAGCTACCATGGCTCGCCTGCCCAACTTGTCCAGTAAGACTACCACTGTTCCCGTGGGTTTGTCTACGGCTTTAACACCACTCACGTCTACACCCATGCCTCTAAGCCCTTCGAGAACACTCCTGCCGGCCTCATCGCTTCCCACGAAGCCGAAGAGACGCACCCGAGCCCCCAGCTTCGCAAGCGCGGCGGAAACGTTGCACGCAGCACCACCCGGTCTAGAGAAGTGCTGCTGGGCTTCCACCGCTTCGTCAGGCTGAGGTATCCTGCCCACGATGAAGTAGAGGTCGAGGTTCAGGTTTCCCGCTACCGCGAAGCGGAGGTAGCCCCTCAAAACGGGCACCTTAACGTCGTGACGTAACCAAAGTATTTTTACGTCGCGATTAAACCAAGTGGCGGGGGCTGTGGGCGAAGATGCTCAGAAGCTTGCAGAGCTGAAAAGGTACCTTGAGCGTAGAATAGAGGACCTGAAGAGGGAGCTAGAGCTGCTGGAGGCCACTGTGAAGCTTGTTGACGCCGCTCTGTCTTCTGCGAGCTTCGTAAGAGCTTCAGAGCTTGCCGCTCGGCAGGCACAGCCGGCTGCACCACCTAGGCAGGCTGAAGCTCCGCCCCAGAGGCAGGAAGCACCTCTCAGCGAGATGGTAGTTACAGCTATGACAACCGGGGAGAAGCTGGCGAAAGTTAACGTTTACCCGACACGCATCGAGGTCACTTTCCTCAGAAGCTTCTCAGCCTCTACGCCGCCCTTCGAGAGCTTCTTCGTGAGGAAGGTTCTCGAGGGGTACAAGAAGAGGGATGAGGATCTCATCCTCAGAGGGGAGAAGAGACCTGAAGAGGGGTTTGATTACGTGATCGAGGAAGAGAACGGGAACTTGAAGAGGATAGTGATTACGAACTACGGTGATAGGAAAGTTGCGGAGGAGATAAAGAGCACGCTGCGGTGGACGCTGAACAGGATGCTCGCGAGAACCTAGCTTGGTAGGGCAGTTTTCCTCTGAGCTTTGTACATCTCCACGAGCTCGTCCTCTGTCGTCGCCTGCTCGGGTTTTTTGTCGAGCCTGTACCTGCCCGTGAACCTGGGAAAACGAATTGCAAGGCCTGCTCCCTCCTCGAGGGCCCCCAAAGCGCATGTGTGAAGAGGGCTCAAAGTGATCTCGGCTCCTATAACCTCGAGAACAACGGCCGGTACAAACCAGACGTCAGCGTCCATTTTCGAGAACACTCTCGGGTGCCTGTGGGGTATCCGGTAGGGCTCAAGCAGGCTAGGTAGCTTTGCTAAGTCTTCGTCGGTGAAACCGCTTCCAACTTTGCAGACAGTCTTGAAGACATCGTTTTTGGGGTCATAAGCCGCCATGAGGAGAGCGCCGTACGCGCCAGCTCTCTTACCGCGGCCGTGGAAAGCGCCCACGACGACTAGGTCGACAGTATCAGTCATCTCCATGCGGTAATCGCGCTTGAACTTGATCCAGAGCCAGCCTCGAGCCCCCATCTGGTAGACGCTCTGCTGAGCGAGAGACTTGCACATGATACCTTCGCAGCCATCGCTGACGGCTTCTTCGAAGAAGAGGACTAGCTCCCTAGGGTCCGAGACCACCTTAGATTTCGAGAGAAGGAGGTTCTCGTCCCCCTCGGGCACGATGCTCTCGAGGATCTTCCTTCTCTCGGAGAGAGGCCTATCGATCAGCTCCTCCCCGTCGACGTAGATTGCGTCGAACAAGTAGACCTTTACCGGGTACTCTTTCATAGCTCTTTCAACGTCGTACTTCCTCCTCCTGTGCATGAGCTCCTGGAAGGGGAGGAGGTCCCCGGTATCAGGACTGTAGGCGACGATCTCCCCCTCTACGATGCACTCGCCCGCCTTCAACCTCTGCATGCTTTCGACAACATCCGGGTAGTGGTGGGTAATGTTCTCGAGCCTTCTGCTGAAGAGAAGCACCTTATCGCCTTTCTTGTGAACCTGGACTCTCTCCCCGTCGTACTTGTACTCCGCCAGGCAGGTTCCGCCGAGCTTGGCGAGAATCTCTCTGGGGTCCGCGAGCCTCTCGGCAAGCATGGGTAAAACTGGTATGCCTACGGTAACCTTGATGTTTCTCACAGCGTCAAGCCCTTTCTCAGCTAGCAAACGGGCAATGTGGCCGAGGTCTGGGTGCTTCGTGTAAGCCTTCTCGACCACGTCGCGCGCCGCTTTGCTGCCGGTGAAAGCAACCGCGAGGGCGTCCAGGATCGTCATGTCGGCGATGCCGAGCCTTAGCTTGCCGGTCACCGTCCTGACGATATACTTAGCTTCCTTCGGCTTCGCGCTCGATAAGAGGGAGGAAAGCGTCCCCACCTTGACCTCCTGAGCACCCTCTCCGCTCGCTAGGGCTATACGCATCAGCGCGTTGTAGACCTGAGATACTGTGAGCTCCGCTCGCTGCTCCTCAACACCCAGGAAGCCTAGGAGGCTTGCGCTCTGCTTCGGCTTCGAAAGCAGAGTCTCAGCCACGAGGCCGGCGTCTCCAAGCTTCTTGTAAAGCTCCTCAACAGTCGAGAGCGGTATTCCTCCGGCTTTCGCGATCGCGCGGAGGCACAGCTTCTCCGCTACCCCCAGCTCAACTCCCTCGAAGTCAGGCCTCAGCTGCCCCTGCGTGAGGTAAATGACCTTGTCAAGCATTTCGGTTGGAGTCTTTTTGAAGAGCGCGACAAGGTAGTCGGTCATAGCTATCCTGCTAGTGGTCTCCTCGATCTTCTCGTAGAAATCTACTAGAACGCTGTACGGGAGATCGCTAGCCACCTTCTCCCCTTAGGGGAGGCACGGAAGTAGGAAATAAGGATAGCGCTTAGCGCCTACCTCTACCGCATGGCGGTGAGTTCGGGTCGGGGACAGGTATGTGGAGAAGCCTACAGCGGGAACGCTCGGGGTTGAAGTGGATGCAAGTATAGCAAGAGAACTTCGCCGCCGGAGCTTGCGGCGCTTCAGCGGCAGGTCGCGGCGCGGGAGGTTGCTGGGGGGCTGCAGCCCTCCTGGGCTCGGGGGCTAGGGGGGGCGGAGCTGCTTGCTGCTGTGCAGGCTTGCCCGGCTGAGGAGCCTTTACCGGTTCAACCTTGATTGGCTCTATGACGAACGGTTCCTCAGGCAGCTCTTCTCTCCTCGGCTCTACCCGGGTGGGAGGCTGAGGCGCAACTTTCCGCGCTTCTCCGGGAGTAGCCCTCTCAGGTGTCGCTCTCGCAGGCTGGAGGATAGGCGGCGTGGGTCTCGGCTCGGGCTTCAGTTCGGGAAGCTGCTCTTCCTCCGGTGGAACAAGCTCTACTGGAGTTAGCTCGAAGGGCTTCGCGGGTGGCTGCGCTGCAGGTTGCGGTGGCCGAGATGCTGGAGGGGGCTGGGCAGGCTGGGGTTGCGCGGGCTGAAGACCCAGGAGGGACCTGATCTCGTCCCTGGTGAGGTACTTTCCTTCAAACAGCTTCTCGCCGTCTACTACGACAGCAGGCACGGCGCGAATTCCGTACTTTTTGAACTCCTCAACGTAAAGGCCGCCGAAAAGCTCCTCCAGCTCTCTCACGTACTGCTCGAACCCTGAAGGGTTCCGAAGCTTGAGTACCTTCGCTTTGAGCTTCGGGCGGCTCTCCCGGGGCAGGAGGTTCAGCTCCCTGCGGAAAGCTTCGAGCATCTCGCCCGACTTCTCGTCGCGGCACAGGTAGAGCCTTATCTCCTTCACCAACGCGGCTTCACCACTAGAGCCCTTCCACGCTCTACTGCGAGAAACGCCGTAATTAAGCTATTGCTCGAAGCATTCACTCGTGAAGAGGCTCCAGCACTCTTTCAACAACGTCGCCGCCCGGCGTCGCTTCGACGAAGATCTGGGCCTGGAAAGTGTAGACCCTCAAGCGGCTAGTCTTCCAAGCATCCTCCGGCAGCCCGGCCTTCAGGCAAGCGTAGCTGAGAAACTTCTCGACACTCCACCCTTCCTCGACGGGGACCTGCGGCAGCAGGAGACCCCGAGCTCCGCCGAGCTCGACCATCAGCCCGTCCCGGCCAACTTTCACTTTCTCGAGGAGCTCGGCGGGCTCCCGGTAGTGGACCAGCTGAGGAGGTGTGAGCACGCTCACTTCGAAGATCACGTTGTCGAGCTCGCGAGGGGTGAGCGGAGGGAACCTGGGATCCTCTGTAGCGGCTGCTATCGCCGCCCTGATTACCGCCTCGGCGAGGGGGAGCAGGGGTTCAGGGTAGCCGATGCAGCCCCTCAGCTCCCTCCTAACTCTGCCAGTGAACCTGTCCAGCCGTAAAGCCTCGATTGTCACGAACGCTCCGCTCTCCTGCATGAGACTAGGAGGAGTTTCGGGCGGAGGGTCGATGATCACCGCGTTCTTCAGGTAAGTCTCTACAGCCCTTCTTGCAAGCCTTACGAGGAACGCTCCTTCTTCAGCAGACAATTTTCCCGTAAGCAATCCGCCTCACCCTCTCGAGAGTGGCCTCGATCTGCCTCATGTGCGATCCAGCCCAATAAACTTGTCCGCACTTCGTGCACATGTAGAACTCGCTATAAACGGCGAGAATCCTTTGGGGAACCCTCCTCGCGACCTCATCCCTGCCCGCAGGGCTCAGCGCCGACCCGCACAGTGGGCAGAGCGCGCTCCTCTGGTCGAAAACAGGCTCCCTGCCGAGCGCCGGCAAGACTACTGCGAGAAGATCTTCGACCTCCGCCTGGGGTAAGAGGAGCGCGCTCAAGCCTGCGCTTCTTGCCTTGCGCGCGAGCTCCTTATCCCGCGTCAAGAGCAAAACCCCCTCCCCTTGCGCTAGCTCCAGCAGCTCCTCATCGCCCCAGACCCCCTTGTAGAGAGCTGGTACGCCTAGCATTCTAAGCCACCGTGCCAGCTTCCCGAGCATCCCGTCGACGATCACCAGCCTATACTTCAACGCTCAGCTCACCCAGCATCATCCTCAACGAGCTGACGTCGAGAAGCAAACCGGTTGGAGTGACTGCGTAGAGCCCGTTGAGAAGAGGTTGAAGCGGCTCCGAGTGTGCTCTCGGCCGGGATCCGCCTATGCGCGCAGCAGAGCTCCGGTCCAGGAGAAGGCTCCTCCTCGAGAGACCCGAGGAGACCGCGTAGGAGAGCGCATCCACGATGGTGACTACTCGCTTAATCCTCGACTGCCAGCAGAGGGGGGCCGCCACAGCCCCTCTAGCCTCGAGGAATCGGACGACGGTCTTCACCGTGGCATTGCTCTTCAAGCAGGGAACCGCGTACCTGGTCACTCTCTCCAGCACGGCCTCGTCAGCCAGAAACTCCTCCTCGAGAAGGTAGCGAATTACCGAACGCGGCGTCACAGCTCTACTCCGCACGACCAGGTAATGGCCCTGGGAGAGGAGCTTTAGCGCCGAGCGGAGGCCAGGGCTCGAGGAGAGCACGCGCACCCCTCTCGCAGACTTCCCGTCGAGAGTCAGCAGCAGCTGGTGCAGAGGGTAATACCGCTCGCCAAGCTTCACGATGAGAGGCGGTGGGTCGGCTTCAGCGAGAGTGCTCAGCAATCCTGAAACACTCTCAGCTTCTAGGACTGGCTCGTAGTACTTCACAGCGGCCTCCACCTCTCCACGTGAAAGCCCCCCTCAGGGAGAAGCCTCAGGACATCTTCGTCCCTGAAGCCCCTCGCGCCACACTCCCTTCTGAGGAACTCCACCACCTTGCGCGCCGCTAGGTCGCGGGATAGCCTACCCGGAGCAAGCTTCAGGAAGCAGCCTTCGCGCGGAGCTGCGATCGCGGGGAGCGCCACTAGGCCCAGCGAGCTGCTGTAACCCACCAGGAGCTCGAGCTTGATGCCCTTGACGTAGTTCCTCTTGCCGTACACCATGAAGCTCCCTTTCCCCAGGTACTCGCCGCTGGGAGGGGACTTGGATACTTGAGCTCCCGGGACCCAGAACACGTCGACGGTGTACATCCCGGCTTTCCACGCGCTGGAGTAGCAGGCTGCGAACTGAGCGGCCTCGCTGATATCCTGCTCGCTCGGCTGGCGCCCCCCAGTCTTGATCACTGTCGCTGGTGCGCCGTGGATATCCGCGTGGAGAAAGATATCGCTGGGGTCCATGTACCTCCTCACCAGCAGCTCGTTCTGCCCAGCTGTCCTGCCGGCGACGACGAGAAAACCGCCGCTCGTCCAGAAGAAGCGGAACTGGCTGTACCAAGCTTCCCTGCGCTTCGGCCTAGGGGATATAACCACCGAGGGGCGCACGCGGGGGGCAGCGGACTTCAGCTCCTCAAGCCTCCTCCTCAAAGCTTTAACCCTCTCGAAGTACCTCCCCGCGTTAGCGGCCGCACTCTCCGCCGCCAGGACGGATACCTCCGCCTCTCCGAGCCTCAAGGTCAAGGTGTTTTTCGAGGGATCCACGGAAACCACTTCCGGAAACTCGGCTCTCAGCTTCTCCTCCAGCGCTGCCCACGCTAGCTTCTCGCTTCTCAGCTCCCTGTACCTCTCCAGTACCTGGTCCACTCGCCACGCATGCTCCTGCAGCAGCCTCGCCGCCTCCTCCGCTTCGCGGAGAGCTTCCTCGACTTCATCCACAGGGGGTGCAGCCTCGCTGGGAGCTGCATCGCTCACCGCCAGCTTGACTATCAGCTCGCTCAGCTTCTCGGCAAACCCCTCGAACCTCTCCACAGCGCTACGGTGCCTCGCGGGGAAAGCGTAGATCTCCGCCCCGCCTCCCGGGCGCCAGTAGCCTCCGGTGTAGTCCGCGAGGCCTTCCAGGAAGATGTCGCGGGCCTCGGAGAGGAGGCTCCTGAAAGTGCTCTCGTCAACCGAGTCTGCGCGCAAACCCGGGTCGACACCGCGCCGATAGAAAGCCTCGTAGACTACTTCAGCCGGCAGAGATGCGGCAAGGCTCATTGCGGTGACTGCGCTCCTCCTGCCGCTGGAGCGGAAGAGGCTGAAAAGCTGGCTGGGGGGATCCGAGAACGCGTCGCCGGGCTTCGGCGGAGGCTTGTAGTGCTCGCCCCGCACGAGGGATCTATCCCTCATCTTCTGATGCTTCATTGCGTAGGCGATTCTACCGGAGGAGTCTAAGAGAACCACGTTGCCGTCTCTAACCCACTCCAGCACGAGCTCGAAGGAGCCCAGCTGGAGCGAAAGCACGCGGTCTCCGTTCACCTGCTCGACAGAGGTCACACGCTTACCCTCAAGCTGGGAGAGCTGCTTCAAGCGCTGAGTCCCCGGCGGTAGCTCCGCGCCTTCCCGGAGGACGGCTGGACCGCGGCGGGGGCTGAAAATGAAGACGGCAGACCTGGTGGTAGCGGCGACAACCTCTCCGCAGGAGTAAATCCTCTCCAGCCTTTCTCCCTCCAGGCGGCGGAGCAGGGGCCAGACCTTGTACAAGTCCAGCACGCTCACCCTTCTATCGAGCTCCACGCCGGCGAAACCCGGCTCCGCGGTATTTATCGCTCACCCTCGAAGAGGCTTTCAGGTTCCGCAACCAGCGGTCTAGAGACCGGCTAGGGCGAGCTGGCCGCTTTAGGGCGGGCGCACCGACCTGCGTTAAACTTCCACGAGCTCCTCCGGTGGGATGAACCTCCGGTACCATTCCCTCAGCTGCTTCTCGTTGACTACGTGGAGCTCCACCGGCTCTTCAACGTCCCTGTAGACTTTGACCATGATTTCGTACTTCAAGTCCACTCTCTCGGTTAAAACCAGCACGTCGATGTCGCTCGCCGCGGTCAGTTCCCCTCGAGCCGCGGAACCGAAGACGTAGACCCTCGCCTCAGGGTCGAAGGTTCTCGCCAGCACTTTAACTCTCCTAGCTAGTAGCAGCCAGCACTTTAACTCTCCTAGCTAGTAGCAGGACGTCTTCGGGCACCCGGCTCGTCTATACCACCTTCTCCATCAGCGGCTTAAACTTCTCGACTACGAAACGGTAGAGACTCTTAACCTCCCTCTCCTCGTAGCTGTAGGGCATGTACCTAGCTGCCACGTAAGCCTCCTCAAGCCTGGCCACGTAGTGCAGGCTCACCCCGTCCTCCAACAACGTGAGAGGCCCAGGAGCTAGCCTGCCCAACTCCCTCACCAACCTCCTCAAGGAGCGCGCCCTCGGGCAGGAGCCCGCCTCCAGGAGCAGCTTGCACTTGAGAGCAAGCTGAAGGCGGCAAGATCCCACTCCCCGACGCTAATAAGGTGCTCGGCGTTCCGCAAGAAGCCCTCAGCCCGCCTGCAGAGGAGCCTTACCTCCTCAAGCGACAGCTGCACCACCTCTACGACTATTACAGGTTCTACAATTAGTTTTGCGGTGTATGCGTGTGCTGCAGCTACAGGCGCGGTTGATGGATAGGTATTATGCTTACTAAAAACAGCTGAAATTAATTATTTTTCGTTTAACTATACGGTGATCGCGCCAGTTAGGCGACCTTCGGCAGATACCTTCGCACCGTTAGCAGGCTCCTCGGGAGCCGGTCCAGATGCTGGAGCTGTTGAACAAGTGCTACGCGGGCCAGGACTCTTCAGCCGGGTAGATGAGCCTCACTGAGAGGCCTTTCTCAGCCTTCCTTTCAACGAGCGTGCGGTGCGTGAAGTAGTGAGCGAACGCGGCTTCGCCGAAGCTCCTTCCCCGCGAGGCGTAGTTCACCACCAGGGCTGCTGTACCTCTCTCAGCCGCCGCCAGGAGAGCGGAAAGCACAGCAGCGGTGCAGCCCCACCTCCTCCCGCGCTCAGCTCTTAGAGAGTAGAAAAAGCGGGGGAGGCTGTCCAGCACGATTACCCTGCAGCTCCCCGAGAGAGCTAGAGAAATGAGAGCAGGGGGATCCGCTTCGCGGAGCAGCTTGAGCCTGCTCCAAGGTTCCACCGAGGGGTCAACCCTGCCGGAAACTAGAGCTCTTTTCACAGACCCGGAGAGGTCCACATAAGCTCCGCAGCCCTCCT
This sequence comes from Thermofilum sp., assembly GCA_038741495.1. NCBI lineage: Archaea > Thermoproteati > Thermoproteota > Thermoprotei > Thermofilales > Thermofilaceae > Thermofilum > Thermofilum sp. The sequence goes on along the minus strand of JAVYKX010000002.1, from coordinate 300,472 downwards.
CGAGGAGCTTCCGCAGGATGGAGAACAAGACCTCCCTCCTGCCGGAGCCCGGAGCACCGGCGAGCTCGAGGAGAAAGCCCCGCCCCAGCTTTCCGAGGAGCCTAGACGTCGACAGCACCCTTGTCACCCACTAGGAAGTAGGCTACCCGCCTCCTCCACGGGCTCGAGATCACTTCAGCTTCTCTCACCTCGCCTCGCCTCGCCACCCTCACGCTCACTGTAGCTAGTCCATCCACAGCTGCCCCGCCCGCTGGGAGCTCTTCGTCGGCGGCGACCACATGCCTCGTGAACACTACAGCAGCTCCAGCTCTAGCAGCAACCTCCAGCAGGGAGGCCAGCTTCGCGAAAGCTTCAACCCTCTCGCTGGCTTCCAGCTCCGCTCTGAAAAGGCCTGTCGCCTCGTCTAGCACCAGCAGCCCAACATCCCCCCCGACGATCGCTTCGGCGCTCTTCTCGAGAAGGTGGAGCAAGTGGTCGCTGTTGTATGCTCTTGCGTAGAGGATGTTTTCGAGGGTTTTTTCGGGGTCGAGGTTGCGGTACCTTGCGATCTGGATGATTCTCTCGGGCCGGAAGGTGCCTTCGGTGTCGATGTAGAGCGCCCTGGCGGAGAGGCCCCCCTTCTCCCTGGGGAGCTGGACCATCACCGCAAGCTGGTGGCAGAGCTGAGTCTTCCCAGCACCAAACTCCCCAATAAACTCCGTCAAACTCCCCACCTCCACACCACCCTCAAGCAGCTCATCCAAACTCCTCACACCAGTAGAGACGCGCAACCCTTCTTCAGCCGCTAGAGGCTCGAGAGAAGGAGCAAGTAGGGGTCTAAAGCCGAGTAGAAAACCTAGCACGTTTTCGCAACTAGCGACCACAAAAGGAAGAGAAGAGAAAAGGTAAAAAAGGGTTTTTACCGTGCCCTACGGCCGCGCTTTACTTCTGCTCTCCTGCAGGAGCGATGACGCGAGCGAGGCGGCGGCGCCTCCAGGCGGCGTACTCGTGGGCGACGATGAAGATGACGAGGACGAGCAGGATGAGGAGCAGCAGCAGTCCGAGGAACTCGCCGCTGCTCATCTCCCAGCCGGCGATCGTGAGGAAGATGTCGAGCTTGAGCTCGGTGATGGTCTCCTTGCCGTCAGCTACCGTCGCGGTGGCGCTCGCCTCTCTGCCGCCCTTGCTCGCCTTTACGGAGTAGCTGCCGCTGGGCAGCTCGAGGCTGACGACGCCGCTAGCGTCGGTGGTGAAGGTGCCAACCTTGTCGACGTTCACGGTGGCTCCGTCGACGCCCTGGCCCCTGGCGCCAGTGACCTTAACCGTCAGCTTGCCGATCTTGGGTACGGTGACTGCGATCGCGGGAGCGCGAGCCGCACTACCGCTGAAAGCGACGGGGATGCCCTTCCAGTCCTTAACAGTGAAGCTGATGGTGCCGGGCAGCACCTCCCTCAGGGTTACAGCGCCGTCGGGGCCGAGTGTGTACGTCTCCTTGATGGCGCCGGGCTTAGTTATCTCGACGGTCGCGCCGGCGAGCGGCGTGCCGAAGGGTGACGAGAAGCTGATCTTGATGTCGCGGATGTCGAGGCGCACCTCGAAGGTCTGGAACGGTGTCTCGAACCTGCCCTTGATGATCGTGATGCTCTGCTCCGCGATCTTACCCACGCCGGCGTACTCGACAGTCACGAGGTAGGCGCCGTGCGGTGCCTGGCTGATGTCCTTCGGGTCGGTCTCGGGGCTCCTTGCAGCGCTGGCGTCCAGCGGCCAGCTCTTCGCGGTAGCCTTGTTCAGGATGATGGGCACTCTGCCGTCGCTCTCAGGTGTGTGCACGGTGATGACCTGGTCAGGCCACTTGATAGTCACGGTGATCTTCCCAAGCGTCTCGGGGGATAGCGGGGCTCCCTCAGCGTTCCTCAAGTAGATGAGCGCAGCGTAGACGAAGGTCTCGAGCGTGGTCCCGCTGCCGGGCGCGTAGAGCCTCGGGGTATCGTAGTCGGTCACGGTGTCGAAGATCACGATCTCCCTCGGTATGACACCCTTCTTCCTCAGCAGGTAGCTGTCACGCCAGTAGACGAGCAGCTGGTACCTCTGCCCGCCGGGCGGCACGTAGAGGATCACGTGCCCGTCAGCATCAGTGAAGCCGATCACGCTGGGCAGCGCCTTCGCCGTGGGCTCCCTGAGCACTGCAGCAACCATCATGTTCTGCAGCGGCTTGCCCTGCCAGTCGAACACGGTTACGAGGATCCCGCTCCACGTGAGCTCGATGCACTTGCCGCCAGGCATGTTGTTATCGAGAGTGAAGCTGACCACTCTGGATAGCGTGTCGGGGTCCATCACGTCCTCGGTCTTCAAACCGTAGGGCGCGAGGATCGGGTCGAAGTTCAGCCTCGTGGACAGCCTATACTTAAGGCCTGTGATGCCGAGGAACGCGAGCTTGCCCGTGAAAACGGGCTTGCCGCCGATCGGAGTGCTCACCGTCGCGCCCTTGTCGGGGTAGAAGGGCGCTGTGCCGTCAGCTCCCGTGGCACCCGTAGCTATCGCTGCAGTAGCTCCAGGAGTCACGCCGATAGCGGTGGCGGTCACGGGCTGGTTAGCCATCGGGACAGTCTTGCCGCGGAGGTCGGGGCCGCCCACAAGGACGCAGAAGCCCTCCATCGCCGCCGTGGGGACTACCTTGGCTGCACCGCTCCACAGCGTTAAGTTCCACGCCCCGCCGATCCAGGCCTTCGGCCCGCGGAACGGGCCGACCCACTTCCCAGTGTAGAACTTGTACCAGTCGAGGCTCTGGCTCGTATCAGTGAAGATGCCGTCCAGAGTTACGTTGTAGGGTCCGACGAGGTAGCCGTAAAGCGTGCCGATGTTGGTAATAGTGCTGTGGTACGGCGTGTCGGGGACGCCGGGGGTGCCGTACTTCTTGCCGGCGAGCACGTACACGTTGGTTATGCTTGCGCCGAACTTAACTGCAGAGATGCCGCTGCTGGTGGGCGCCCAGACCGCTACGGGTATCGTCACGACGCCGTCGCCGTTGCCGTCGACCGCGCTCCAGGCGATGCTGACGGGGCCGCTCTTACTGTACTCGCTGAACCTCGTCACGTTCAGGAAGATGTCGCCCTTGAGCTGGGTCTTCCAGTAAACGACGTCGCTCCTAACGAGGGTGACGTTGAGGCCTGGGATGAGGCCTGCATTCTCCTTGCTGAGGGTGTAGATGTCAAGGTTGATCACCCAGGTGACGAGCTGCACCTTGATGCTGTACCTGCCGGCCCAGGCGGGCGCGCTGTAGAACCTGACGATCGGGTGCTCGATCCTCCCATCCTTGTCGAGGATCCAGGTGTAGTCGAGGCTATCGGTCTTAGCAAGCTTCGTGGTCTTCGCGGTCTCGTTGAAGAGGATGACCTGGGCTGGGATCACCTTAGTGTAGTCGAGCGCTTCGCTGGGCGCGGGCATGGTGAACGTGTAGTTGTAGACCATGACGCCGCCGTACCAGACGATGAAGCTGTAGTTAGCGCCGGCGATGAAGAGGTGCGGGTAGTGGCTGTTCATGAACTGGCTGCTCGTGAACTTGAACCTCGCTTCGCTGATCCCGTTGCCCCACGGCTTGTCGGCGAAGCCGGTCGCGTTGAAGATCCGGTAGTCGACAAGGATCTCGGGCCAGCAGAGGCAGCCAGGTCCTCCGACGCAGAGGAGAGTCACGTTGTAGTCTGTGCCGTAGGCAGTGTCGTTGAGCGCGACGATCACAGGCGCGGTTCCGTTACTGGTGGGCAGCTCCTTCAGGATGTTGCCAGCGTGGTCTACAGCTTCGAGCGTGAAGCTGAAGATCCAGGCTGGCACGTCGATCGGGCCGACGGAGCAGGCGGGCTTGATGCCGGCGATTAGGGAGGTGAGATCCCACTTGCCTACGAGCAGTCCAGCATCCTGCGGTCTGATGTAGTGCGTGCTACTAGTTGTTCTGAGCTCGAGGATCACTTTCGTGTTGCCGGTGACGATCATCGGCACCTTAGTGAAGCTGACAAGCCCGCTGCAGTCGGTGAGCTTGGGGCCGTCAACATACATCCGCGCGTCGCCCTTATAGTAGGTCAGCGTCGCGCTGATGTTGACGAGCGGCTCTTTAACGTCCCACTGCGTGACGCGGAAGACGATGTCGCCGACCGGGAACACGTAGGTGGCTTGGCTCACGTTAGCGATGTTGCCTGTGACGACCAGCGGGCTCGGGCCGGAAACGGGGTCCATCAAGACGCCTTTGAACGCCAGCTTAACGGTGAAGGTGCCTCCAGGCACCTTGCCGAGGAAAGTTGTGCCGTTCCTGCCGAGGCCCGCGCTGAAGGTGACGGTCACCCCGCCGCCGGGCGGAGTGTAGGTGAGGATGAGCGAAGCGTTGCGGTCGTCGAGGCTGGTGATCGGCCTGTTGCAGAGGTCTAAGACGAGGATGTTGACGTTGAAGACCTTAGCAATCAAGTCAAAGCTCTGCAGGGTGCAGTCGGCGGGCAGGCCGAGAGCGGGGATGAGCTCAACCTTGTTGTTGTCCGGCGTCACGTCGACGAAGTACTCGGTGCCGGGTAGCGCGTAGAACACCTTGAAGGTGTACGTGTAGGTCCTGTTGCTGATGATGAAGTCGAAGGGCACGGGCAGGTAGCCGGGGCTGCTGCCCTTCCTCACGATTATAGGCGTGCCGTCCTTAACAGAGCCACCGCCGAGGATCTCATACGGTGGCAGCGCCACGTAGCCAGCGCCATCAGTGTAGGTGTTGATCGGGTCGTAGCCCGGAGCCTCTATGATGACGATCGCGCCCTCGAGAGGCTGAACCGCCGTGATACCGCTATCCTTCACTCTAACCTGCGCGCGGACCACGCCAACCCTGATCGCAATATCAGCAACCCCATTGCTAACGGTGCCCGTGAAGTACGTCCAGGACTGCCCGTTTGGCAGCGTCGCGCTCAGGCTCGACGGTATACTAGTGGTGTTGAACGCGGTGCTGAAGACCTGTATGCCGTTAATCTCCGCGGCGATAGTCAGCTTCTCGTTGTAGAACAAGGAGATGTTGGGCAGCCAGAAGTAACCGTTGTATCCCTCTTCTGGCGCTACGCCCGTCCCTGGGCTTACTTTACCTACTCTGACCTTGCCGAAAGTTGGCGAAGAGAACTCTACGTTGATCGGAGGCCACTCCCAGCCTGTCAGCGTGTTGCCGCACGGGTCCTGCACCGTGACTCTCGCCAGGAACGTGTAAGCGCGGTCTACAACAGTATACTTGTGGGTCGTCAAGGGGTCGCCGGTTATCTGCGTACTCGTCTTCGGCTTACCGGGGATGAGCTCCGTGATGTTAATGTACCATGTTGTGGGGTTGAGGTAGTTGGTTGTGTACAGGGTGACGTTCTCCCTGCCTACGAGGATCTTGTTGTAGCTCCCGGGGCCGGTGCTGATCAGCCAGCTTACCTCCTTGTACAGCGTCACGTTCCAAGCCTTCTCGATGTGGTAGCACGTAGGCCCGAGAGTAGGCTTAATGTCAACCTCCACCGTGGGAGCGATGAACCACTTCTTCGAAATGGCATACCTGTTGCCTTCGCTGGCGAACACTGGGGCACCAGCCTTCTTGTAGAGCCAGACTTCGAAGTACGCTATATCCTCCCTACCAGACTCGGGATCCTGGAAGTATAAGTTTACATCAGTGCCACCAATGTTCGTTATCGCTTTGAAGGTCAGGTTCCACAGGAGATTCATGGGTAGAGTGGAGTTAAGGAAGTTAAGGTTGGGCTGGTTCCTCAGAGTGTAAGCGAGGAACGTCCTGCCGTAAGCCTGCCAGAAGACTGAGATGTTGTAAGTTCCGTACTGAGGTTGGGGGATTACTCCCCCCGGCTGGTCAATGACCGCCCATATGTAGCCAGTCTTGTTGGTAGTTCCAATAGCGTGCGCGAGAATGCAGTTACCTGTCTCGTTGAACACCACGATGATGACAGGCTGGTTTGCGAAAGCCGTGCCGTCGGGCATTTCGAGCTTGAAGTACACGCTCTCTGCGGGGAACTTGGTTGGCTGCGCAGCTGCGGTGCTGGCGAGTGCCAGCAGCGCGGCCACTAGGGCTACAGCTAATAGGGTGTATTTCCTACTCATACTGTTTCACGCCCCCTTTTCGGGGTCGCGTCTCCGGGAGGCTGGAGGGTATTTATGGGTAAGTTGCTCGGTTAATTAGAAATCGTCTCTAGACGTTCTGTTTTTAGGTTTCTGACGAAGCCTTCCCTTGGGTTGTCCTTTTAAGCGCGCCCAGCGCCTCCTTGCCGGTGGCGGGGTTGAGGGCTCTGGCTTTCGCCGACGTTCACGCGCCGCGCTTCTTGCCGCTGCTGAACCGGTCTCTCCAAAAGCTGGAGGTGGGGGGCGTGGAGCTCGTCCTCGTCGCTGGGGATGTGGTGGAGAAGGGGGAGTGGAGGGTGTGCAGCAGCGTGGAGAAGCTTCTCGAGAGGCGCGCGCCGGGGGTGCCGGTGGTGGCGGTGTTCGGGAACGAGGACTACGAGGAGGTTCGGGAGAAGATGAGGGAGGAGTGCCCGGGCTTCCGCTGGCTGGAGGACGCTGCACTGCCGCTCGACCTGCCGTCGGGGAGGGTCGTGGTTGTGGGGACGACGGGCTCTCTCGACAGGCCGACGAGGTGGCAGGAGAGGAACGTGCCGAGAGTGAGGGAGCTGTACCGGGCGAGGCTGGAGCGCGTGGAGGCTCTGCTGAAGAGCGCGGGCCAGGGTGTCGTCGTGCTGCTCACGCACTACCCGCCGAGGTGCAGGACGCTGGAGGGGGAGGATGAGCGGTTCTGGCCCGAGATGTCCTCGCGGGGGATGAGGGAGGTTGTGGAGCGCGCTCAGCCGGACGCTGTGGTCCACGGGCACCTGCACGAGAGCAGGGTTCACAGGGACTTTATCGGCTCGACTCCGGTGTTCAACGTTTCCCTGCCCGCGGTCGGCGGAGCGGTGGTGCTGGAGCTGAGGAGGAGGGGGCTCTCAGCCTTCCTCTAGGTTCAGCAATCGAGGTTCCTCATCACCGCTCAGGCGCGAGCTACCTCATCCTCGCCCAGGTACCTGCAGAACCGGCAAAAGAGCTTTACGCGGCTCTCGAGCGGGAGGCGGGCGCGCCAGCCGCGCGGCGGGATGAAGGTTTTAAGCCTGCCGTGATTGCCGCTTACCGACGCGGTTGTGAGCGCGAGGTTCTCGGTTGAAGCGCTGCGCTTGCTCAGCAACGTGGACTACAGGCTGCTGGTAGCGGTGGAGAGGGGGATGATCAACCACGAGTACGTTTCGCTGGAGCTGATCGCGTCGCTAGCGGGGGTGGGCGGGGAGCTGGCCGAGAGGAGGATGAGGAGGCTGCACGCGCTGGGGCTGGTGCAGCGGGTGAAAGCCGCGTACACGGGCTACGTGCTGACTAGCCGGGGGTACGACTGCCTCGCCTTCCGCGTGCTCGCGAAGCGGGGGGTGCTGGAGGCTATCAGCCAGAGCCCCGTGGGGGAGGGGAAGGAGTCGGAGGTTTACCTCGGCCTCACGCCGGGTGGGAGGCTGGTTGCGGTGAAGGTGCACAGGGTTGGGCGGACGAGCTTCCGCAGCGTGAAGAAGGTTAGGCTCTACGCTGCTGGTAAGCGGCACACCTCCTGGCTCTACCAGTCGAGGCTCGCGGCGAGGAGCGAGTACGAGGCTCTGCGGCTGCTCTGGAAGGCTGGCGTCTCGGTCCCCGAGCCTATCGACTGGAACCGCCACGTGGTGGTGACGGGGTACGTGGAGGGGGTAGAGCTCTCGGAGGGGCCCGAGCTCGAGGACCCTGGAAGCGTTCTGGAGCGCGCGCTAGCGGAAGTGGAGAAAGCGTACCGCGCCGGCGTGGTTCACGGCGACCTCAGCGAGTACAACGTTCTCGTGGTGGAGGGGGAGAAAGTAGTGCTCATCGACTGGCCCCAGTGGGTCTCTTCGTCCCACCCTCAGGCTCTCACCCTCCTTAAGAGGGACGTGGAGAACCTCGCCGCCTTCTTCGCGAGAAAGTACGGGCTCAAGCTGAACGCTGCAGCGCTCGCGGAAGAGTTTTTAACCAGAGTAGCTGGCTAGCTAGGGGAAAGCTCAGCGTGGCTTTCAGGAAGGTTCTCGGCCTCGACATCCTGCCCGGGAGCTCTCCGGAGAAGGGGGAGCCGGCTTTCGCCTGCGTTCTCGTCAGCGAGGGCAGGGTGGTGGGCAGGTGGGAGGGGCTCTCGCGCGGGGAGGCGCTGGCCCTAGCGGCCCAGCAGGGCGCGGAGGCGATCGCGGTAGACAACCTCGGCGAGCTGGGGAGCGAGGAGGAGATCGCGAAGCTGCTGAAGGTTCTTCCGGCAAGCCTAAAGCTCGTGGAAGTCACGCGGGTAGCGGGCGAGCGGCTGAGCGTAGAGGCGCTCTGCGCGCTCACCGGGCTCCGCGGGGGGAAGCTTTCCCCTCTCGAGACCGCGGAGGTGGCTGCGCTCCTCGCGTACCACGGCGTGGGCTCCGAGGTCCTCCTCTTCGAGGAGGAGACACTCATAAAGGTGGGGAGGGGCAGGGTCCCCGGTCCCGGGGGGATGAGCAGGGAGCGCTTCAAGCGTGGCATCGAGCTCCTCGTGAAGAGGAAGGTGAGCGAGATACGGGAAGCGCTCGAGAGGGCTGGGCTCGACTACGACCTGTTCGCCAGGAAGTCTGGCGAGGGGCTCACGGGAGCGACCTTCGTGGTGTACGCGCCTCGGGAAGCGCTCGCCGGGGTTGTGCGCCGTGAGAGCGGGCACGACCTATTCGTCGAGATCGAGCCCGTGAAGAGGGAGAGAGTCGAGTACAGACCCCTCACCTCTAAGTCTGCCAGGAGGGCTTGGCGCTCCGAGAGAGTCCTCATCGTGGGGGTGGACCCGGGCACGACTACGGGGGTTGCTGCGCTAGACTTGAAGGGGAGCGTGGTCGCCTTGTTCTCGAAGAGGCTGCTCGGCAGAAGCCAGCTGACCAGGGCGCTCAGCGAGCTGGGCCGTCCCGCCGTCGTGGCGACGGATGTGCAGCCGCCTCCCTCCTACGTGAGGAAGCTCGCTTCGAGCTTAGGTGCCGTGCTCTTCGCCCCGCCGAGGCCGCTCAGCTTGGATGAAAAGCGCCGCCTCGCCGGGGAGGCTAGCAGCCTCTCCGGGGTGAAGGTGAGGGACAGCCACCAGAGGGACGCTCTCGCCGCAGCCTACAAGGCGTTTCTCTCGTACAGGGAGAAGTTCGAGGAGGTGGAGAGGGAGGCGGAGAGGAGGGCCCTCCCAGTGCCCCTCGACGAGGCTAAGCTCCTCGTCTTGCGCGGGGAGCCTGTAGCGAGCGCGGTGGTGAAAGCGGCTGGAAAGTACCTCGGCTTAGAGCCTAGAGCCGAGGTCGAGCGGCTTCCCGCTGAGAGCGCGGAGCACGCTTTGGAGTTCTACAAGGCGCTTGTCGAGCAGCTGGCCGCGGACAACCACGCCCTCAGAAGGGAGCTGAGAGAGGTTAGGGAGGAGCTTGAGGAGAAGGCAGCAGCGCTGGAGAGGCTTCTCAGCGCTCGCAGCTCTCTAGGCGCCAGGGATGGGGCACTCGTCAAGCTCGAGGCGAGGATCGACATGATGAGCAGGGAGCTGCAGGAAGCGAGGGAGAAGCAGGCTGAGCTTGAGCGGAGAGCTTCCTCCCTGGCGGTAATGCTCCGCGAGATCGTACTCGGTAGCAAGTGCGCGGCACTTAAGCTGTCGGCCGCGCTCGAGCTGCTCGAGAGGGGTGAGTTTAACCCGGCATCGCTGCTAGACCCCGTCATCTTCGTGGACAAGGAGTGGCCCCGCGACCAGCTCCGGGAGGCGCTGATCCGCGTGAAGGATCCCTCGAGGCCGCTGGTAGCTGTAGTGAGGGCATCGCCCCCGGGGGACCTCTGTGAGAGCCTGCCTCTCGGCGTTGTAGCCGTCCCTCTCAGCGCGCTGCCCTCCGCACGCGAGGTCGAGCTCTTCCTGGCTGTGGACAGGAGCGAGCTGCAGGCAGCAGTTGAGCAGCTGGGAGCGAGGAGCGTGGCGGATAAGCTGAGAAAAGCGCTAGAGGATTACAGGAGGCGGAGGGCTTCCGAACTCTTCAGAAGAGCATGACCTCCTCTCTCAGAACCTTCTCCCAGAGCCTGTTGATCCTGTCGAGGTGGTCGGCGAGCACCTCTTCAGCCTTGTGCCGGACCCTCGCGACAACCTCCTCGGGGGCGTTGATGCCGATGTAGGAGAGCAGTGGCTCGTTTATGGGCCTGCCGATCTGGCTGATCAGCTTGACGTAGACTTCCTCGACGCGGTCCAGCTGGGCGATGTCCTGCGCCGCGTTGAAAGCGACGATGTTGTAAAGCTTCCCTACGTGGCTCACCGGGTTCTTGCCCGCAGTAGCTTCGAGCGACATCGGCCTGAAAGGCGTGATTAAGCCGTTCGCCCTGTTCCCGCGCCCCGTCGCCCCGTCGTCGCCGTGCTCCGCGGACGTGCCCGTAACGACGAGGTAGACTCCTCCCTTGTCCCCCTTAGAGGGGTCGTCGCCGGTGTTCACGTAGACCTCAACTTCTTTGTCGGTGATCTCGTGAGCTTTCTCCAGGACGAGCTTCCTTATCGCTTCCTTGACTTCCAGGTACTCCGCAGTGCTTCTCACGTGCCTCGAGACTATGGCGGCTGCAACCGTCAGGTATATCTTGTCACCCTTCCTAACCCCCATCACCTTCACATCCTCCCCTATCGCCGGGTAGTCGTGCTTCACGCGCTCTGAGTTCAGCAGCCTCTCCGCCTCCAGAACGAGCCTCTCGGTCGTGGACAGGGGGGCGTAGCCGACACCCATCGACGTGTCGTTCGCTCCTGGATAGGCGCTGGCTCTGGAGTATATGTCGACGAGGTCTACAGAGCCCTTGCCAACCCTGTAGTCGATGATCGTGTGCTCCTCGGGGTTAAGGTAGCGGAAGCTGCTCGAGAGCCACTTCCGCACAGCTCTCAGGATTAGAGGGCCTACAGGCACGCTCACCTTCGAGCCGTCGCTCTGAACAACCTCGGTTGTAGCCCTCCCCGAAACCAGGATGTAGATCGGCTGCAGAAGCTCTCCGCCGCCGTACCTCGGAGCCGACTGCCCGCCGACAACCAAGACCTTGTCCAGGTTGTGGTGGAGAATCCTGCCGAAGTGCTCTAGGTAGTACCGGCATAGCTCGCGGCTCGCCGCCTCGGCGACCGAGTCGGCTATGTAGTCAGGGTGCCCGACGCCCTTCCTCTCAACGATCTCGACGGGAAGGCGCTCAGGCGGGGCGTAGCCCACTCTTTCGACGTTAATCTCTCTCGGCATCGAAAGGCTTCAGAAGCCGCTTCAACTTTTATGGTTTTTGGGAGATTACCGGCAGTAATATCGGCACCCAAGCCTGCCGGAGTGCCCGACCCATCCCGAGGCTAATCCTCCTGATCCTCCTCGCTGCCCTGCTGGGGCTCCTCTCGCTTCTGGGCTTCGGTGGGCTCGAAGAAGGTGACTTTGCTGAGATCGAGCGAAACGTAAAGCAGGTTGCTCCCGCGGATGAAGACCGTGCCGAGGTTGGCGAGGAGCTTGTTGGTATCGCTAACCTCCTTCGCTTCGTCGAGAAGTAGATTCATAGAGCGGTCGAGGAACCTTAGTCTTCCGATGTACTCTGTCCCGTCTTTTAGCTTCACCAGGATGTTCTTGCCATTCGCCCGGCGTATGTAGTCGAGGGGGTTCCCTCTAAGCGTTGAACCCAGCTTCAGGGAGGATGCGCTCACGCGATAGGGTACTAGCCTCGCTTTATATTGCTTTCCTTCGCGCAGCGCCAGCTAGAAAAGCATATGTGAAGTAGGGCGCTGAAAGAGCGGGGTACGCGTGGGGGAGGTTCGCTGCAGCGTGTGCGGTAGCCCCGAAGTAGCGGCTAAAATCGAGGGCAAGTACTACTGCCGCGAGTGCGGAGCCAAGCTCCTGAGGGAAAACTCGAAGAGGCTGCTGGAGTACTTGAAGAAGAAGTACCTCGAGAAGGCTGCTTAATCCCCGCCCTTGTGGCGGGCCGCTTCATGCCTCTTCTTCAGCAGCCTCTCCCTCTGCTTCCTCTTCCACTTGTAGTGGTGAGTGTAGCGGAGCTTCAGCGAGAGAAGCCCCCTCCCGCGCCTCCCAGCCGCAGTCTTCCCCTTGAAAACTTTAGTGGGATCCGCTTTCACAACAACTTTCTCGGGTAGAGCCGGTCTCGGCGGCTCAGCGCCCTGCTCCAAGGCTCTCTTCAGCTCGAGGAGGTACTGGCGCAACCTCTCCACGTTCTCGGGATGCACGCTCTTCCTCCTCTTGTCCACGAAGATTCCCAGAAGCCTGGCTTCAGCCACCGTGAGCCCGAGCTCCCGCACCTCACCTTCGCTAAACCCCTTACCCTCCCTCACCGGCCTGGGGGGTAGCCTAGCGTGTACTCTGAGCACCGGGCTGGTAACCACGGGCCTGGGCGGTTCCGGCTGGCTGCTCACGCTAACCACCGCCGACCCTGCCTTCGGCTAGATCGTCTTTAAAATGTTACGTGCCTTCAGCGCGAGTACGCCGACGACTACTGCCCCGCCCAGTAAGCCGAGAGCAACTCCGAAGTTTAGCGTCGAAAGTGCTGAGTCGAAGTCGTAGTCTTCTACAGCCCTCCTAGCGTGCCAGGTTACGAATAGTGACGCTAGCGAGAGCGCGAGAAAAGCCAGCGCAGCGTAAGTTCCGGCATCGATACTCTTCGCAAGCAAGATGTAGAGCGGCGGCACCAGCACGACCGCTAGGTTGAAGTAGAGAGCTTTGGAAAGCAGCGAGCTTGCCCGCCTAACGGCCTCCTCCCTTTTTACGTGCATAAGGCGAAAGCACCGCAGCCTGAGCACTCGCGAGCTATTTAAGCGAAGCGGAGAAGGGCCAGAGCCACCAGTCCTAGGCCGGCGCCCGCGCTAGCTCCTCCGGAGATGCTCCGCACGGCTCCAGGCTTAACTACGGTGAGGAGGATCTTCAGCGCTGTAAGGCCAGCGATGAACATTAGGGAGGAGGGGTCGCGGAGCTGATCCCCGAGAAGCGCCGCTAAAAGCATGCCTGACGGGTGAAAGGGGGCGGCAGCTGCAGCGAGGGAAAGGAAGCTGCCGGTCGCGCTCCTAGCCAGAGCCTGAGCCGCCAAACCCCCCGCGGAGACGAGCAAGGGTAGCAGCACGGCCGGAGCACTCACCTCGTATCTCCTGAGGGCTGGAGGCGGCCAGGAGAATGCGGCCGCGTAGTAAGGAATCGCGAGGAGGCCTGCAGCCACGGGAGCTGCTGCGAGCAGTAATCCCGGTTCACAGTACTCGACCTCGCGCGAGAACCATCGCAGATGCAGCTGCACAAGCGCAGCGAGGGAAGCTGAGAGTATAAGTGGGAAAAGCCAGCTTGCAGCGACCTCCACGCCGGGAAGCGCCTCTGCCTCTGCAGCTAACCGCTGCGATAGTAATACGAGGAGAGCCACGCTGAGGCTGAACCCCGTGCTCTCGAGGGAGGTGGCGGCAGCCCCCGCTGCCAATGAGAGGAGCAGGAATGAGAGCATGTACGCTGGGAAGGTGGGCCCCACGAGGGTGAAGAACGCGAGAGAAAGGATTAGAGCCGCTAGAGCGAGCTGGAATAAGCCCCAGTAGCCCTCCGCGGCGGCACGCCTCCCGTACAACGCTCGGGAAGCTGCAGCGTGAAAAGCGCAGCCGAGCGTGGCACCCAGCAGGAGCCCGTTCCGGGGTAGCGGGAGAGCGGCGTACAGGAGAAAGGAGAGAGACACGGGTAGCGGTGAAGTGAGGAGAGCTGCCGGCAGCGCAAAGTACAGGTAGAGCTGCGCCTCGTTAGAGCTTCGAGTATGCCACGCGGAAAAGAGGGGGATGAGGAGGCCGAGAAGAAAGCCGAGAAAAGCCCAGCGGGGTTCCCCTCCCAGTGCCCGCGAAGCCCGCTCAGCGAGCAGCCTGGCATCCACATCGTTGACCGCGACGGCTCCGATAGCTGTCGATAGCACTAGGAGCGATGCCAGGAACATTGACGCGGAAACTGCTAGCGCTACGTACCAGAACGATGCCCCCAGGCTCTCGAACAAGTTCCTTGCGACCACGTAGGAGAAACCTCCAGACTTTACAGCCTCCACGATGCCTGACGCCGCGATAACCACAGCCGGCGACGCGGCGAGCGCCGATACCGGCGCCGCAAAAGCTACCGCGAGCTCACTCATTCGCCTACGCTTAGCGAGCGCCGATAGAGCGGTGACGAGGGGGGCTACTACGAGGGTTAGGGGGAGCCACGCGCCGGCCGCCGACGAGCGAGTGGCGGCAATGGCTAGTGCTCCCGTCACAGCGAGGGAGGTCCCCAGCACTAGTAGCTTTTCTCCTCTAGTGAAGCAGCTCATCGGCAGCGCCCTTCTTGAAACCGCAGCTGTTCGACATCTTCTTGCCCTCCAGGGCACGCCTCTTCGGGCAACCGCTTCCACCCGACTTGCAGTAGCTTAGGAGCCTGTCGCTTGCCCCCCTCCACTCCTCCGGCCCCATAAGCACGCATCTGTAACCAGAAGCGGTGAGCTGGTAGAAGATGCACTCCTTACCCTCAGCCGACACGCGACCCACCCCTCCCCCTGGCTTTCACGTGGTGCTCACCAAACCCGGCATCGTTTCGCTAGCTGCTGCAGGTTTAGGAATTACCCTCATATATCGGTGTAGTTCACAATCAGTGAGTGGCACGTACATGTCATCGCGTGGCGTGTGCCCAGGGCTTTACCGCACAGGCAACAAGTTCTACTGCAAGTTTGCCGGCGGTGCAGAGGTGGATCCCGCCTTCCTACCCTGCGTGGCCGACTACTGGAGCTGTGAGTTTTACAAGAAGCAGGAGGAGAAAAGGAGGGCCCCGCAGCCCCCTCAGGTGCCGCAGCAAGCAGTTGCTGCGGTGGAGATCCGCGAAGAGCCCCGCGTGACCACAGAGCTCCGGCCCCCTCCCCCACCGCAGCCCGTGGCGGCTGCAGACGAGGTAGAGGAGCTGGTGAGGAGGGCAGTTGACCTCGGGAAAATGTGGGAGGAGTACGAGCGGGAGGCGCGGGCAATTGTGGATAGCTGGGAGGAGGTGCGCGAAAAGCTCAGGAAGGACATCCTCGGCCTTGAGAAAGCCATCGAGGCGTACGAAGCGGAGATTGAGAGGCTGGAGGCCAGGCTCAAGCTGGGCGTGTTGAGTGAGAAAGAGTACGAGGAGGTGAGGAGTAGGCTCGACGCAGAGCTCGCACAGAGGCTGAGCTCCAAGGAGCTGCTCGAGAGAAAGCTCGCAGACCTGGATAGGGCTGTTATTCCTCACTTTAAGCGGGTGAAAGCCACTGAGGTTAAACCCGAGATCGCTAAAATGAGAATCGCTCTCTCAAAATTGGAGCAGAAGTTCAAGAGCGGCGAGATACCGAGAGACGTGTACGAGCGGTTAAAGAGCGAGATAGAGGAGAAGATAAGGAGGCTTGAAAAGATACGGGAGGAGGTTGAGGAGCTATGAGCCTGGCTGATAGCGCGGGTGAGGTTGCCCGATTATTCGAAAGAGCAGAGAACCTGTGGCAGAACTATGTTGAGGGTGCGAGAACAGCTATTAGAGAATGGGAGCGGCTAAGACCTCTGCTCTACGAGAGAATCAGCGTGCTCAAGGCCATGATTAGAGTGAACCTGGAGGAAGTGCGGGAGCTAAGCTTGAAAGTGGAGCTTGGGTTAGTCAGCGAGGCTAAGGCGAAACGGAGACTCGAAGTGCTGAGCGCGGAGACACCAGCGCTCGTCAAGGAGCTCGGCGAGCTGTGGATACTTCTAGAGGAGCTTACCGAGATGACGATTCTGCACTCGCGGAGGATGGGCGTGCCCGCCGAAGTGAGGGAAGAGGATATCGAGGCTAAGGCCCGTGAGCTTGAAGAGTGCTTCCACGGGTCTGTAATAGACAAGGAGACTTACGAGAAATTGAGAGAAATCATCGCGAGGCAGCTAGCCGCGCTTAAGTCTCTTCCTCCGCACGGTTAGCCTCACCTTCCCGCCTGGAAGCTTTTCAACTTTCAGCGCTCCGGGGGTGATGCTGCCCCTCGTTTCCGCGGCTTTCGCGAGCCTCTTCACAACGTTGGTGAAGTGCTCGCGGCAGAGAGCTAGGCTCAGCTTCCCGGTCTCGAGAATGATCTCTGGCTGGCGCTGGCAATTCTCCCACATGCACGTTAGCGCGTCGTTGATCACGAGCAGCTTCGAGTACTCTCGCTTAAATAGACTTTTCTCTCGAGGTCTGGCAAAGCTTATTTTTCGCCGAAGGTGGTAGACATCATGTGAGCGTAAGGCTTGAAATCGTCAGAATGTTGATTCCCGAGAAGGCCAACATCATCATTGGGCAGACACACTTCATCAAGTCGGTCGAGGATATAGCGGAGGTTGTGGTTACTAGTGTTCCGGGCGCGAAATTCGGCTTAGCGTTCAACGAGGCTTCCGGGGACAGGCTAGTCAGATACGATGGAAATGACGAGGAGCTCGTCAAGGCCGCTATAGAGAACGCGCAGAGGATCGGGGCGGGACACGTTTTCGTGCTACTCGTAAGGGATGCATGGCCCATCAACCTCTTGAATCAGCTGAAGATGGTTCAAGAGGTTGCACACATCTACTGCGCAAGCGCTAATCCGGTCCAAGTGATAGTCGCCGAGACAGACCAGGGTAGGGGTGTGCTCGGCGTGATAGACGGCTTCACGGTTGTCGGGGTAGAAGGGGAAGCCGATAAGAAGAAGAGAGTAGACTTCCTCAGGAAGATAGGGTACAAGAGAAGCTAGTAGAGGCTAGGTGGGTTGAGGGTTTTCTTTAAAATTCACACCGAAGAGCGCGGGGTGGTGCGAAGCTCTCCTCATGCGTGAATATAAGGGGTAGCGCCTCCACGAGTGAGGAAGCGGCTCGGCGAGCTGCACTCAAGCTGGCAGAGACGGCAGAAGCGCTTGCCGGGCGTCGTGGGTGGCTGTAGTGAGCGAGATGAAGCAAGTCATCGTAATAAGGAAGGATGTCGAGATGGGAAAGGGGAAGATGGTGGCTCAGGGCGCGCACGCATCTCTGAGCGCTTTCCTCAAAGCGTGGAGAAAGCGCCGCGAGTGGGCTGTGGAATGGCTCCGCAGCGGCCAGAAGAAGGTAGTTGTCAAAGTTAGCAGCCTCGAAGAGCTTAGGTCGGTGTGCAGGGAAGCCCGAGCGCTGGGCCTCCCAGTAGCGGTGGTGAGGGATCGGGGACTCACGCAGCTTCCGCCGGGCACGGTAACTGCGGCGGGTATAGGCCCCGCCCCCTCCGAGCTGGTTGACCGCGTTACAGGTAAGCTAAAATTGCTCTAGGTGCTAGCGGTGCCGTTGCGCTGCAGCGTCCCACTGGATATCGCTCTCGGTATGGAGTATTACGGGCTTGAAACACCCGGTAGCGGGGGTTTTCTCCGAAGAGAGCTTGGAGACTTCCTCGTGTTCGAGGTCAGTGTTGATGGAGCGGTCGCTTCGCCTCGCTGCGGGGACGAGGGGGGGTCGGGGGAGTACACGTGGCTTGTGATGGAGAAGAGGAAGGTGGATACGCTTACAGCAGTCCGCGCTATCGAGAAGTTCTTCGGGTTGCCCAAGGGGAGCGTCGGCGTGGCTGGGCTCAAGGACACAACCGCTATCACCTACCAGTTCGTCTCAGTGCCCTTGGAGCTGGACCCCGTTAAGGTAGAGGAGTTCAACTCCAAGCACTCGAGAGTTAAGCTTCACTGCTTTTTCCGGAGGCCTTTCCGGCTTAGACCCGGCCTATTGTTCGGGAACCGCTTCGAGGTGGTTATTCGTGACGTGAGGAATGTCGACGCAGTGGCGGAGGCTGTCCAGCACCTCAAACAGGTGGGTGGTTTACCCAACTATTACGGCTACCAGAGGTTCGGGAGTGTGAGGCCTATCACGCATATCGTCGGCAAGCACATCCTCCTGGGAGAGTACGAGCTAGCGGTGGAGAAACTTCTGCTAACGGTGTACGAGAAAGAGTCGGAGAGAGCCAAGAGGGTGCGCCGCTACCTCGCGGAGACAGGCGACTACAAGGGCACTCTCTCGATGTTCCCGAGGACTATGCACAACGAGAAGGCTGTAATAGCTTACCTGGCTGAGCACCCCGGCGACTACGTAGGTGCTTTCCGCGCGCTGTCGACGTACGTGAGGAAGCTCTTCATAGGAGCTTACCAGGCCTACCTCTTCAACCGGCTGCTCAGCAGGAGGATAGAGGAGGGGCTTTCCTTCGTCTACGCTGTGCCGGGAGATATCGTGGGTTTCTTCTCCGACAGGAAGACCCACGAGCCCTCGGGAGTTCTGCTTGTGAACAGCGCTGTAGTTGATAAGGTGAATAGGTGGATAAGCGAGGGGCACGCTGCCCTGCTCCTACCTATCTTCGGGTACAACTCTCAACTTCCTTCGGGCAAGCCGGGCGAGCTTGCCAGGGAGCTTCTACGCGAGGAAGGTTTGGATCTGGCGGCTTTTCGGTTGAAAAGCATGCCTGAGGCCTCCTCCGGCGGCACTTACCGCTTAGCGGCGCTTAAACCCCTGGAGGTGAGCTACGCGGCTGAGGGCTCCACGGTTAGGCTCGTCTTCACCCTCAGGAAGGGCATGTACGCCACAACTCTTCTGCGCGATATAGTGAAGCCTGAAGACCCTCCCGCGCAGGGGTTCTGAGCTGGCTCCGCGTGGAGCTAGCTTAGCGTGGAAGCATTAAAAGGCGAGGCGCGTAACTTTGCATTTAACTGGGGTGTCGCGGTGCCGTTAATCCCGGAGGAACACCTCGCTGAAGTCAGGGAGGAGCTTGTAAGCGCAGCTAAGCTCGGGCACAGGAGAATGCTAGTCATCACCAGCGAGGATGATTCAAAGCTAGTGACGGCGGCTCTGGACTTCCTCTACGAGGTCAGGGACCTAGTGGCGCGTGACCCAGTACTCTACACCTACCACGCTTTTTACTCCGACGGAGCTATGAGGAAGGAGCTCTTCAGCCGAGGCGCGCCTAAGGAGGTTGAAGTAGAGTACGTGTCGTACCACGAGCTCGACAGGATTCTCGGCCGCACGTACTCCGCCTGCGTGGCCGACCTCGTGAACAACCTCGAGCCCAACGACTTGGGCAGGATAATGGGTGTGGTGAGAGGTGGAGGGCTCTACATCCTTCTAATTCCACCTTTCAAGAAGATTCCAGAGGTCGTTACGAGGTTCCAGCTCAACCTCGTCACTCCAGGCTACACCGTGAGAGATGTGAGGAAGCTGTTCGAGAAGAGGTTCCTTCAGAAGCTGTTGCAGCACGAGGGGATAGCGATATACGATGCAGACGCAAAAATGTTCCTGAGAAAGTACTCGCCGACCACGTATGTCGAGCCCGGGAAGAGAACTCTCCTGTTTCCCGAAAAGAGCAGGATCCCGGCGCGGGTCTATAAGATGGCTTTAACGCAGGATCAAGTAGAGGTCTTGAAGCTTCTGGAGAGATTCTACGAGAAGCGGGAGGGGAGAAAGCTTGTCCTCGTGCTCACCGCAGATAGAGGGAGAGGCAAGTCCTCCGTTGTAGGTATAGGTGTAGGGTGGCTTGCCCACCGCCTTAGGAGGGCTAAGGGAAGGTGCAGGGTCATACTGACCGCTCCCTCCGAGCTGAACGTGCAGGAAGTGTTCAGATTCTCCCGGAGAGTTTTAGAGATGTACAAGCACCCCCTAGAAATTGAGGAGAAGGGGGAAAACGTCGTTGCGCTGCACAGTAAAGGTATTGAGCTGGAGTACCTTCCTCCGGTGGAAGCCGCGAAAGCGAGAGGAGATATCCTCCTTGTGGATGAGGCGGCCTCGATCAGCGTCCCCCTACTCTTCAAGATGCTTGAGCGATTCGACAAGATCGTGTTCTCCTCCACGATCCACGGGTACGAGGGGGCGGGCAGAGGATTCTCCGTGAGGTTCCTCAGGCGGCTGCGCAGCGAGCCGGACGTGGAGGTGCTCGAGTACGAGATGAGCGAGCCCATCCGCTACGCTCAGGGCGACCCGATCGAGAAGTGGGTCTTTGACACGCTTCTCTTGGATGCAGAGCCGGCGGCGCTGACGGAGGAGGACTTCAAGGATATCGAGGCGATGAAGGTGACTTACTACTCGCCCGGTGAGGACTTCTTCCTCGACCGGGAGGATGAGCTTCGCCAGTTTTTCGGGATCTACGTGCTGTCGCACTACAGGAATAACCCGAACGACCTCGGGATGATAATGAACGCGCCTCACCACTTCGCCCGCATGCTGAAAACGCCGAGCGGTAAGGTTGTCGTCTCGATGGAGCTAGCCGTGGAGGGCGGTATGGACGATGAAACAGTGAAAGCTTCGGCGAGGGGTGCCTGGATTATGGGTAACATAATACCTGACAGACTCATCAAGCACTACAAGGTTCTCGACTTCGGCGAACTGAGGGGGATCAGGGTAGTGAGGATCGCCACCCATCCGGCTGTGATGCGGCGTGGCCTGGGCAGTCTAGCGCTGCAGATGCTTGAGAAGGAAGCTGAGAGCAGGGGGCTAGACTGGGTGGGCGCCGGCTTCGGCGTCACCGAAGAACTGCTGAGGTTCTGGGTTAGGAACGGGTACATCCCGGTTCACATGAGCCCCGAGAAGAACCCCGTCAGCGGGGAGTACAGCGTGCTGGTGATCAAACCCTTATCCGAGCGTGCTAAGAGACTGGTGAGCGTTTTCGCTAGAGAGTTTAGGGAGAAGATTCTCGGCAGCCTAGCGACACCATACTTCGATCTCGAGACGGGGAGCGCTCTCCTGCTGCTGGAGTCGCTGCCCAGCGAAGATGCGGTTCTCCAGCTCAGGCTACTCCAGGTAGCTAGGTTCCTGATGTACGCGTGGAGCGACATGACTGCCGAGAACTGCATGGATGTGCTCGTAGAGCTAGCAAAACACTACTTTAGGGCGAAGATCCGCCCCGAGCTCACGCGTAGGCAGAAGCTTTTGCTGGTGGCGAAAGTCCTGCAGGCGAAGAGCTGGCACATGGTATGCTCCGAGCTGGGAATGAGCCTTCAGGAAGCGACCAGCGAGCTGAAAAACATCGCGAAAGCCTTCTCGGAGGTCTACCTGGGTGTTCGATCGGAGAAGGAAGCTGAGAAGTACTTCTACCTCACTTTAACCGCTTTGCAGGCAGACTCTTCCTTCTACGCCCAGGGAGGCCAGTAGCATAGCCTCGAGCTTCTCCAGCTCGGGTGAGCTCGCCCGAGCGATAGTTCCTGAGGCTTCACGACCCTTCAAGCGACCCGCTATCACTCGGGAGTTAGCACACGCGTCAGCTTCGCGGTTTTACACGCTGAGAGGCAAAGCCCGCAGAAGTCGCATCTCTCCTCCCTAGCGGCGAGAAGTCCCCCCTTCCCCGCACCAGCAAATGCGGCGAAGGGACACGCGTAGGCGCACTCCCTATCCTCCCAATCGAGAGTAGGGTAAGCACCCTCTGCAGCCTCAATCCAGCGGAGCGGCATAGGAGCCCCGGCCCCTTCTCGAATCTTCACGTAGCCGAGCAGTGCTGCGACGTCGAGGAGGAGAACGTCGAACGCTCTCGCGGGGTCCAACTCGTCGAGCAGCGCGGGAGGCACATCCGTTATGTAAGCTGTTGATAGGCTAAGGCTGGCTGAGAGGCGAGCCCACGCGTGCGAGAACACTCGGGAGAGAAGGGGTGAATGAGCGCGGAAAAGTTCGCTGCCTATGCTGTAGGCTACATGGGGGGAGAAGACTAGGCCGCTGATCCCGGTTTCGACCACAAGCTTGAGGAAGTCTTCGCTCATCGGGATGCCGGGGGAGACTTTCGCGAGAAGGGGGCGGTCCGCTCTCCTTACTAGCTCCTCGAGAAGATCGATCGCGAAGGATTCGAACCCTCTCCGCATCCCGTAGAGGTGGAACATTAACCCCAGGTCGATCTCATAGCCATCCACGGAGCCGCCGAAAGCTCGGATTAACCGCTCAAACCCGGTGATGCGATCAGAGGCTAGGGAAGCGAAGATCTTTAAATCGCTGGAGCTGCCCCGCAAGCTGCTAGCGAAGCTCACCACCTCCTCGAGGTTCGCGGAGAGGGGGCGCGTGAGGAGCAAGTAGTCCGACTGCGACTTGTAGTAGACCACGTGGATCCTCGCCTTCCTAGCTTTGCCTGCGCGGTAGTCCGAAACCGTCGGCAAGGCAATCATGCCTACGCTCTCGAAGAGCTCCGGCTGCTGCGAAACAGTTTTGAAGAGCACGACATCGTCGCTGCTTAGCCCTACGTCGCTTTTCAGCGAAAACCCCGCGAAGTACCCTCTCGCCTTTGCCACGCCGCGGCACCAGTAAGCCTATAACAGCGGCTCGCGCTTCAATGTATTGCGCGAGGATGATGACGGGTACCAAAGGCGAGGGGTGAGCTCACGAATTCTCGGCTGACCCGCGCTGCGCAACCGCCTAGCCTACCATGCGCTTGAACTCCTCGGCGAGCCTCTGGAAACGTATCAAATCCTCCTTCGTGATGCTCGGCTTTATCGCGTCGAGAGCTTTGAGGAAGTGGCTCATGGTAACTTTAGTCGGTCTACCCGCCTCGCGCAGGGCAGCTAGGGCAGCCTCCTTGCACACAGCCGCAAGGTCCGCGCCTGTGTAGCCTTCTGTGCGTTTTGCTAGTTCTGCGAGGTTAACGTCTTCTGCGAGAGGCATTCTCCTCGTGTGAACTTTCAAAATCTCGAAGCGAGCTTTCTCGTCGGGCGGCGGCACGTAAATTAAGCGGTCGAAACGGCCGGGGCGGAGCAAAGCAGGATCCAAAATATCCGGACGATTCGTCGCACCAATCACCACCACACCCTCAAGCCTCTCCAAACCATCCATCTCCGTCAACAACTGGTTGACTATGCGATCAGTAACTCCGGAGTCGAACCTCTGCCCTCTCCTAGGGGCTATCGAGTCGATCTCGTCGAAGAAGACCACGCATGGCGCTGCTTGCCTGGCTTTGCGGAATATCTCCCTAACTGCCTTCTCACTCTCGCCGACCCACTTGCTGAGGACCTCAGGTCCCCTTACGCCAATGAAGTTTGCTTCGCTCTCCGTGGCTACGGCTTTAGCCAGGAGGGTCTTACCCGTGCCCGGTGGACCATAGAGCAGAATACCCTTAGGCGGGTCGATGCCCATCTCTCTAAAGAACTCGGGGTGTTTGAGCGGCCACTCGACCGCTTCTCTAAGCTGCTGCTTCACATCCTCAAGCCCACCGATATCATCCCAGCGAACTTCAGGAACCTCGATGTAAACTTCCCTGAGCGCGCTCGGCTGAACATCCTTTAGTGCCTCGAAGAAGTCCGACCTGGTCACCTTCATCTCCTTGAGGACCTCCGCCGGTATCTTCTCGCTCTCGATGTTTATCCTCGGAAGGTACCTTCTCAGAGCTCTCATCGCAGCTTCTCGGCACAAAGCCGCCAGGTCCGCACCCGTGAAGCCGTGCGTCATCTCGGCCAACTCATCCAGGTTCACATCCTCGGCCAGCGGCATGTTTCTCGTATGAACCTGCAGGATCTCTCTCCGCGCCCTCCTATCGGGCACCGGGAAAGCTATCTCTCGGTCAAACCTCCCGGGCCTCCTTAAGGCTGGGTCAATGTCGTCTGGACGGTTCGTCGCGGCAATCACTACGACCTGGCCGCGCTCCTTCAGCCCGTCCATGAGTGCTAGGAGCTGTGCAACGACTCTTTTCTCAACTTCACCAGTTACTTCTTCACGTTTCGGCGCTATAGCATCAATCTCGTCGATAAAGATAATCGCAGGCGCGTTCTTCTGGGCTTCCTCGAAAATTTCTCTAAGCCGCTGCTCACTCTCACCGTAGAACTTGCTCATAATCTCGGGGCCATTTATCGAGATGAAGTACGCACCCGTCTCATTCGCCACGGCTTTAGCCAGGAGGGTCTTACCCGTGCCCGGTGGACCGTAGAAGAGCACTCCCTTGGGTGGGTCGATGCCCAGATGCTTGAAGAGCTCTGGGTGCCGCAGAGGCAGCTCGACCATCTCCCGGACTTTTTGCTTCGCTTCTTCCAGGTCACCGATGTCCTCGTAGGTTACTCGAGGAATCGAAACCTCTGCAGCGCCAGGCTCGCTCTTTATCACAATCTCCGTAGACTCGGTAACCTGCACGACCTGCGCTGGCAACGTGGATACCACTGTGAAAGGCAGAGCTGAGCTGAAGAGAGGTATCTCGACGACATTGCCCCGCACCAGGGGCCTCCCCAGAAGCTTGCTCTTAACGTACTCTGCTAGGTCCGGGCTCGTCTCGATGAAAAACTGGGACGCGGGGGCGAGAACTACCCTGCGGGCCGGGGCAGACTTAGCCTTCCTCACTTTAACGGTATCGCCTACGCTCACGCCGGCATTGCGCCTGATGTACCCGTCCATCCTGACGATTCCTGAGCCTTCGTCCTCGAGCGCTTGAGGCCACACGACCGCTGCGGTCAGCTTCTTCCCCTCAATCTCGACGATGTCACCCGGCTCTAAACCGAGCCTGCTCATTATGCTGCGATCCAGGCGTACAATGCCTCTGCCGACATCTCTAGAGCGCGCCTCCGCGACACGAAGCTCAACTTCCTGCTTCTCGGACATAACCCCAGGGTGCCTTTGCCCGGCTCGGTAATTAAGCTTTCATCAGCTAGGCGACGATTTCAACAACATCGCCGTCCTCGGGAACGTAGTCCCTGCCCACCCTCCTGGGGTTGAACTCGAACCTGGTGCTCCACACTTTCGCGAACTTGAAGTTCTCGTAGAGATCGCTGTGAATTATCTTAGCGACCTCCACCACGCGCGTACCCCGCTTCACGAGCACTGGGCGGGTTTCTACCACTCCGGTCTTCGGGTTCCTCGTGTAGACGCGGATAAGGTCTAGCGATCGAAGAAAGTAGTGGGCCATGCTGCTGAAGTCTAAGCTTTCGCAACTGCTTGCGCTCACCACGGGCACGCCGCTGAGAGAAGCTGAGTCCGCCAGGCGACCTCCCCAGGAGACCAGGAGCGTGGGCTTGTATAGGGTTGACCCGAACAAAGCTTCTTCCACGTCATCAAGCGTCGCTTCACCCTCTATCCTCACGATAGCGTGGTGCACTCCGTAATCCCTTAGAAGCGCTGCTAGCTCCTGCAAGGTAGCTCCCACAAGCCTGCCTACAAGCACTATACCGCCTGTGGCCTTCCTCTCAATGGTGACTGTACAGCGGGGTTTCTTCACAGCAATTTTCCCCTCTTCGAGAAGCTTAGAAAGAACACTCAGCTGGTAATAGACATCCATCCTGGTGTTGATAACCACGATAAGTGCATCAGCGTTCCTGGCTAGGGCTAGTACGCGAGAAGTCACGTCAGCTCCTTCGATGAGGGGTGGCGTGTTTACGAGCTGAAAGTACACTCCCTCCCAGATGCGAACGCCTGGCACTGGTTTTCTGGGCTCGTCCAGCACGGATAAGCCCGCTAAGCAGTTAAAGACCTCTGTCTTACCGCTGCCAGGTAGCCCAAGGAGGACGACTTGAATATCTCCTTCTTTTTCGAGGAAGAAATGCTCCCCTCCCCCCTTCCTCTTCTTACGCTCTTCAATCTCACGCCTAAGGGATGCTATCTGCCTCGTCACTTGCATCCGCAGGCGCTCTGTACCCTTATGCTTGGGAACTGCTGAGAGAAACTCCTGCAAGGCTATCAGCTTCTCCTCCGGACTTCTAGCCTCCATCACCCTTCTCCACTTAGCTCTAGCTTCGGGGGGTAGATTGGCCGGCATTCTCCGCGCTAACCTGAAAGGAAGCAGTAGCGATATAGCTTTTACCGGAGAGTTCTTCCGTGACCGGAAGCCAGCATGAAGGAAAAAAGTGCAATAAAAGAAGTAAAAAGAAAGATTTTTTCCTGAAGATTAAGGGTTAAATATATAAACCTTACCACCTGAAGCGCTCAGCATAAGACGATTTTTCCCCATGAGTATCGTCGAGTTCGCCATGGGAAGCTTGGCCGCTACTTTGCAGCCCGGGTGGTAGAGGCCGGTGCTGTTCACCACCACCCGGTCGAGGGTGAAGGTGTCCACCACCCACCCCCTCGACTGGTACACTGCGAGCACCGCGGCTGCGAGCCTCTCTGCTTCGCTGCAGTAGTCCGGCTGCTGCCTCAGCCTCGCCGCCGATAGCGCCGCGAGGACCGCGGCCGCAACCACCAAGTAGAGGAGGAGCCTCTCCACCTCAACCACCCCTCGGCGCCTCTTTCTCGCTCCGCCTGGGGTAGTAGGTGCCCATGTAGTAGAAGTCGTCCCTCCCCTCCCTCTTGAGGAGCTCGATGGACACCTCCACGTCGCCGGTGAGGCGGAACTTAAAGCCCGCAGGAGCGTAGTCCCTCGCGTAGACCTCGGCGTAGTAGAAGCCCTTCGGCAGCACCACCTCGAGCCGGCAGCACCTCTCCCCCCGGCCCCGCCTCACGCGACCGGTGTAGGCGAGCCAGGCGGGTATCTCCCAGTCATCGTACTCCGGGAACTCCTCCTCGAGCTTCTTCACCACCTCCTCCCACTTCCTCCTCACCTCCTCCGGCGTCCCCTCGACAGGCTCGAGGAACCAGATCTTCACCCAAGTCCTCTTCGGCCTGGATTCGAAACCCACCTCGAGGCGCAGGCGCGCGTACCCCTCCCCCACTCTAACCACCCCTGTGGTACACTGGCACGAGCACGCCCCACTCGTCCCTCAGCTTGTAGACGTAGAAGGCTGCCGGAGCAGGCGGAGGCCCCGGCGGCGGGGGGATCTGAGTGGAGAAATCCCTCGGCACGGCGACCAGCCACTCGCAGCTCGAAGGATCGAATGTTAGGAAGTCCGCGTACCCCTGCGGGTCTCCCAGCCTGGGGCAGAGTAGGCTCGCGTTGAAGAAAGGCGTGGTGTAGCTGTTGCTGTACCTCAAGCGCACCCTCACCATCGTTACGGTCTTCAGGGTGCCGCTGACCATGACGGTCTTCGTGTAGGTGCCCTCCTCCCCCAGGCCCTCCACCCTCGCGTAGTACACTACGGGCTCAGCACCAGCGGGCGTAGCGAGCGTGAAAGTAAGCTTATACTCGGTCACCCAGCCCCTCCCGCTCCGCGCAGTGCTGTTCAAGGGGCTGCCCGCGCTCGTGGGGTACATGCGGAGCGGCTCGCTCCGGTTGACGCTAGCGGTGACGGCGAGGAGGCTCTGCAGCCTGCTGTAGTCGCACGTCCCGGAGAAGCAGGTTCTCGCGAGGTGGATGAGCTGGGCTGCCTGCAGGTGGCCGCGCTCGTACGCCACGTAGGGGTTCGGGGTCCTCATCGCGACGAGAGCGATCAGCGTGGCTGCGAGCACGATGACGCCAATCAAGGCGAGCTGACCCCTCCTCCTCCCCACCCTCACACCACCTAGGGCGAGGCGCACACCCTAACGACCCTGTAGCCCGCGGGCTCGAAGAAGACTGCCGCGTAGCAGATCGCTGAGCCGCCCACGCCCCCCTTACCTGCCTTCAGCTCTCCGTCGATGTAGATCGCGGCTACGTGCTCCCCCAGAGCCTGCTGGGTGAGGATCGCGAGCTCGTCTGTGTCCCTCGCGTTGAGAAGGGCCCACGCCAGTGCCCTCTGCGCTGAGGCGTGGTGCACCGGCGCGACCTGGTGGGCAGTTAGAGAGACGATGTGGGCAGCAGCCACGGCGAAAACCAGCCCGATAGCGGCAGCCTCCAGGTGCCTCATCGAGGAGGTAGGAGGGGCTTCAGTATTTATTCTTGATGATGCGCTAGGGTGACCCGCCCGCGACCGCGACCCTGCGCTTGTAGATGAGTAGCCAGTCCCAGGCTGAGCCGTGGACAGCTCCGAGCGGGGTGATGCTGTAGCACTCGCCGGCGCGGCAGACCCTCGAGGCCTCCACTCTCACGGGCTTCGGCAGCGCGGCGTACAGCTCCGCGTCCACCGGGCTGCTGTTCACCAGCTGCGCGACGAGCTGAGGGTAAGGGTCGAACCTAGCGCTCCAGAGCCTCGCCGAGAGCGCTAGCAGGCCCGCGAGTAGCACCGCCTCCGCCAGCAGGATGAGGGCCTCGTCAGCCGCCACAAGGCCCCACCTCCACCCTAATGACCTTCACTACGCGCCTACCGCTCCACTCGTAGCTAGCGCCCAGCACATCCACCCTGCCGCCGCTCAGGGAGGAGAGGTTGTAGGTAGGGTCTTCAGCGCCCTGCCCCAGGCAGAAGCTGCTGCCCCCACCCTGGATTCTAGGGCTCAGAGCAAGGTACTTGATGTAGATGGTTGAACCGTCGTCGCTCACGTCTAGGGCTGAGGCTGCGCCGGCGTGCGAGCCGTTGCCCCACGCACGCCAGAGCTGCAGCAGCGGCTCCTCGAACACGGGGGCGTCCCTAGCCCTGAAGTAGACCACCACCCTCCTCAGGGGAAGCCTGTAGGGCCTGCCGTCGAGCGTCACGTTCACCGCAAGGGGGAGCTCCCTAGCGTAAACCGAGAACGTGAGCGAAGCCCTGCCCGCGCTCAGCGCTCTGCGGAGCTCTAGCGCGTCCTCCCAGCCCATCAGGGGCCCGCTCCTCGCGAAGATCCCCTGCAGCCAGGCCGCAACCAGGCCGGTGGCAGCCACCACGGCTAACGCCACCAGCAGGTACCTTAAGGGAACCATAATCCACCGGGTGAGAGAGAAAGAAGTCTAATTTATTACTTGCTCTGAGCTAGCCTCCCGCTCTCGGCGGGTACTTGGCTACGAGCGGCACCGGCACCAAAGCGCCCTGCGCGATCGCGTACCTCCCTCCCTCCGGGATCGGGTAGAAGGCGATCCAGTCGTCAGCCGGGACTTGCACGTGCAGGGTTGCCGGCGGGCTCACCCCCTTGAAGACCTGGCTGCCTTTAAGCGGGTGCGTGCTGCCCGTGGCGCCCCAGTCGAACGTGATGTCCGCCTTGTAGGACGAGATGGGCGTCAAGCCTGAGGGCCCTTGGGCGAAGCAGCCCCACGTCGCGGTGAACGGGCCTCTAGGATCAGCCCAGTCCAGCCTGTACACCGAGGCTGGCGCCAGCCTGAAGGTGACCTTGTCGCTGCCCCAGATCAGGGTTGAGGGCCTGCCGCCGGCCCCGAGCCACCTCATGGATAGCCTAAACTCCCTCACGCTGCTGTAGCCGTCGCCGAAGAGGCCGCTCGGGTACGGCTTCGCGTAGAAGTCCTCCGTGTCTCCCAAGCTGATGACGTAGAGCCTCCAGGTCGCCCCGGTCTGCGATGGCGGGGCCCAGTACCCTACGCAGTCAACTTTACCGCAGCCCGGCGCGTCTAGAACTGCGAGGAAGCCGAGCTGCGGAGCGTGCACTTTGAAGCCGAGGAGCTGCCACCGCTGCGGCGGAACGTACTTCCACGTGGCGTTCACGTAGATGTACATGTAAATGCTGCGCCTCCCTGGCGGAGCGGCCACATGGCTGGTCAGAGTGTAAACAGCTTCAGCCCTGAAGGTCAGGGTGGAGACGGTGAGGGGCTGCCAGAAAGCGTACTCCACCTGGCTACCGTTCACACCCATGTAGGTGAACGAGATATTGTACAAAGCGAGGGTGGTGCCGTTCTCCAGCCAGAGCCCCGCGGTGTTGTAGGTGCCGCCCGCCTCCTCGAAAACTGTCCTCCAGGCTGCTAGAGTGACGAAGTACCAGTCCCTCCACTCCTGCGGCTCCTGCACCTTGGGGAAGTCGCTGACCGTGCTCTGATCCCACTCGATGATCTTCACCCCGCCCGGCAGATCCCTCACGTGCTTCGAGGGGTCCCAGTCCTGGGCCAGGTGCAGCTTCCACGTGCCCGCAACGGGGGCCCACCTGCTGCTCCCGTTCGCGTGCGCGAGCAGAGCGTAGATCCAGGTCTTCTCGTCGATCCCCGCTTCAGCAGGCGAGGTCTTGTTCGTTACAACATGGGTGACGGTGACTAGCCACCAGCCTTTCCTGCCCATCCGCTCCTCCCCTCCGGGGGTTGTCCCGGGCACGTAGGTGATGGGGTTCGCCACGGCCGCTCCCGGGGGCACCACGGTCTGGTTCGTGGCTGCGAGCCTGAAGACCGCCGTGGCCGAGATCCCCGTCTGGTTGACGGTCAGCTTCAGGTAGGGGTCGCTGACCACCACGCTGCCCCTAATGCACTCGGAGCCGAGGAGCCAGTAGGTGAAGAGCGCCCCGCCGCCCTCAACCGGCAGCAGGCGGGCCTCGCCCCCCACGGGGAGCCAGACCAGCTCGCCGTGCCTGAAGCGCGCGCCGCTCGTCGCGTTCACCACACCCCAAGCGTCGCCGTCGAAGTGAGGCTCCCACCTCACCAGCAGCGCCCTCTCGTCCCAGACGTACACCGTGAGGGTCGTGTCGCGGTTGAGGTTGATTGTCCTCGGGTTGCTCACGACGTTGTCGCTCCACCTCCAGAAGCGGTAGCGGCGCCAGCCGATCACGCTGCCCTCGGCGGCGAGCTGCGGCCCGTAGTACGTCGTCAAAACCTCGACCTCGTAGCTGCCCTGCTGCAGCGTAACGCTCACCCTCCCGCTCGGATCCGCGGCGTACTCCGCGCTTCCGACCCTGACCCTGGTCCCGTTCGCTGGCAGTAGTGTTGCTCCGCTCGCCGTCGCCTTGTACACCTGGATGGTGAGCGTGTAGTTGGAGGGTAGCGGGGTGACGTGCACTCTATCCTTGAAGGCGTACCACCGGCACCTGCTCCACCACGTGGTGTCCGCGCAGGTTGAGACTGTGCTGGTCCCGTTGCTGAAGGTGAAGGTCGCGTAAGCGTAGACAACGCGGTTAGCTGCCATGCACTTGCCCATGGTCACTGTCGCCGTGAGGCTGCCGCCGAGCAGGGAGCCTCTGGGGCCGTACTCGTACCCGCTAGTCAAGTAACTGTACACTGTGTAGTTTACCCTGCTGTAGTCGAGGGGCTTGAGGGTGACGCTCCAGGTCACGGAGTAGCACTGCCCGTGCTCGCTGGGGTTGGGTATGCTGCGCTCGTAGCCCCAGAGCCAGCCCTGGGGGCTGAGGGGCCAGAGCGTGCGCGTGACCCTGCCATCCGGGTCTACGATCGTCGCGTTCGCGAAGAGGATGAAGGGTGCGGTGAAGTTGAGCTCCGCTCTCACGCCTCGCGGCGGGCAGCGCGCGGAAGCCTCCACCTCGTAGCTCTGATCCATGGTCACGGTGGCGACGCACCAGCCGCTCTGCCACTCGCAGGGGAGCCAGCTCCACGAGCCGCCCCCCGCCGGCCTGATGTACATCCCCTGCCAGGTGGCGCCGCTCTGCGGCCTACCCCTCACTGTCACCGCGCTGCCCTTCGCGTAGCTGTAGGTGCCGGGAGCAGGGTCGATCTCCGCGCACCCCGAGACGCTGGTCTTCAACGTCACACCCTGGCCCGGCGGCTGCCCGCCACCTCCGCCTCCGCCGCTGGTCTCGTTGTAGCACTGCACGTTGAGCCAGATCGAGTAGCCTGGCTCCACTGCTGCGCCGCCCTGCCCCCCGTAGACCGTCACTTCGATGACTAGCTGGCGGAGGGCTAGCTGCCACGCGGCGCCTTCAGCCTTGATGAGCGTCTGCAGCTCGCTGTACTCCCTACCGGTACCCGTCCAACCCCACCCGTTAGGCCACGCGAACGACTTGTCCCCATCGACCCGCGCCACGCTCCACGGGGGCGGCTGGTAGCTGGGGCTGGGGTTCAGGAGCGTCAAGTTGTAGGAGAAGTTCAGCCGAGCCACGTGCAGGGCGAACGAAGCATTCTGGGAGCCCGAAGCCCACCTAACGCCGGCGGTGTAGTACCTGTAGAAGAAGTGCCACAGCCCAGGGTTCCAGGAAAAACTATTAGAAGCCGCGAACGGGTTAACAACAAACGTGCCATCCACCATCCAGTTCGGGTCAGCTCTGACGACGATGCTGCCGAATGCGAGCGGTGTGGAGCCGTAGGTGGAGTTGTCGCTTCTCTTGCACGTGACTGGGACGAGGTCTGGGCTGGCGAGCGCTGCAGCTGCTGAGAGCAGGAGGGCTGCAACCACTAAGAGTAGAGCTAGCTTCAGCTCCGCCACGCCTAGAAATAAAAAACAGACCCTTATTAGCTTCGCGCCACGCTAGCTCTGCAGGCTTACGCGGAGCTTCAGCAGCACCGCGTCGATCATCAGGTAGAGCCAGCCCTCCTTTGCTAGCGGGTTGCGCACAACCCAGTAGCCCTTAGTCACGCCCCAGCCTTCGGGCATTTCGAGCACGTCGCCGCTCCTCGTCAAGACGATGCGGAGGTAGGCGCCCGCCTCGTACCGGCGGCCGAAGGAGCTGCAGCCCTTGGAGTCCTGCCTTGGGTACTCCCTCACGACGACATAGACGGAGAGGTACTGGAGGCCTGGGTAGCCGTACTCCACCCAGATCTCCAGAGTGACTGTGGACCAGTTGCGTGGGAGCTCCAGCAGCAGCGAGGTTTGGGTGGGCGAGTCGATCAGCCACTCCCCGCCGCCGAGGTACTGGATGCTCGCCGTCCAGGGGCGCACCTCGGCTGAGAAAGGCTCGGGGTACATGGTGGCTGGGGCTTCCCTCCCGTCTAGGAGGGCGGCGCCGCGCGCGGGCTCCGGCGGCTTGCCCTTCACTTCGAGGACTACTGCTTTCATCCACGTGTCGCTGCGGATGAGGAGGGTGGTGTTCGGCGGTGTCGTCGCGTTCACCAAGCCCAGGGGGGTGCTCTCGCTGACGTGCCAGGCTACCGCGCAGAGCAGCTTCCCACTCTCTGGCGCGCAGAACGTGGTCACGTTCACCACGCTGCCGGCCTCGACTCCGATGGTCGCGGAGCCGTTCACCTGCTGCCACCAATCCCCGGAGCTGATGATCGCTGGCAGGCCGCCGGTGTCGATGTGGAGCACTGCTCTGCGGGGCTCGAACACGGCTCTCAGCTCGGTATCGCCCCGGATTGCGACGGGGTAGACTTCCACGGGCGCCCAGCAGCCGGGGCAGCCCTGCAGCCTGGTACCGTTCACGTAGAGCGCTTTCTCGAAGCGCTCCGCCGCCTCCAGCGCTACGAGCAGCGTAGCGCCCGGCTCCACCTCCAGCTCGCTCCCGTTCACGACAGCCGAGCCGTTCACCAGCACAGACCCGGGGCCCGCAACCTCGAAGCGCACAACCACGCAGTAGCGGGCGAAAACCGCTTTGACGGTCGTGTTGCCCCCGACCTCGAGAGAGAGCCTGGAGCCGCTGACAGGCGTCCCGTTCACGAGCAGCTCTACCAGCCTGGAGCACCTGCCCGGGGCAGCCTCAACCAGGGCGGTGAAAGGCTTCGCGGAGCTCACGAGGCTCCAGGCAGAGCCGTTCACCAGCAGAGCACCGGGCCCCTCCACCTCCAGCTCCAGCAGGTACCGCGGAGGCGCCACGAGAGAAGGAGGCGCAAGGGAGACCGGAGGCGCCCGGAAGCTCACCAGGAAGAGCAGCACCGCCGCGACCGCTACCGCCGCAGCAGCAAGCAGAACCCTCCTACCCACTGCGCTCACCGCCCACCACCCTCTGACGCATTATAATACTATTTATCTTCAACGCTGCCCGCGCCCTCATCTTGCGCGAAAACTCATAGATATGCAGATGCATCATGAGTAATTACGTTACAACTAAAAGGCATGCGACGCCCGAACGTGTGCCCTGGGCCGGTGCTCGGGAAGGAACGTATTGCGACCAACCATCTCTGTTTCTGGAACATTTCGGAAAAACGCTTGCAGCTAGCGCGGAAGGGATGTATTGCTATCAGGCTTGTTTTAACTGTGAAGCATGTTGTAAATGAATGCGACCTACGGCGTTTCGGCTCTCTGACTGAGCTGAGCTTTGAAGGCTAGGTGGGGGAGCCGATGCTGTATAACCACACCCGGGCAGAGCATGACATTTTGAAAGGTAACTGACGGAGTGTTCATCGCGATCACCTAAGCGAAGAAGTTTCCAGCTCCTGCCCCCGGTGTTCAAGCTGGTCAGCACGAAGGAAAGAATGGTGAGGGATTGGAGCTGAGGAGACATGTAAGAAGGCTAGGGGCCTGTGCGCACAGCACCGCTGGGGCGGCACTCCTCTCGTGGGGCGACCCGCAACTCCTTCTCCAACATGCCATATAGGAGCCAGATCGAGCGAGTAGTTCTGCGTTTTTATCTTGCACGCGGTCAAGAAGTGGAGAAGATGGACTACTTTATGCCTGGACTTCCCGGTCTAGACTACCAGAAAGACGGGCGTGGTGTGATTGCGTGCCACTTACTCGTTCTTTTCACAGCTAACTTCTCACCGCGAGGAGGAGAAGGGTCCCGTTCACGCCGGTTAGCGTGTAAGCATAGCAGCGGTCTCCTCCAGTCCCCGTTGCAAGGGTCCTGCCGTCAGGGTAGTGCAGGATCACTCTGTAGCCCGTGGGGGGCTTCACGCTGCTCCAGCCCGCCAGAGTGAGGTTCTGCACCGCTAGGTTCGCTACCTCCAGTGCTTTAGAGTAGCAGTCGAACGCGAGCGTGTAAGCCCGGGTAGCCCTCGAGTAGAAGTGGAGCAGCAGTACCGATGCCAGCACTGCTGCGGCGACGGCGAGCAGTGCGTCAACCCTCACGCTCTCACCCCGCGAACAGGTAGGGCGCGTACGTGATTGCCAGTAGCCACGCGAGCCAGACCGCGCCGGCGCACAAGGGCAGGTAGAGCGGCAGGAGGTGGGGCCTACCCTCCCTAGCTCCAGCAGTAGCGGCTGCCAGTGTCAGCGAGACGGTAGCAAGGATGGGGTCGATCCACTCCCTCAGCTCGTGCACGCCGGCGCCCGTGATACCCGTCCTGGCGAGCCACTCCCCACCTCCTTTGCCCCCGGCCAGGATGGCTCCCGAAGAGATGACAACCGCGTATATCGCGCCGACGATCGCCGCCTCGACCAGCGCGTAAACCAGGAAGACTCTCGTCTTGCTCCTCAACCGGCTTACGAAGCCCAGCACCTGAGACATGTACTCCTCCAGCTTCCTCAAGTTCTCGTAGCCGCCGTGCAGCAGAACCTGCCACAAGCCCAGCGTGGCGGCCCTGGCAAAACCCCTCCACTCCGGGCTCAGCAAGTCCTCAGGATCCCTAATGAGCCCCTCCCTGACCAGGGCGTGGTAGGGGTTGCCCACAGCCCTAGC
Source organism: Thermofilum sp. (assembly GCA_038741495.1). NCBI lineage: Archaea > Thermoproteati > Thermoproteota > Thermoprotei > Thermofilales > Thermofilaceae > Thermofilum > Thermofilum sp. The sequence continues at coordinate 265,497 of JAVYKX010000002.1, read as the reverse complement.
CGCTACTCTCACCATCTCCCTCGCCTTCTCCAGCCTCCTCAGCTCGGCTCGGGAATGATAGAAGTGTAGAGCAGCTGTCGGCGCGGAGCCCGCTGCCAGGGCTAGCGTCAACGGCGCCTCAAGCCCCAGGTGGGTGAACAGCAGGTAGAGCAGGGGCGCGGCGAGCATGGGCAGGTACGTGCGCCAAGGCGGCGAAGGCACGCCGTACTCCCAAGGGAAGATCACCACACCTGCCAGGAGAGCCAACATCAAGCCCACGATGGTTAAAGTTAAAGCGGTTGAAGCCGCCCCACCCCCAATCAAAGCCACTGTCGCCACTATCGTGGCGGGCACCGTGCTCGTGAAAGTCGATACTAGCGAGTAAAGGTTCGAGATGTTGTAGTCGGCTGTCTCTAGCGTGGTCCTCAGCTCCGCTAGCACGTCTCGAAGCTTTTCCTCCAGCGCTGAGCGGCTGCCGGAGCGTTGAGTCTCGACAGCGGCGTTCAGCACCTTCTTCATCTTGTCGGAGAAGCCGTCCAGTTTCGCATCCCCCGAGTACAGCTCCTCCGGCTCCGGAAGGTAGTCGAAGCCGTACCGGCGCACCTCCTTCAGCGTGGTGAGCGGCAGCTGGGGCGATGACAGCATCACGAGAGCCAACGGCACGGCGTCGCTCTCGCTGCGGAACCATGTGTGGAGCGAGAAGCTGCTTTCACTTTTCTTGCCGCCAGCCTTGCCCACAGAGAAAGAGAAAAAGAATATTATTATAAGGCTTGCGGTTAGGGGACTGTAAGCTTAACTCCGAGGGGTATGCGGTGCTGGCGGTTGCTCGGGTCAGTTCCCTGCACTGTCACGACAGCGCTCATACCATCGCTCAGCGCCGCTGTTACGGGTCCGGCGCACGTCGCGCTCTGACCCTTGTTGAGCGTGGTGGGAGTGCAAGTCAGCTGAAAAGAGCTAGAGCTCGTGGGCACTTCGAGCCAGGCAGCGACGCTGGAAAGGTCTACGCTACCAACGTTCCTCAAGTTCACTGAGACTCTCCAGCTAGTACCGCTTCCCATAGCGTAAGCAGCTGTCACCTCCACCAGCGGCTGCTGAACCGCGCTCTGAGTAGCAGCATACAGGAACCAAGCAACGAGGCTTGCCGCGACGATACTAGCTATAGTGACAAGCACAGTCACCATGGGGGGTACTCCGCCCCTCCTCCTCATCGCTACGAAGAGAAGGACACCTATTTTTATTCCTTACTGCGCCAGCAGCTTGAGAGAGTAGGAGTGCTGCTAGCCGCGGACCGGCAGCTCGCAGGAGTTGAGGAACGTGGCGTAGCACAACGTCTATCCGCTGAGAAGGATGTTAGAGGCCCTCAAGCAGCCCCGGCTGAAGCATGAAAGGAGAGGGAGAAAAAGAGAGATTGTTTGAGCTTACCTTCGCGAGCTCTATGGCTTGGCTACCGCGAAGCTAACTTGGTAACCATCCTTCGTCTGCAGAGTGGCGAGGGCACCGTCGGGAAACTGGTCAAGGCTCGCACTAGCGGTGTAGACGAGGGAGATACTCTGGCCGGAGGCCAGCTTCAGGCTAGCCCCCGCCACGGCCGTTGGGTTCTTGAACTCGACGCCCTGCTTGCTCACGTCCTGAACGATTACGATTGAATCGGTGAGGTCCACGTCGGCTGTTCCATCGTTCTTGAAGGTGACCCTGAGCTCCACACCGGTCGCGGTGGCGTAGAGGGTGGGCTGCCCTATCACCGTCAGGGAGACCTGCCTGACGCCCCTGGCGGTTGTAGAGTAGATGAAGTAGGCTGCCAGCGCGGCAGCAACGACGCTCGCGACCACGATGATTACGGTGACGATAGGAGGTACGGCTCCACTTCTTCTGCTAGGATTCTTGCCTTTCATCGTTGCAGAGATGCAGTCCTTCATATTTATTTCTGACGCTGGGGACCTGAAAATCTGATATCGCTCAACTTACGCGCTATCGTGCTCCTGCCTGAGCTCCTCCGCAGCCTTCAAGAGACCTTCGGGCTCGCCCTCCCTGTATCGCCCGCTCCTCTTTGCAGCGTTCTCCGCAAGCTTGACCGCCTTTCTGGCAGCTTTTCTCATCTCCCTGACCTCCAGCTCGAGAGGGTCTTCCGGCGCTGCGAGGCCGAGAACGCGTTTAAACATGTCCACTATACCCATTTTTCTTCACCATATTCAACGAGGTTCAACGGCAGAGGTTCCATCTTCTCGAATATAGCGGGCGAGGGAGGTCCAAAGACCTGTTTCAGCCGCTCGTAGACTTTCTCAGCGTTGCTCTCGCCCTCACCGCCGCATGCGCCTTCCAATCCGAGCTGGAGCTCGGGCGGGAGAAGCATCAGGAACTCCCTCTCCGGCAGGTGCCTCCCCGCCTTGAAGATGGGCTGCAGCCCTTCAGGCGTAGTAACGTACACCGCCTGTACTCCGCGCTGAACACCGCCTTCAGATGACACCACTTTCCCGCACACTACCCAGACCCTCACGACATCTAGGACAGAAGCTCTCAAACCCGCAGCCTGTATCAGCGTATCTAACCGCTTCAGTGCATCCCTAAAGCCACTGCTGTGCGCCGTGGTCAGCACGGGGATGCCGCTGCCAGCTGCCTCGAACCAGCTGGGCACCTCCTCGCCCCTCAGCTCGCCTACCACCAGGAGGTCGGGCCTGTCGTAGCGCCTAGTAGCCCTGATGTTCGCCGTCACGCTCCTATCGCCGAAGCTGAAGTAGGTGACGACGTTCGGCCCCCGAACCTGCGTCGCCACCTCGGGCTCCTCCTCAACTATAGATACACGGAGCTTAGGCCACAGTTTAACGATCGCGCTGAGAACACCTATGAGAGCGGTGGTCTTGCCGGAGCCCGGGGGGCCGACGAATGTAATACTGTTAGGCGACGCAGCCAGTGCGACGAGCCTCGCGAGGAGGAGCGGCTCGGCCTTAAACGGCTCCACTTTAACAACTCTAGCGGCGGAGAGCTGCCAGCCGCCAGCTAGCTGCGGCAGCGCGAGGTTCACACGCCACCCCTTGAACTCGCCGCTGTCCTGCGGGTTCCGCTCGCTGAGCGGGATCCCTGCCTCGATCGCGATTCTCTGGGCCAGCCTTTCGACGAGGAGCTGCCTGGGCAGCTCAACCACGTAGCGCCTCCCCTCGATGCCGGCTGTGATGTACACCTCCCCATCTAGCTCGCGGATAAAGACCTCCTGCGTCCCGGGGTACTCCGCTAGGGGCTGCAGCGGCCCCCACTCGCCCTCCCGCTCAGCGTACACTCGCACGGCACCGTCACCGATGAATATGGTTCCGCTGGGAGTCCTAACGACCCTCCCGTGCGCGAGGGGAGGCAGCGGCACCTCAGCGCCCTCGAGCCTATTCTTATCCCTCACGCGAATTTTCGGCAACCTCTGTTGGTGAAGCATCGGTGAAGATGGGGAGCAAAGCCCCTGAGCCGGCGTCGCCCCCTCTGGAGTGGCGAGTGGCGGGAGGAAGTACCGGCCGTGCTGGGGCGCGGCTTCTCCACCGCTGGGAGCTTGCTCAGCACGCTGCTCTGGCGGGAGTTCTGGCGCTTGCCGCGGAGCGGGTGCTAGCAGCGCTCTAAGCTCGTCCTCAGAGGGGTACCTACCCTCTAGGACTTTCTCGCCGTCCACCACTATTGCTGGGAGTGCGCGGATACCGTGCTTCCTCAAATCTCTCAAGTATACACCTCCGAAGAGCTCGCCGAGCTGCTCGATGTAGGTCTGCAGCTGAGAAGGCTCCCGCAGCTTGAGCACTCTCAGCTTCACCTTCGGCCTCTCCTCCCTCGGTAAGCTCGCGAGTATTCTCCGGAGAGCCTCGATCATCTCTAGCGAGCCCCGGTCACGGCACGCGTATACTATGATTTTCTTCTCCTCCCTGCAGAGTGGGTAGGCGGGTTCGCAAGGCTGGGAGGATGCGCGAGCAGTTTCGGAGAAATGGGGGATTCGAAGGAAGTTAGATCCGAGCAGCTTAAGCTTGAGGAGCGGTGATTTCTTCCGAGCGACTTCGCCCTGTCCCAGCTCCCCGGTTCTGAGCCTCATCGATTCAGCGAAAACTTGCTTTTCCGGGGCCTGCTGCTTCCCGGATCCAGGAGTAGCGGAGCGCTTGCCCCTCGAGAAGTTCCGGGAAGCTTCTGCGAGCGGCATCCCGCTGCCTTCCCTAGATGCCGAATCTTCGTAGAAGTTCTCTTGCCTGTTGTAAAAGTTCAAGCCTTTTACGCTTCTCTTCAATCTCCCGCGACAGCTTAGCTGCCTCGCCATCTAGCTGAGCTGCATACTCGCGTAATGCTTCTAGAGGCTTTACCTCGTAGCCTAGACTCCTCAAACTGGAGATCAGCGCATCCAAGCCGGAGTATCTTGGATCACCACTCTTTGCAGAGCTACCGCCTGTGTTAGCAGAAGCCAGTTCACCAGCATCGACGTGTCTATCCAGTGGAAGATCGGCTGTTCTCAAGGGAGATGAAGCATACGGAAGAGCAGGGGAAGCTGAAGGAAGAGCGCTGCTCTGAAGCGAGGGTTGCGGATCATGAGCTGAGATACCGCCCGTCGCTCGGGACTTCTCCGCTCTCAGCTTTTCGTGCTCTTCAAAGAAATCCTTAGGCTTCCCCCCTCCTTCATCTCTGCCTCTTCTAAGCATGACCACCACCTATCATTCGTTTCTATTGTATTTATACCTGACGCAGCAGAAGCCTGGCAAGCCGCATGATTGCTGCATCGAATTCCTCGCTCGTGTAGTTAATTACGCGCAGCGTGGAGGGGCTCAGCCTGCTCATCGCGGGCTCGTAGGGAACGACAACGTACTCGCAGCCCGCGTTACGGCAGAAAACTCTCATCATAGAGATGTACTGATTTACCACAGCCAGCGGGTAAGGCCTTGGCTGGTTTAGAACGACAACTACACTCTTCCCGCTGAACTTGTAGAGGGCCGCTTCCATCGCTGCAGGACTAGGTTCGGTGACTACTAGGACAGCGTCAGCGAGCTTCAGCAGCGGCATGTACCTCTCCACAGCATCTACATCTGTGAGGGCGGGCAGATCTACAACTACAACGCTGTAGGCTCTAGACCAGCCTCGCACGTGATCCGCAACCACCTGCAGATCGGCAAGAGGCCCCCGATTCACCGCAATCGTCAACCTCAGCGAACCGCTTTCAACCCGCCTCAGGCTACGTGAAGGATCATCCCTTAGGTACGGGGGAGGAACGTCCCCTACCAGGTAAGCCGTCGCGCCCCCCTCAGAGCTCGCATCGACGAGTAACGTCGGCGCTACACCCCCCACTACCACGCTCAGGCAGACGGCGAGCGTAGTCTTCCCAGTACCCCCCTTAGACCCGCTGAAAGTCGTCGCGATCACTTCCTACCGTAACTATAGTGAGATAAGAGATATTAGTCAGCTAGAAAAAGCTTAGGAGGACAACTACACCTCGCTGCCCTTTAAAGGACATGTTACCCTTTAAAGGGCAGCGAGTGCTTTCTCGACAACTCTGTTAAGCTCCTCGTCGAAACTTAATCCTTCCCGCTTTGCTAGCTCCTCCAACTTTCCAATAAGGGACCGCTTGAGCAGAACTACCCTCTCCACGTAGCCCTCTCTAGAAATTTCTTCAATTAAATTTTTGAGCCTCTCTTCGTCGCGCAGCAGAGAAGCGTCGCGCTTCAACCTCTCGGCGAGAAGGCGAAGCTCCCCGGTGCTAAGCTTCCCCTTGCCCCACTCAGCCACTTTTCTCACCACCTCATCGGGCTTGATGCCACCCTCCCCCTGCGTTTGAAGCTGCTCCACAGCCCTCGCCACAGAGCTGAGCCCCGACCTGCTAATACGGCGTCTCTGCTCGCGCAGGGGGGGCCTGCCGGGCTTCGACTCGGCGGTTAGGCTCATAACCGCCGAGAGTCTGGAGTAAAGCCGTACAGCCCTGCGGATGGTATCCACTTCGACAAGCACTCGGCGCGCGATCTCCTCTTCCGGTAGGCCGAGCTCGTAGAGCCGCGCGAGCCCCCTGCCCACCTCCTCTGGGGTGAGAGTGTTCTGCCTGATGTTCTCCGCTAGCGAGAGCTCGAGCGCTTCCCGGTCGTCGAGCTCGCGAACCTGGCAGGGAACACCCCTCCCGAAGAGGCGGCTGAAAACCTCGGGCCTCTCGCGCTGCAGGAGCTTTATAGCTTCTAGGCGCATCCTACCGCAGACAACGCCGTAGGCGCCGCCCTCCGGCCGCACGATCAGCGGGTGCAGGAGACCCCTCGCGGCAATGTCCTCAGCCAGCTTCCTCACGGCCTCCTCGCTCACGTGGAGGCGAACGTTCACACTGCTCGGCTGGAGCTGCTCCACAGGTAGGAGAGTAAGCTGCTCCATCCCGCTCCACCGAGGCAAACTGGTAGAAGCTGAAATAAGTTTCTTCGGAAGGAGGCTTCTCCAACTTAAGATTTTTAGTTTGCAAGAAGCAAAGCGAAACGTGGAGCGAAAACGCGCAGAGGAGGTGGTACAGGAGCTCCTACTTAACGAGAAGTTTAACGCCGTAGCAGTTCTACTCTACCTAAGGAACGTGCAGGGCGCGCTAACCCAGGATATTAGGAGAGTATTAGGTAAGGGGTCTCTGGCCAACGCTAGCTACACGAGAAGCGTGCTTCACTACTTAGAGGAGCTCGGGCTCGTGAAGTATGTTATCGTTTCCCGACACAAGGTATGGCAGCTGACGGAGCTTGGATCAGCAGTAGCCGAGGAGCTATCCCAGCGTTTAGAGCTGGGGAAAACGCTAGGTTTCAGCTAGGTAACTCTCTCGTACAGTAGCAGCAGTGCCAGCCTGATGCTTCCGCTGTGCTCCGCAGCTTCCCGCGCGCACTCATCAATAACGCCCGCGTCGACAGTAAGTGATAACCTTTGAACCCTCTCGAGCAGGATCTGCCTGATTTCTTGAAAAGTGTAAGGCGGCATGTGCACGGAAGGCAGAGAATCAAGCTCTCTCGCGTACAACCCAGGGTGAGTGACGACCACCTTCCAGGGAATGCTCTCTACGAGTTTTACAACACTGTTATCGCGTAGAATTAAGCCGTAATCATCTATGATGTTCAGCGCGCTGAAGTCGATCCTAGCTCTCAAGCAGTTGTAGGTTCTACAAGCAAAGCCCGCGACATAGGTGACCCTTCCAAGGCTAGCCGCAGCCATTCTAGCTAGCGTAGTTTTTCCCACGCCAGGAGGTCCCTCGATTCTTACACTATTCTTTCGCGCAAGTTTTTCAATAGCCGCTTTTAGCTGAGCTTCTCTAAAGAGAAGGCGAGGAGGTTGAGCCAGTAGCCTCCGACAAAGCCCCCTCCCCCTCATCCAATAACCTTTGATTTCATAGATAAAAGTTGGATAACTCAAAGTCTTCCACTAAATCCGGAGCGAAGGATAAATAAGCCGTTTAGCCTCCTACGTCTGGAAAGCTGATGGTTACTGGATACATGCTGGTGACCACGAAGCCTGGAAAAGAGTATGATGTCGCGATGGAGCTTAAGAAGATACAGTATGTTGTTGAAGTGGATATAACCTACGGTCTTTGGGACATAATAGTGAAGATTCAAGCCCCCTCTCTTGCGGAGTTTGACAGGACGATACAGATTATAAGGAGCTTGAAGGGAATCGAACAGACAGCCACTCTGTTATCCCAGGGCAGCTAGTAGAGGTAGCTTCCCGTCTCGATCTTCTCAGGGATATACTTCTGAGACAGGAATTTGAAGCCGTGGCCGCTGAGAGCCTCGATCTCCACCTTCTCCCCCTTCTCGAGGAAAAGCTCCAGCTCCTGAACCCAGCCCTTTGACTCCTTAAACCACGGGTAGTTAAGAAGCTCTTTCGCCCTCTTGAGGTCTCTCTCGGTGGCCTTTATGATGTAGTTCTTCGGTATCTTGTAGCGATCAATATCCGAGACCGCCACACCGAGGAACCGCGCTCCCGGTGTAGCTAGGCGTTCACTCTCGTAGCTCAGCGATATAGACCCGCTCCGGTAAACGCTGTAGATATAGAACCCGTAACTGTCAGCGTCGGTAAGCACGTAAACCGGCAAGTCGAACTCCTCCCATAGTCTCCTAACCATCCTGCGCGTACTTCGGTCCGGCTGACCCTTACCTGTTACAAGTATGCACCTGCTTCTCTTCCAGAACTCCTCTTCGTTCAGCCTCTCGAAGATAGCATCTTTCTCAACCACAAGGACGTACTCCGCGTCTACGCTGAGAATCTCCAACCTGTCGACGTTGGGGGGAATCGCGTAAGCTCCACTACCCATCCTGGAGAGGTCAATCTCGTAGCCCTTCGACCTTACAACCAGGTTGCCTACGATCTTTCCCTTGGCGTCGTGCATGATGCCCATGTGCTCCCTCAGCAGCCCCAGAGCCACTTCAAGGTCCTGGATGACGGCATTAGACTCCCTCTGGTCGTCCCAGGTTTCCTCACTCCGCCTTCTCCCGTTCTCATCCACGTAGTATATGGTGTGCTTACCCGTGTAGTAAAGGTCCCTTATGGTCGGGTAATCCCCCTCCCTGCGAGCCCTTAGAATCAGAGAAAGCATGAGTACTGTCTGCATGAATTTCTTCGACTCGCCTACGTCCAGAAAGCTCCTCTTAGCCGTACGGGGACCTAGTACGAGTATCTTCCTAGCCTCGTCCCATATCGTGTTAGCTAGAGTTCTGACAGGAATCTCGAGGTAGGGCTCTTTACCGCTCAGTATCTGTTTAGCGATGCTGGAGCCGAGCTCCTCTAAGCGGCGGATGACCTCCTCCTCACTCGGAGCCTGAACCATTCCCCTCTTCAACGAAACTCACCTTGCCGAGCTCTCCTCTAACTAGCTCCTCGAGTTTGAGTAGCAGCTCCTCCTCCCTAATAGACGTTATATAACTTAGCGCGCCTGCGACCTCCTTCATGTACTTCCGGAAAATAACCTCCTTCCTTCTTGCCTCCTGAAGCCTCTCGAGCCTTGAAAGGTATAGCCTGAGCTCCCGCGAAATTTCCCTCACGGCTATCTCGAGCTCCCTCTCGATTTCTGGAACGTCGGCAATAGCCTCCTTGCCTACCCCCTTGAAGGGGATCTTAGTAGAGCATATGTGGATCACGACCGCTAGAGGCGCGGGGAACTTCACCTTGTAGATAGACCAGTCGATAGAATCGACGATTTTCCTCGAAACGTCGACTCCCTCATCGTAGAGCAAAGGCATCCTGTTCGCAAACCGCAGAAGTAGCGGAGAATCCCCCGGGGGTATCTCACCGCCGTAAGCGATCGCTGCTTCCACTATGAAGGGATGACCGCCATAGGATGAGGGGGGCCTCGAGACAGCGGCCACGAACTCTGGGGACAGGATTCTCTTCACCCCTTCCTCAAGCAGCTGCGAGCCCAGGGGTGAGAGCGTGTAGGGCCGAGGACGCCTCCATCCTTCGTAGGCCTTCATCTTGGTGGCGAGCTGCTCTAAATCCTCGCTCTTCAGATCCTTTACTTTCTTACCGGGATCAAAGCCCGCCCAGCTGAGGAAGTCTAAGGCAATCTTCTCCCCTACGCCCTCAAAGTTCTTCACCAGGAACTCGTGGAGAGTAATATCGTTAGAGTTCAGCGACCTCAGCATTTCCTTCAGAACCTCGATGTCAACTCCCCGCGGATGGTAGAGCCCTGTGGAGGGGGGCTCGGGAAGCTTCCTCGTAACTCTTTTGAACTTGATGTCTTCCTCTGGGGTTTTGAGGCGGATGCTCGCGTAAGGGGTTATCAGAGCCGTCCTCTTAATATACTCGAGAATCCTTTTCTTGGCGAGCAACCACGAGCCTTCTAGCGTAAGCTTGACGACTGTTCCGTGCCAGTCGCGATCTTTCCTCCTGAACCGCGCTCTGAGTACATGCGGGATATTCCTGCTGATATCGATCTGAAGGTAGTACTCTCCCTCGACCGGGGATTTCAGCGGTGCTGTGCGCACGTATATAGGCTTACCCGTCGTCATTTGAGCATAGAGAACAGCCATCTTGACGCCGAGGCCGAAAACGCCTCTGCTCTGGCGGATTACGTACTTGGAGCCGTAGAACACTCTCCCGAAAACATTCGGCACCTCGTGGAGCGGAATACCTATACCATTATCCGCGACGATCACCGTGACTCTGTTCTCATTCTCGGGGTCCTGCTGCACTTCGACGTATATCACGGGGAGTATACCGTGATTCTCAGTCGCGTCGAGAGAGTTTTCTACAAGCTCCCTTATAGTCTGGTAGAGAGCTCTAGCTGGGTTGGCGAACCCCGCTACCTCCCTGTTCCTGTGAAAGAATTCTGCTGGTGATAGCCCACGGAACCTCTCCACGCGTGAGACACCTTCTACCTCCCGGGGACGCTTGTTAGATAAAACTGTTGTAAAGAACGTTACAGGATAACAAGCTGAACAAGCAATTTACTTTAAACTACTACCCGCTCAACCTTCAAGTTTATAATAACTTTCTTCCTCGGCCTCCTCCGGAGCAGCGAGACGAGCGATAGCAGCGTCCCAATAGCCAGTACGTTCACAGCTATAGTGCTCATGATACCATTCATACTACCATTGCAATACGAAGGTAGGGGTGGAATTTAAGGTAACGTTTAAGCGCAGAGGTTGAAAAGTTCAAGCCGACTTGCTGGGTGGTGGGCCAGGCAGCTTCCCGCAGCAAAGCGGACGTGATGAAGCATGTGAGCGCTGAAACTTTCTGGAGCGCAGCACTGAACTTACCTCTCCTTCGAAGCGACCTGGATAGCCTAGCTCTCAGGGTTAGAGTAACCCCTCCCGGCGACGTGATACCGTGCATTGGATACCACTACAAGCTTCTTAGCCGTGTTATCGAAGAGTACTTCGGCTCAAGGAGTGAAGCTTGGAGAACTCTCCCACGTAGAAAGGTAATCCTTTCAAACAAGGTACCGTACCCCGACCACGCTGAGGAGATCATAGTCGACGGCCAGGTAGTAGGACACCTGGTTTTCAGCTTGAGAAGAGGTGAGAAGCGCTGGCGATTCCGGCCGCTCTACGCTCTCGTAAACAAGATGCTCGAGGAGAAATCTGGTTACTACGCGGTCGTTGACCTGCCGAAGCTCAGCAGGGGGTACACAGTGAAGGAAGGCGTGATAGTGAGCAGAAAACTGCCAGAGGATAGTGACGAGTACATAGCGCTCGGCACCGTTAACGGGAGGTTCCTCGGCGTAGGCGTACGGCTTAGGGGCGGTAGGATCTTCGTTCTTAAAAGCTGGGTCAGGAGACCGTACTCTTTCCACGACGCTAATCCGAGCCTTCGGGAAGCCGTAGAGCGCAATGAAGCTGCACTCAGAGATCTCGAGGAAGAAGCTGTGAGATTCGTGCAGGAGCTAAGCTCCAAGTACCGCAGACCTGTGGTGGTATCGTTCTCAGGGGGAAAGGACAGCCTAGCCACGCTGAACATCGCGGTGAAAGCTCTCGGCCCTGAGAAAGTTACCGTGCTCTTCAACGATACGGGTATCGAGTTCCCCGAAACCATCGAGTACGTTTACCGCGTGGCAGACGCGTTAGGTGTAGAGCTGCTAGTAGCTAGCGCGGGAGACTCTTTCTGGCGGGCGGTTGAGGTCTTTGGGCCGCCGGCGAGAGATTACAGGTGGTGCTGCAAGGTAACCAAGCTAGCTCCTATCGCTAGAGTGCTGAAAGAGAAGTTTCCGGGAGGCGTGCTAAGCTTGGTCGGGCAGCGGAAATATGAATCAGCAGCAAGGGCGCTTTCGCCGAGAGTCTGGAGAAACGTGTGGTTGCCGAACGTTGTGGCGGCAAGCCCCATCCACGAGTGGAGCGCGCTGGCGGTATGGTTTTACATTTACCGCGAAAGGCTCCCAATCAACAAGCTCTACTTCATGGGCTTCGACAGGCTCGGCTGCTGGCTTTGCCCCGCGATCGAGCTGGGTGAACTCGACATCTTAGAGAGGTGGAAGCCTGGGCTCAGCCAGAAGTGGAAGCGCTACCTCGAGAGCTACGCGGAAAAGAGCGGAAGCGGGGAAGAGTGGATCAACTTCGGGTTGTGGCGATGGATTTCACCGCCAAAAGACATTCTGCGGTTTGTTGAGCAGAAAAACCTGCCAGCATCTAGAGACTCGGCAAGCCGTATCGAATCGGTTTCCGGCACCACGGTGCGAATCATTTTGAAGAATGCGAAAACAGAAGTAAGTCTTTTCAAGCTTCAAAACCTGCTTAAAACTAGCCCGCGCTTGAAGGAAATCGTCACGAGCTTGTCCTTGGGAGAAAGCGGCTTAACGGTGATCACCTCAAGGCCTCTGAGGAACGAAGAGCTCGCGGAGCTCGAGAGAGTGCTGCTTCGCGCGTACAACTGCGTTGAGTGCTTGGAGTGCGCTAACTGGTGCCCCAGTAAGGCGATAAGCCCAGACCCTCGTGGAGGGATAATTGTCGGCGGGCAGTGCACGGGATGCGGGCTCTGCAACTCCAAATGCCCTCTAGCAGAGTACGTTCAACGAATTAGAGAAAGGGGCATTAGGTAATCTATGGGCGCCTTGCGAGCGGGCGCCCGCAAGCTGGGCACTTCCCAAAAGTTTTCTTAGCGCATATCGGGCAGATCGGGACGTCGCAGTGAGAGCAGTAGTAGTAGTCGTCTCCACGGTAGATTTTTTTCCCGCACCTGATGCACCTTCCAAGCACCAGCGTCTTCGGCACGTAAGCCATAGACCCCTCCCGCTGCGTGGATTCTCTCTATTTAAACTGTTCGCTGGCTTTTCGAAGCTGAGCGCAGAAAAATCCCCTCAACCACCATTCTGCCTCCGCACTTAAGGCACTGCTCCGCCTCACCGAAAAGCCTGTCCCCCTCCCTGTACTCCCGCATGCTCTCGTAACCGCAGGAGGGGCACCTGAGATATGTGGAGAGGGAGCGAGGAACGACCTTCACCGTTAAGAGGCGCGCAAACGACCAACCTGTGTAGACAGCCACTATAGCAAGTAGGAGCGCTCCGCTCAGGTAAGTTTCCGAGCCTGTACGCAGGTAAAGGATGACCAGCGCTGCGGAAATAGCTACGAGGCTCAGCAGCAGGACAGCGTAAGTCGGAACCCACCTTCTCGGCTGAGGCCTCTCCAGGGAGCTCATTGCGGAACACCCACTGTGTTCCCCACGCCTATAAGTAGGATGGTGGATCCCTCCGGAGCCTTCTCTATGATTTCCTCAACTATACTGACAGCTTCTCTCACGCCTCTGTAAATCTCCTCCGTCATTATTGAGAGCGCTTCGCTCTCAGACATTTTTATCAGAACTGCGTACAGCGGAACCGAGTGCCTGGAGGCTACCTCCTCTATTCCATACTTCTCAACACCCACTCCGCCTATAGCGACTCCGTAGCCGTGGGCAACTATCCCGGATGGCTCACCTTCATACTTCAGAGCAGCATCGACCGTCACGATGACAGAGGGTTTAGCCCGCTGAAACACCCACTCCACAGCATCGTCGTAGTGGCCCGTAGTCCCGCCTGGCCCCTTGGCTTTAACAACGTAGAGGTCCTTTCCCTTTGCGGTGACCTTTGCGACGACCGTATCCTTTGCCGGCTCGAAAAAGTGCTCGACACCGTACTTCCGCATAAGGAAGGTGGCAACCAGAGGCCCTGCGGAGTCGCCTATAGGCAACGCTTTTCTGAAGGCCTCAACAGCCCCCTCGATGGCGCGCACCTCCTCCATGATGAACGGCATGACAGCATTCAGCTGCATGAGGAGCCATAAACTCTTGAAGCGCCTCGCGATTAGGTAGTAGTGGTTCAGCTGCTTGTATACCTCGTTAAGCGCTCTCGCGATCTCTGCCATCACCACCAGGTTCTTTACTTCGTGTGCCGCCGCCTTGGGGGCCGCCAGTGAAACTTCACGCTCTATGCTCTCCTCTCCAACCATGAGAATATGCTTCAACTTTTTCACAATACCGTAGGGGTCGAGATCCGTCGGCGGTATTAACTTAACCTCCACCAGCCTGTATATCCTCTTGTCCAGATCAGCCTCGCTGTCAGACTCCCTGTACCTCCTGAACTGCTCCCTCAAAGCAGAGAGAGCTCTATCCCTGGCCGCTCTGAGTATCCCAAGGTAGTTCTCCACCTCAGTTATCGCCCTGTAGACTTGAAGCTCCTGCATGACGAAAGAAAGAGCTATGATGGCCACAAGCCACCCCACTATGCTGCCTACATCACCATTCACCAATCACGCACCTAGCCCCCTCTACGAGACCGCTCTCATAAAAACTGTTGCGGTCGCGGTAACTCTACGACTACTGCTTTAGAGAAAAAGCTAAAAAGCCCCAGGAGCCTACTAGCAACGTAGCCGGGGTAGCTCAGCGGGAGAGCAAGCGCTAGAGAGCATCCGGCTGAAGCCACCAGAAAGGTGGAGACCGGAGGGTCCCGGGTTCAAATCCCGGCCCCGGCACCAGGACGAATTTATCCAGCGAGACTAGAGAAATCGGTGAAACATATGCACTCACCTTATCCTGCTGTTGCTGCGCGATTAGAGGAAAGAAGCGCTTGCTAAGCCATCTCGAGCAGGATAAGACCCGCGTTCTCAAGGCTCCGCACCCCCCTTTCTTAACGCAACTCCACGTAGGGCTCGGGAATTACTCCCGCGGAGAGGAACCTCTTCCAGAGCGAGCCCCCCTAGAACGAGGCTTTTCTCGGAAAGCAAACCCTCCGTTACCGAGTCGGCGAAAAACATGGGTAATTTACCCCTAGGGTAGAGGGCGGCCACGGGCTCCACTTTACTCAAGAGCGTGTAGTTGACCTCCAGAACGGTTCCCTCATCGGTCACCACGTGGTAAGGCAAAGCGTTAAGGTTCGCGTGCCTGTACACCCTCAAGGAGGTCTGCACACTATCCTTCACGGATACTGGGCAGAAGTGTACGTTTACGGTCGCTGCTCGCTTCTCAGCTTCCTCTAGCAGCGCGAGGGCCGTTTCTCTGCTACCCTGGGCTCCTCGGTAATCTGGAAGCATCGAGTAACCTCGGAGCAGCAGCGATTGCGCGTTCGTCTCGGTAAACTCGAGCTCATTCAACACAATGAAATCCAGCTCTCTTTTCTCAGCTATGTCGAGTAACAGTAGCAGCTGATCCAGCTTGCCGGGTAAAGCCGGATACTCCAGACCTACAGACAAACCATCCCCCTCCTGCTTCACAGTCTCCAGCACTTTTTCGAGACGATGCAGCGGCGAGTGAATTCTCATCTCGTCGACTCCGGAGTCGACGAGATCTCCTACCAGTTTACCGCCGAGGGGTATCCCAGAAGTGTACAAGTGCACGTGAAAATCCCTGGATAATTTATCCTTTAAGAAACGGGTGAGGCCGGTGACAAGGTTAGGCTTAGCTAAGGGTTCGCCGCCAGTTATACTTACGCCCATAGAGGCGGAGCGCAAAACCTCGGCCAGCACTGTTTCAAAGAGGTTTTCAGGTGATGAAAGCACCTCGTTAACGTACAGCACATCTTTGTCTTTACGCTCACTGCTCAGCGGGCAGTAAAAGCAGCGTTGAGGGCACAGCCCGGTGAGAAAAACAACAGTTTTTAACCCTTGCTGGCAGAGCTCGCACCCTCTGGGCAGCTTCCCGTAAACCGCACTGCCAGAGGGCAGCTTTCGGATTTTCACGAATCCCTAACCTGCTCTAGCAGGGATACGACCTGCCATATCTTGGTTCTAGCGAAGAGCGGGGTGTTAGGATCCATCGAGACTTCCTCTAGCTTGGAAATCACCGAAGCCGCCTTG
Organism: Thermofilum sp.; assembly: GCA_038741495.1. Taxonomy (NCBI): domain Archaea; kingdom Thermoproteati; phylum Thermoproteota; class Thermoprotei; order Thermofilales; family Thermofilaceae; genus Thermofilum; species Thermofilum sp. Next base: position 249,817 of record JAVYKX010000002.1, on the reverse strand, counting down.
AGTCCTGGGGTCATCTTCGGGTCCAGGAGAACTTCTATCGACTCTGTTGCAACACGCCTGATGTTCCTCGGCACGCCACGATCGTCAGCTATCTGTTTGAGGATTTCTAGCGCGTGGCGTATCTGGATCGGCGCCTCCGCCATAGCTACCACCTTCGCTTCGGTCAGAATGCATGGATATATACCTCTCTGTGCGTGCGGCAGCCGATGCGCCGCATAAGTGCAGGAGAATGGGTAACTTTGTACTACAGCGAGGGGGAGACATACACCGTACGCGTAGATCCCGAAAAAGTATTCCACACGACTAGAGGCTACGTAAACTTAAGGGATCTTGTTGGCGCTGAGCCGGGCTCCGTTATTGAGACTAACGTGGGGGAGAGATTCATCGTCTCTAGGGCTTCTTTCATCGATAAGCTAGCAAGCTTGAGGAGGTTCACTCAGGTCATATACCCGAAAGACCTCGGCTACATACTGCTCTCCACCGGCGTCGGGCCGGGCTCTCGAGTTGGGGAAGCGGGGACTGGAACAGGATTCTTAACCGCAACTCTAGCGTATTACGTTAGGCCCGACGGTAAGGTCTACACTTACGAAGTGCGTAGAGACTTCTACGAGAAAGCTCTCGAGAACTTTAAAGCGCTGGGTCTGCTGCCTTTTATCGTCGCAAAGAATAAGGACATCAAAGAGGGTTTCGACGAGCAGGAGCTCGACGCCGTGGTGCTGGATCTTCCCGACCCGTGGTTAGTCGCGGACAAGGCTTACGCGGCGCTAGCTCACGGCGGCACGCTAGTGGTCTTCGTGCCCACGGTTCCCCAGGTGGAGCGCTCCCTCCACGCGCTTCGGAGGGCCGGTTTCAGAAGGCTGGAGGTCATCGAGCTTATGATGAGAAGGTACAAGACAGAACCAGCTGAGCTGAGGCCCGAGACCATCGGTGTTCAGCACACGGGCTACATCATTCAGGGACAGAAGCTATAGCGCGGCGTTTCCAGAGGCTTTACGCTTCATAGCGGCAAGTCGCTTCTAGCTGCGAGCGGAAACTAGAGCCGTGGGAATAAAGCATTCGAGCTAACACTGGGCATCCCGCAGATTCTATCTAGCTCTATGTTGAGAATAGCTAGAGTGGTGTCTACAGGCTTCGGGAAAACCGTTACCTTCACGTTCTGAGCGCTCCCTCCGCAGCGAACCCTGGCTTCCTCACCGATCACGAAACGCAGATTCTCACAACGCTTAAGAACATCATGTAGCCACCGCCCCCGACGTGACACTAAGTAGTATCTTCCACCGCATATGTTTAGCCTAGCGGAGGGTTCAACTATTACACCGTAGTGGACGCTAACCGGCCTGCGAGGAGGCAGCAAGGCAGTTCTCTCGACTTTTCTCAGCACTCCAGCCATCGATTGCTCGTCGATATGCAGGTGCTTTAGCTTGTCACCTACGAAGCTAATGAGCACCCCGCAGTCCTGGATCAAGACCCTCAAGATTACGTCCTTTCGAATACCATGCGAGAGAAAGAAGGCAGCGTTGAGTAGACGAGAGAGAAAAGGCTCGTCAGCGAGCGTTGCTTCTCCAGTAACGAGAATAAACTCGCGCATAGCTAGAGCTTGAAGCCGGGCAATCCTCTTCGCGACCTCGCAGCCTGCTTGAGTAGCTTCCTAGCTTTCTCGTAGGAGTCCAGAAGCGTGCGCACATCCTTGGGCGTAGTGCCCGACCCTCTCGCTATCCGAGCAATCCTAGACTTATCTATCACCTCCGGCTTCAAGAGCTCCTCCGGCGTCATGGAGTTCAAGATGGCGATCCAGCGCTCGATATTCCTCTCGCCCAGCTCTAGCGCCTCGCCCGACGGTACATTAAGACCTGCAAGCTCAAGCAGCTTAGAGAGGGGGCCCAGCTTCCTGGCCTCCATGAGCTGCTCTTTTAAGTCAAGTAGCGTGAACTTACCAGTGGAAAGGGCCTTGAGCCTCTCGTGCTTCAGCTTTTCGTAAGCTGCGAACTTCCGGATTATGTTGTCGAGATCCGGGACCCCGAGGAGGCGGGCAACGAAGGATCTGGGTTCGAATACCTCTAGGTCCTCTATTTTCTCCCCCACCCCTATGAAGGCGATGCGGGCCCCGGTTGCCGCTACCGCCGAAAGCGCACCTCCACCCTTCGCGCTGCCATCCATCTTGCTAACTACAACCCAGCCTAGGGGGACGTGCTCCCTGAATGCTTGAGCTTGTTTCGCGACAGATTTACCCTGAGTAGCGTCCACAACCATGATTACGGAATCCGGCTTAGCCCTTTCCGCGAGGAGCCTTACCTCCCCCATTAGAGAGAGCTCGTCTTTGTGCCTACCAGCCGTGTCTACCAGTATAATCTGAGCCCCGCTGGCGGCGAGAGTCTTGACTCCCCGCTCGACGATCGCTACAGGGTCTTTCCCCTCCGGTTCACCGTAGAATAGGCATCCCACCTTATCCGCAAGCTGTTTTAGCTGGTCGAAAGCGGCGGGGCGGTAGGTATCAGCGGAAATAAGCCCCACTTTGTATCCTTTCGACTGGAAGTAGTACGCTAGCTTCGCGGCCGTAGTGGTTTTACCCGACCCCTCTATGCCTACAAGCATGATGATAGAAGGCTGCTTAGCCGGTTTGAAGGGCTCCGAGCTCTGTCCTCCAAGCAGCTTGACGAGCTCGTCGTAAAGGAGCTTCAACAACAGCTCTCTTTTCGAGAAGCCTGGAGGCTGCTCCTCGCTTCGAAATCTCTCCCTTATCCTCTGCGAAAGGTCGAGAACAAGTTTTGGGTCTACGTCCGCTCTCAGGAGAGTTCTCTGAAGATCGCGTACAATGGCCTCTACCTCTCTTTCATCGATGTACGCCGCGCCTCTAATCCGCTTAACTATGCCCAGCAATCCCTCACGGAGCTGCTCCATTTCAGGTTCTCTTCCAACTCTTGCGTTATTTACTTGTCGAGCTCAACACGCTACGCTTAAGGCTCGCCCGTGCACGTAGCAGAATTCATACCTCCATGGCGAGAACCGAGGAGGCTCTCCGAGGGGTATTGAGGTGAAGATTTAAAAAGAGTTGTAGACGCGTGAAAGGCAGAATCTCATGGTAGGGGTGAAGTTCGTCCCACCTAGAATGCTGGTTGAGGAGCTGGCTCAGTACCTAAAGGAGAACGTTAAAGAAGTGCAGCCACCCGAGTGGTCGTTGTACGCGAAAACAGGGTGCTTTAAAGATAGAGTGCCCGACGACCCCGATTGGTGGTACAAGCGCTGCGCCTCGCTTCTGAGGAAACTGTACCTCTACGGCCCCGTAGGAGTAGAGCGTTTGCGCACAGCTTACGGAGGGCGAACGCGGAATACGATGAAGCGTAAACACTTCAAGAAGGCTGGCGGCTCGGCTATAAGAAAAGCCCTACAGCAGCTCGAGGCCGCGGGGCTCGTTCAGAGGACACCCAAGGGGCGAGTTCTGACAAACAAGGGAAAATCACTACTCGACAACTTAGCCTTGACAATCTTTAAGAGGTTGGCTCGCGAGAGGCCCGAGCTGGCTAAATACATAACCTCCTCTCCTACACTCTAGAAATTTAAGCCGGTAAAAGCCGCTGCTTCTGAGGCTAGGTATGAGCTTTCCGGAGGATGAGGAATTAGAGGAGATTAGGCGCCGCAAGCTGCTAGAGTACCAGAGGAAGCTGGAAGAAGCAAAAAAGCAGGAAGCGTTACGTGAAGCAGAGGAGGCTAGAAAGCAGGAGTTACTTAGGAAAATCCTAACACCGGAGGCACGGCTCCGGCTCGCAAACTTGAGGCTGGTTAAGCCGGAGCTTGTGGATGCCCTAGAAGCACAGCTCATCCAGCTCGCGGCATCAGGCAGCATTCGGATGCCTGTGGACGATGAAACTTTGAGGCAGATTCTAGAGAGGCTAGCGACGAAGCGTGACATAAAATTAAGAGTAAGCTTCACATAGGTGAAAACGGGCCGAAGCCTTTAAAAGCTCCTTTAGGGAAGGCAGGGGGAGGGGCAGGATGGCACACAACAAACCTCTAGGCAAGAAGCTGCGTCTGGCTGCAGCGCTCAGAAGCAACGAGCAAGTACCTTTGTGGGTCATCGCGAAAACTAGAAGACGAGTGCGCAGAAAGCTCAGGAGGAACTGGAGGAGGAGCAGAATGCAGCTGTAGGGGTGGTGGATATGCCGAGAAAGCTTCCTGACGGCGAGCACGTGTTCACGTATACAATCCCCCTGAGGGATGCCTACAGGGCGCCCAGGAAGAAGAGGGCAAAGGTGGCTATTAGGCTGCTCAAGGACTTCGTGAGGCGGCATTTCCGGTACACTGGTGATGTAGCAGTAAGCAGAGAGTTAAACGAGATTATTTGGGCTAAGAGCGTGGAGAAGCCGCCTAGGCGTGTTAAAGCCAGCGTAAAGGTGAACGTCGAGGAAGGTGAGATAGTAAGCGTCGAACTGCGGCCGGTGGAAACAGCCTCTGAAGAGGAAGCTAGATGAGCGTTGAGCTTGCAGCAGTTTTCGGAAGTCCGAACATCGGTGTCTACATTTACGCTAACAATAAAATAGCGCTCCTACCCCCCGATGCTCCGGAAAAGCTGGAAAAACAGGTACGTGAAGTTCTCGGCGTGGAGACGTTTCGAGTCTCCGTAGCCGGCTCTAGACTGCTTGGTGTTTTCATCGCCGGTAACGACAGCGGAATTATCCTGCCGCGCGTCGCGAGAGATGAGGAGGTCGAGCTCTTAAAGAGCATTGCTGGGCAGGCAGGGCTCAACGTCACAGTCTTGAAAGAAGTGAGAGAAACAGGGCTGGGTAACCTCGTGCTGACTAGCGACAAAGGTTGTATGGTTAGCAGCATTCTGGAAGATGCGGCTGAGGATATTGCAGATGTGCTCGGGCTGGACTGCGAGAGCGGCTTAATAGCCGGATCGCCGCTCGTCGGGTCACTGGCGGTGGTGACGAACAATGGCCTCGCGCTTCCCCCGCTCGTGAGCGAGGAAGAGATGAAGGAGCTTAGCAGCTTATTCAGGGTGCCTGCAAACGTTGTGACAGTAAATCGCGGTAGGTTCTTCTTGCGGGCAGGGCTGATCGCAAACGATAGAGGAGCGCTGGTGGGCGAGGAAACTACCGGCATCGAGCTCGTACAGCTTCAGAGAACCCTTTTCCCGTGAATCTCTCTCGCTCCGAGATAGAAGAGGACCTTAGAGCTGGTAACTTCGCCTCGTTGCACCTCCTCCAGCTCCTCCCGCTTCAAAAACCTGGAGAGATACTTTAGAGACCGCTCCCCGGAAACTGGGTGTTTTACGGTAACCAGCGAACGGGACTTGTGGCCCACGACTACAGCGTTGATAACTTCGCCTTGCCTGAGAGGCTCGTGAACGAAGCAAGTTACCGGGTAGCTACCCGCCTGCCGGGCTACACTCACTCTCCCCGAAACTCCCTCCACGAAGCACCTTCTGAGTAGGGTACCGTGCGGGAAAACCCTCCTTATCATCACCTCGTCAAAATACTCGCGAACCCACCTCTTAAAAGAGAGGATGTACCTTTTATGGCGTCGAGCAATCTCATCTCCTACTCTCCACACGGGCGTTCCCGGCAGTGGTAGCACTTCGCGGACGTTTACCCGCCTCACCAGCAGGTTTTCTTGAAGTAGCCTTTCTAGAAACTCCTTATTCCTTGCAAACGTACTCCTAGTCTCGCCGGGCAAACCGAGAACGAAGTTCACCCCTGGCAAGAGCTCGGGGAGACCGTTCCAGCCTCTGCGCCTCCCAACTTCATTAACCACTCTAATAGCTTCAAGAACGCTTTCCGAGTCGTTACCGAGATTATTCATCTTGGAGACCACGGGATCGGCTGTCTCTAGACCGAAGGCAGCCACATCGCCTGGTGTATGGTACTTCAGCAGAACCTTCAGCGCTCTCACCGATTTCTCTCTGTGAACCGCTATAGTCATAGGATTTACATTGTCTATGTGAAGCGCCTCAAGGCTTGGAGCAGCCAGCCTAACCATCCTTAGAAGCTCCTCAAGCTTCTCCGGCGAAGGCTCAGGGAATTCGCTCTCATTAACGCCCTTAGCCATGTACGTGAGGAAGTCAGCCTGCCTTCCCAGACGCACCGCTCTAACGCCGTGACGGTAGAGCTCCTCTATCTCTCTCGCAACGTCCTTGGGGTTCCTCGTGATGACGCGCCCGTACCTCGGTTCGATGCAGAAAGAGCAACCGCCGGTAACCCACCGCGGACAGCCTCTGTATGTCTCCACCTCCGCAACAAGGTTAAGGCCGGCATTAGGATGCTGGTTCACGATCCTGGCGCCTCTAACTGCGAACTCCTCAACGAGGCTGTAATCCTTAGAAGTAGAGTAAGGGTTGACCCCCTCGAGGCTCCCCGTCTTCACGTACTCGTATACCGCCAGCCACCCGTCCCCCGGCACAACGAGGTCGTACAGAGTTTCAAACTCCTCTCTGGGAATGGCCCGAACTCCTCCTCTAGTTCCCAAGCCGAAGCGCGCTACAGGCCCGGTGAGTATCTTCACGGGCCCTTTCAGCGACCGGGGAAGCCTCGCCAGTTCTTCATACGTCGCGGGTCTTCCGCCTATGTAGCGACCAGGGACGACGACCCCCGCTATGAAGACTACAAGGTCGGCTTTGGACGCGGCCTTCAGGAACGAGAAGTAGTCGCCTCGAATGCTATCGATGGTAAAGTACAGCACTTTGGCTGTTCTATCTGCATGCCAAACAGCTCCGGCAATGTACCTCGGATAAATGTCGATGTAGGGCGGTACCCCGAGCCCCGCCGGCTCGTCCGTGTAGCCGTCAACGATGACGACAAGCCTCATACTCTCTCCGCGTAGCCTACTCCTCCCACCCAGCCGAAGCGGCTCACTTCACCACCTCCCTCGAGGACCACCCCCCGGCCTTCCTCGACCCTCCCGATCACCGTGGCGCCAAGCATCTTGATGGTGTCTTCACACTCGGGAGGCACTGTGAAGATGAAATTATACTCTTCACCGCTGTAGTAGAGCGCTAGTGTAGTTGCTTTCTCCTCGCCGAAGCACTCGACTAGTCTAGCATGTAAAGGAACGTTGCTCAAGACTATCTTTGCACCGGAGGCTTCGGCGAGATAGTGAAGGCTTAGAGCAAGCCCGTCGCTATTGTCTATCGCCGAATTTACGCAACTCGTGTAGGAAAGCCACCTGCCAGGCTCGGGGATATTTCCCCACACGAACCCCTCGACATCTTCTCGTCGCAGTGAGCACTCGATATCCTGTGGTGAGAAAGCCCATGCGTGCATCACGGCTGACAAGCCCACCCTTCCCGTTATGGCTACGAGGTCGCCCACCTTAGCGCCACCCCTCTTGAGAAACTTCCCTTTGAGAGTGCCAATAACAAACACATCGAGCCTTAGAGAGCCCCCGGGAGCTACGTCGGTATCACCGCCCAGAACCCGTAGCCCGTACCTAGATGCTGCCTCTAGAACACCCCTGTGAAGGCGTTGGACAGCCTCTTCACTCATGTCTCGCGGTACCCGCAATGAGATTAAGGCTGCTTTCGGGTACGCGCCCTTAACGAGCACATCACTCACCGGCGCGATAACAGCTCTGATCCCGGCGTGCCTGTGATCCATGAAGGGAAACATGTGGAGCTCCGCTTCGAAAGAGTCCACCTTAACGACTACTCCCGGCTCTGAAAGCTCGAGAAGCGCAGCGTCCTCGTTGGGGATGCCGAAGAGAGGAAGGATACTTTGAAGGAGCTTATCCTCCCTTATCACGTTCACGACTCTCGAGCTCTTCTCTCGTAGGTTGAAATCAGGACGTAAGCAGCTGAGAGAATGAAGAGAAGGTAAATGAGTGTGCTCATCCAGCTCTGGTACGACTCTAAGCTCCCGGGCTCCAGGTTCACGATGTAAGCGTATATCTTGTAGGAAAAGTAACCCCCCGCGATGACTACAGCAAGCGTGAGCACGCCCATGAACCTTCTCAACATCGCAACCCTGCGCTGCAAGGAAACCACGCCCCTGAACGTGTGTTCGCGGTTTAAAAGTTTGCCTGGCTACTCTGCTAAGAGCTCAGGAGACGCTCTTCTTGCGGCTCCACCCCTTCGGGTAGGTACCGGGGTCCATGACCACACACTTTGGCCTAACCGCAACGCCTGAGGATGAAGACAGGATCTTATCACTAGTCATAACGGCCTCTCCCACCGCGACCAACTCACCTTTAAGAGACAACACGGCGACAGTCGATCCCACCTTAATCCCACTGTCTAGCTTGACAACACCAGGAACTGTTAAAGGGGCACCGCGGCAAACCGCATCCACGGCTGTGTCGCGTATCCAGACCTTCGGGAGGCTCTGAACCGTTACCTCTACTGGTAAGAAAACCCTTCTGAGGTAGTCTTCCTTCCCCGTTTCTTTCCACATCTCGTAGGAATCAACAACGTCGTGAAGAGAAGCAAGGTGAGTTTCTTCTGTAAGGTCCCCCGACCTGACCCTTCTAAGCTCCTGCATGTGAGCACCTACCCCGAGTACTTCACCTATATCGTGGCACAGCTTCCTCATGTAAGTGCCGGACTCGCACCACACGTGAAGGAGGACACTCCTCCCATCCACCTCGAGTAACCGTATATCGTATATTCTCCTAACCCTTAGAACGCGCTTTACGGCAGAGCGGAGGGGGGGCCGCTGATACACGGGTCCGCGGAAGAGCTCAACTGCGCTCTTTAACCTAGCATAGTCGACGTCTCCGTGGAGCCGCATAACGCAAACGTACTCCTTATCCTCCTTAAGGAGAATTGGGAGAACCCGCAGCGAGTTGTTCAGCACTATCGGCAGAATACCTGAAACTTTCGGGTCTAGCGTGCCCGCGTGAGCGACCCTCTCGATCCCCAGCAGGCGTCGTATCCAAGCGACTACCTCGTGGCTGGAGGGCCCGATTGGCTTGTCGAGGTTCACCACAGAGTACTTGAGATGAACCTCCGCGGGGCGCTGGTGAGGGGGCCAACCGTAGGAGTAGTCAGTTTCTTCCTCTGCCTTTATCAAAACCTCGCGCTCCACCGGAGGTCGGAGATAATTTCCAAGCATTAAAGCACTCCCAAGTCTAGGGAAGTGGCTTCAGCGTGCTAAAATAGGGTCTGAAGCGATGGTCTGAGAGGCTCTCTCATAAAGTCGAGGAGCCCGGCCTTCTCCAGAGCAGCCATCACGGCCTCGTCGCTCGCACCTTTCCCGATTGGTATCCTGTGAGGCAGCGGCTCTAAATGCTTCACGTTAGCTCGCCTTCGCTTAACGCCCGTTAAACTCCTCGGGCCCGTGACTAGAACAAACTTGTCATCTATGATATCTACTACGACGCACTTTCTGCCGGCTTCACGTCCCATAGTCTTAACGCAGACACGCCCTATCTCGAATACCCTCACCCAGCTCTCACCGCAGCAGCCTCACTCAAGCTTTTTTAAAAACTTTGCCTAAAGGCCCGCTAAGATGTCTACTCTACGCTGACCTCAACCTCGCGCCTTTCCCCGCTCTTCTGGAGTATTATCGTGAGAACACCGTCCTCAAACCTCGCTCTAGCGTTATCGGGTCGAACTTTGACGGGGAGCTCTACCCGCTTGTGAACTCTCCTGTAGAATCTCTCTCTTTGAAGGTACCTCCGGCCATCCTCTTCCCGCACCCTATCCTCGCTCTTCTCCGCCCTGACCTCGACGAAGTCCTCGGTGACCATGATCTTAATTTCGTTCTTCCTAAAGCCTGGAACATCCATGTATACGAGAATGTGGTTGTCACGCTCCTCGATATCGACCAGAGGCTCATAAACGCGGAACGCATCCGGGTATAAGCTGTGAAACTTGACCAGAAACTCTTTGGTAGCAGCGTTTAGCTCTCGTCGAAGTCTCGCGATCACCGCGATAGACTCTTCTGCGATCTTACTCTCAGCAGACATGAAGTTTCTAGAGGAAAAGGGTAAGGTGGTAGAAAAACCTTCCGAAAAGTAAATGCGACGCTAACTCTGGATAGCAGCCCCCTCACTCGACTATGATGTTGCCCTCCGCGTAACCTCTCTGAATCAAGTACTCTTTAACCCTGTGCCGGTGATCACCTTGGAGCTCCATGTGGTCATCTTTGATTGTTCCTCCGCAGGCAAGGAGCGATTTGAGCTCGGAAAGCATTCTCTTCATCTCCGGATCCTTAAAGTCGAGGCCTGTGATTACGGTCACGTCTCTGTTACCTTTCCGCTTTTCAACCCTGATCTTGACAACTTGCTGCTCTTTGAAAACGCCTTTAAGTATACTCTCAAGCAGCTCAGCACTCATACCTGGCTGGCAGCGACACATCTAGCGCAGCAGGAGTTTAAATAAGTTTCCTAGCCATGATAACTGCTAAGCAGCCTTCAGCCGCTTAGGAACATTGGGGCGAACCTTCTCATAGATCCTGAAACCACAGATAGGGCAGCGGGAACCTGGAAGTATCTGGTCTTTCTTACTGAAGACAGACCCGCAGCGCAGGCACCGGTACACTTTCTCTTCTTCTAATCCTAGGCTCACGCTATCACCGAGTTGCTATTCTGCGCGCCTCTCTCTCGGTTTCACGGAGTAGCACTATGTCCCCTACCCTGACGGGACCGCGCACGTTACGCGTTAAGATTCTACCCTTATCTCTGCCCTCTAGGATGCGCACCCTCACCTGAGTCACTTCACCCGTTACCCCTGTTCTCCCTACTATCTGCACTACTTCAGCAGGAACAGCATCACTCCACTTGTCCGCCATGCTAGCCTTGTGCGCTTCTTGCGAACAGGTTAAAAGCATTACTACGCGATCCGCTCCACCGCCACCCCCTTCACCCTCTTCCTTGATGCTCACCCCTGCAAAGCGATGGAACGATATGGAGCGGAAACTGCTTTTCAACACCCCTCAGTTCTCCCGGCTGTCAGCCGCTTTAACGGCGCCAAAGAGAGAAGCAGGTGAGGTGAGCATTTGAGTGGCGGGCAAGTCATGTAAGAAGAAAGAGGTTTAAGCATTTTAAGAGAAAGCTTGCTTCAGTGTAGTTTAAGCATTTTTGAGTATAGTGTTAGGCTGAAGACTTTATCTTTATACTGCTGACCTCCCTTATTATCTCATCCACCAGGGACTTCGCCTCGCCCGGTTCGACTATCGCAGCGGAAGAAGCGCCGACGTTTATCCCAGCAGCTTTGCCAAGCCTTTCCTTAGAGGGGACGTACACGTAAGCGATCTTCTTCTCTTCACAGAGTAGAGGGAGATGCGCTACGACCTCGGGTGGGTCTACATCCTCAGCTATGAGGACAAGAACCGCTTGGCCCCTCTCAACAGCCTTAGTGGTTTCGTTGACTCCCTTCCTTATCCTGCCGCCTCTCTCACGAGCAATTGAGAGAGCCTGGTAAGCTTTCTCTGCTAACTCTGGCGGTACTTCGAACTTCACGTAAAACGGCTTCTTGGACATCTCGCTCACCTCTCGCTCATCTGCAGAGTTGCAGCATAAAAACCGTTTTTTAAACTTTTGCGATTGAGGAACAGCAGCAGCGGCGATGAGCGTGACCGCGTTTAACCTCACCCTGCACGAGAGCATGCGAGAGTATTTGGGTAGATTTTACAGCAGAATGTACCTCGAAAGGCTCCTAGCGGGCATAGCAGTTCCAGCATCTCGCTACTTCTTAAGGGTCAACACGCTTAAAATCACAAGGGAGGAGCTCGTATACACGCTGCGCGAAGAGGGGCTTGAAGTTTTTACCCACCCGGAAGTACACGAGGCGGTATACCTAAAGGTCAAGGGTCCCAACACCGTTAGAGTGCATAGAGGAAAGGTCTTCGTCGACTACCCGACAGCAGAGAGCGCTTACGTGGGTGCTAACGTTTACGCCCCCGGCGTCATAAAGGTAGAAAACGCTCTCCCCGGCGATCAAGTGACCGTTCTCAGCCCGGACAGCCGGCCGGTAGCAGAGGGGGTGCTTGTTATGGAGCCGGACGAGATTTTCTCGAAGCGTAGGGGGAAAGCCGTCGAAGTAACCTTGTCTGTCTTCAAGGTTGAGTCGCTTAGGGATCATCGCGCTTATAGTGATGGGTTGATCTATCACCAGTCGCTTCCTTCCATGATAGCCGTAAAGGTTCTCGCGCCTAAGCCGGGCTGGGCAGTTCTCGATATGTGCGCTTCCCCTGGCGGCAAAGCAACCCATGCAGCGCAGATGATGGGCGATGAGGGAGAGATCGTTGCTGTGGACAGAAGCGAGGAGAAGGTCAAAGCCATACAGGAGAACGCGCGAAGGCTGGGGTTAAGGTCGCTGAAAACCTTTATCTATGACTCCAGGTACATCTCGGAGGTTGTCGGTACGAACAGCTTCGATGCAGTGATCCTCGACCCTCCCTGCAGCGCCCTCGGTGTTAGACCTAAGCTTCGCTACTCGAGAACCCACTCGGACGTCATCAGGCTCGCTAACTACCAGAGACAATTCCTCTCTGAGGCTTACAAGGTGTTAAGGCACGGGGGTCTGCTACTCTACTCTACGTGCACTATATCGCCTCTCGAAAACGAGCTTAACATCGTCTACGCCGCTAGGGAGCTGGGCTTTAGGGTGAAGCCCGCCAATTACCTCAACGTTAGAAAACCCTTGCTCGGCATTCCAGGCCTGCTCTTCGACCCTGTGGTTAACGACACGCCAGGCTTCTTCGTGACCCTTCTCGAGAAACCCTGAGTAGCCTTGAGGCCTCTTCCCGGTCAAGAGAAAAGGAACAAGGATATAAGAGTGATTGTCTCACTAGCTCGAGAGTCCATGTTCCCTGCTGCCCCTATGGCCGGGTATGATAGAGCGATAACGATCTTCAGCCCTGAAGGCAGACTGTACCAGGTGGAGTACGCTTACGAAGCTGTTAAACGGGGAATGACGGCACTTGGTGTAAAGGCAGTCGACGGTGTCGTGCTCGCTGTAGAGAAGAGGAGCACCTCGCCCCTCGTGGAGAGCGCTGAGAAGATAAAGAAGATTGACGATCACATCGGTGTGGCATTCGCTGGGCTTTTCGGCGATGCGAGAGTGTTAATCGACCAGGCTAGGATCTACGCGCAAACGCACAGGCTGGTCTACGGGGAGCCCATACCTGTGGAGATGCTTGTAAAGAGAATCTGCGACATCAAGCAAGTTTACACCCAGCACGGAGGCGTGAGACCTTTCGGCGTAGCCTTCCTCTTCGCCGGCATTGATAGGCGCGGAGTTCACCTGATTCAGACGGATCCGGGCGGGACCTACCTTAAGTGCAAGGCTAAGGCTATAGGCGCAGGCGCCCAGAAAGCTATGGACCTCTTTGTGAAAGAATACCGGGACGATATGAAGGTGGAAGAGGCAGTGCTCCTTGCCCTGCGGGGTCTTCGGGAGGCCATGGAGGAAGGCTTTTCACCGGAGAACATCGAGCTCGCGACGATCGATGCGAAAAACCGGTCCTTCACAGTTTTCACATACGATAAGGTCGCGGAGCTTTTAGCAAAGCTGTAGGTGCCTTAGTGATGTCAAAGCGCCGCTTAACAGTAGCAAGGCTCGAGAAGGGTGGTAAGCGTTTTGAGATATTTGTTGATGTAGAGAAGGCCTGGCTCTTTAAGAGCGGCGAGCAGATTAACATCCGGGACATAGTCGAAGGCGAGTTCATATACTACGATGCCCGTCAGGGGCTGAAAGCCTCGGAGGGGGAGCTGAAAAAGTTCTTCGGCACTTCAGACCCATATCAGGTGGCAGAGCTGATCCTGAGGAAAGGAGAGCTCCTCCTAACTTCAGAGCAAAGAAGAGAGCTGATAGAAGCTAAGAGGCGCCAGATAATCGAGTTCATAGCGAGAAACGCCGTAGACCCAAGAACTAACACTCCGATACCGCCGAAAAGAATCGAGCTAGCTCTCCAGGAAGCAAAAGTCGGTGTCGATCCTTTCCAGCCTGTAGAGACACAGGTAGCTGAGATACTGAAAAAACTACGGATGATACTACCTTTAAAGATCGCTAGAGCTCTCGTTCTCGTCAGCTCTCCCCCGCAGTACGCTAGCAAGGTTCGCGCTCTTGCCTCGAAGATGGGTAAGATAGTAAAGGAGAGTTACGGGAGCGATGGCTCGCTGAACCTCGAGCTCGAGATTCCTGCAGGAATGCAATCAGCGTTGATCGAGAAAGTGGCTGAAAGCACTAGAGGCGGGGGAGAGGTTAAGCTCCTACGAGTTGAGTAGTTATTAAAGAAAGCTTAAAACCTTCCCGGTTCGCTTTAAAGCGCGGAGATTTAACGGCCTGAACACCGGTGTTAATATTCGGGGCATCTTTCCATCGCAGGTGGTGATGTGCTGCAAGTAGGCATAGTAGGTAAACCGAATACTGGGAAATCGACATTCTTCGCCGCTGCAACTCTCCTGGAGGTAAAGAGGGCACCGTACCCCTTCACGACGGTCGAGCCTAACAGAGGGATCGGGTACGTTAAAGTCAGGTGCGTGTGCAAGGAGCTGGGCGTTATCGATAACCCTCAGAACTCTGTCTGCGTGGAGGGGTGGCGTTTTGTTCCAGTAGAGTTAATCGATGTGGCGGGGCTCGTCCCCGATGCTTGGAGAGGACGCGGCCTCGGAAATATGTTCCTTGATCACCTGCGCAGGGCTCCAGTTCTCATACACGTGGTGGACGCAGCTGGCGCAACAGATGAAGAGGGCAGAGTAGTGAAGCCTGGAACCCGCGACCCGATCGAAGACGTTCTTTTCCTCGAGAGGGAGATAGAGATGTGGATGCTTCAGGTGATATCCCGCGACTGGGATAGGCTGGCGAAAACCATCGAGTATTCCAAGAACTTCGAAGAATTATACTCTCGGCTTGCAGGACTAGGAGTCAAGCCTCAAGTTACTCAGCGCGTGATGGAAGAGTTAGGTCTACAGGGAAAGAGGGTGACAAGCTGGAGTCGAGAGGATCTTTACGAGCTGGTGAAGGCTGCACGCCGCGCAGCTAGGCCGATTCTTCTAGCTGCCAACAAAATCGACATACCTGTAGCGGCTGATAACATCAAGAGGATGAGAGAAGCGCTAGGAGACAGGTACATTATAGTCCCGACATCAGCTGAGGCGGAGCTCGCCCTCAAGAGGGCTGCAAAGGCTGGAATCGTAAACTATATCCCCGGCTCCCCAGATTTCGATATCGTTGGACAGCCCACCCCCAGCCAGCTGAAAGCCTTAGAGTATATTCGCGAAAACGTCCTCAAGCCCTATGGCTCAACGGGGGTTCAGGAAGCTCTCGACAGAGCGGTATTTGACCTGCTGGAAATGATAGCCGTGTTTCCTGTCGAGAACGAGAAAAAGCTAACCGACAGCAAGGGTAACGTCCTCCCCGACGTGTACCTTATTCACCGCGACTCTACGGCGAGAGACCTAGCTTTCGAGATCCACTCGGAGCTAGGGGAGAAATTCGCGTTCGCGGTGGATGCACTCACAGGCCGCAAGCTGAGCGCTCAGGAAAAGCTAACTCACCGGATGGTGGTGAAGATAGTTACCGCGAAGTAAGTCGGGGTTGGAGGTTTGAATACCATGCTCGTAGATATTTCAGACCTCAGTTACAGATACCCGGGTGCTTCGGACTGGACTTTAAGAGGGATAAACCTCTCCGCGAGGGAGGGAGAGTTCATACTCCTGGCGGGACCCAGCGGCTGCGGGAAAAGCACTCTAGCACGCGTGCTCAACGGCTTGATACCGAATTTCTACGGTGGAGAGATTCACGGCAGCATCAACGTTTGCGGTCTCGACCCTCGAGAACACCCTACTTACGAGTTTGCCGAGTGCGTAGGCTTTGTTTTTCAGAACCCTGAGAATCAGCTCTTCTTTAACACTGTTGAACGAGAGCTGGCTTTCGGTCTCGAGAACCTCGGGCTTCCGCGAGACGAGATAGTGCGCAGAGTAGAGAAGTCTCTGAGAGAGTACCAGTTACTGGAGCTGAGGGACAGGAGCCCCTTCGAGCTCAGCGGTGGGCAGCAGCAAAGGGTAGCTATCGCATCTGTCATGGTGATGAACCCCCGGATACTTGTTTTAGATGAGCCTACAGCGAACTTGGACCCCTTAACAGCACTTCACGTGCTAGCGCTCGTTAGAAGAAAGGTCTCGGAGGAAGGCGTCCTAGCTATAGTTATAGAGCATAGGCTAGAGGTCGCTTTACCATTCGCCACAAGAGTAATCGTGATGCAGGATGGAAAAATCGTGGAAGATGGCAGTCCTTACAGCACCCTAAAGAGGTATGGGCACATCGTAGGTTTCACGCCAGCGCTTAAGCTGCTCGAGCTACTCGAGGAGGGAGGTGTAGAAATATCGCCTAACGGTGTCTCCCCTGAGAAAATCGCCCTAGCGATAGTGGAGCTATTCCGAGGGAGGGGGTATGGAGGGGGACGGGGAAGTAGCCATTAAGGTGGAAGATGTTTACTACACCTACCCGGGTGGAGTGGAGGCTCTGAGAGGAGTAAGCCTTGAGGTTAGAAAGGGTGAGATTCTAGCTATCATGGGTGAGAACGGCGCCGGTAAAACTACGCTGATTAAGCACTTTAACGGCATACTGAAGCCGACAAGGGGAAGAGTGCTCGTAGAAGGTATGGATACGAGAACGGCCAGCGTTGCGCAGATCTCGCGGGTAGTGGGGCTAGTTTTCCAGAACCCGGACCACCAGCTTTTCACCGAAAGCGTGTACGACGAAGTCGCGTTCGCGCTCAGGAACTTCAAGTTCCCGGAGGAAGTTGTTGAGCAGAGGGTAAAGTGGGCTCTCAACCTGCTTAACTTGTGGGAGTATAGGGATAGATCCCCGTTCTCCCTGAGCGTCGGTGAGAGAAAGCGCCTCACGATAGCTTCCGTCCTAGCCTACGACCCGGAAATCATAGTGCTCGATGAGCCGACTGCCGGGCAGGACTACTTGCAGAAAGAGAAAATTTCCGAGCTTCTACACCAACTACGCCTAATGGGTAAGACCATTGTGATGGTGACACACGATGTAGAGTTTGTCACGGAGCATGTCGATAGGGTAGTTCTCATGGCGAGGGGTAGAGTGATAGCTGAAGGACCCCCAAAAGCGATACTCGGCAAGCAGACGGTTCTAAGAGAAGCTAGGCTACTCCCACCGCAGATGGTACGCATATACGCGGTTCTGAAGAAGCACGGGATTATGGACGGGTCAGAGGTGCTCTGGAGACCGGACGAGCTGAGCTTGCAGCTGCTTTCAAAGCTTAAGCAGGGTGGTTGAAATCGAGGCGCTCAGAGCACTCAAATTCAAGAAAGAGAACACACCGATCGACAAGACTGACCCGCGCTCTAGGGCGCTCATCTCGCTCACGCTCGCCTTCCTATCCCTATACAGCCAATCGCTCCTAAAGCAGTCGCTCCTGCTGGCCACCGCCGCTTGTATAGCTATTGTGGCAAGACGGGGGGCTAGGTTCGTCAGCATACTAAGAGCGACAGCCCCCTTAGCGCTCCTGATATTCGTGCTAAACTACATTACAGCTCCTCAGCCCGGATGGGTTGGGCCTGCTTTGATGGCTTTAAGATTTCTCACCCTCTCGACTTCATTATCGCTATTCTTCATGACAACATCCCCGGATGAAGTATCATTAATGCTTGAGAGCGCCCACCTCCCCAGAGAGTACGCCATGCTGATAACTATGTCCTTCAGGTTCGTTCCAACCCTGGCACTAGATGTGGAGTCAGTAATGCACGCTCTACAGAGCAGAGGTTTTGAGCTGGAGAAAGGCAGCCTTACCCAGCGGGTGCGCAACTACGTCTACCTCATGGTGCCACTGATAATATTCGAAGTGAGAAGGAGCTTGATGGCTGCCGAAGCCCTAGAAGCACGTGGTTTCGGTTCTTCGAGGAAACCTACGTCCTACATTCGCTTGCGCTTCACAGCTCTGGATGGCGTAGCAATCGCGCTGGTTACCATCTACCTGCTGAGCTTCATACTTCTCGTACCGGATTAAGAAGGAGACCTTAGAAGCTCTCCTACGAGGGGCTGAAGCCGAAGAGTTGTAGTTAAGGTTATTTTGCACACGCTCAGCTTAGCGTAGGGTTGGCGCCGATGGACGTGTTTCTGGTAGGGCACCTGGTAGTCGACGTAATAGTGGCGGAGGGGAGCATGAGGAGAAAGATGGGTGGAACCGTGGCCTACGGTTCTTTTGCCGCGATGAAGCATCGCGCCAGGCCTCACATAGTGTCTAAGATAGGGTTGGATTTCCCTGACGAGTACCTCATGTCCCTCTCGAGAAGCGGTGTGGACATTTCTCATATACAGGTTTCGAGAAGCATGCCCACGACTAAGTTTAAGCACGTGTACGAGCGCGATGAAAGGATCTCCTACCTGCTTACGAGGTGCGAGGATATACTTCTAGGCGATATCCCGCTAGAGAAGATCAGAGGTAGTGCTGTTATAATCGGTGCTCTAATCGGAGAGATCCCTCCAGATGCCGTTCAAGAGATAGCGGAGAGAGCCGCCCTCACAGTTAGTGACTTACAGGGCTACGTTAGGAGAATCGACGAGAAGAGGAGAGTTAAGCTCGTCTCCACACCCGAAGCACGTCTTATCATACCTTTATCCGACATTACTCACGCTGAAGTCAGCGAAGCTAGAGTACTCTACGGCGACGCTGAGCCTCCTAAGCTAGCTGAGAAGCTCGTAAAAGATGGGGCGGGAATGTCCCTAGTCACTATGGGCAGCGGGGGAGCCTACGTTGCGACTTCCCAGAGGGTTTACTACGTACCGGCAGCTAAGTCCTCCGAGGTTATTGACAGGACGGGCGCAGGAGACGTCTTCACTACTGTGTTCGCAATCGAATACATGAACTCCGGTGACGTGAAGGAGGCTGCGGCCTATGCTGCAGCAGCCGTATCCTTCCTCATAGAGAAGCCGGGCTTTAACGGGTTGAGAGACAGGTGGGAACTTAGGGGTAGGGCAGAGCAGGTACTCGCCAACGTTAAAGAGGTGGTTTAGAACGCTTCAAGTTTTTCTTATCCGGTAAAAGACTTTAATCACGCAAGACCGTAAGTTGTTTGTGCTTGGAGAAAAGCTAGCAGAGGAAATTACGCTGAGAATAAAGGAAGCCCGGGAGATTCTCAAGCCGGCGGTCCACCGGACACCAATCGTTTTCAGCAAAACGCTATCAGATATCGCGAAGGCTGAGGTTAGTTTAAAGCTCGAAAACCTGCAGAAAACAGGGGCTTTCAAGGTTAGAGGTGCCTACTACAAGCTATCCAAGCTTCTGCAGGCCGGCAGAGTAGAAAAAGTGGTCACGGCAAGTTCCGGAAACCACGCTCAGGGCGTCGCCTACTCGGCATCAGTCCTCGGAGTTAAAGCAATCGTCGTTATGCCGAAGCATACACCCTTCTACAAGGTTAACGCGACGAGAAGCTACGGAGCGCAGGTGGTTCTCCATGGAGATACCTACGATGAAGCTTACGCTTACGCGGTTGAGCTGGCTGAGAAGGAAAGAATCCCTCTCGTGCACCCCTTCGACGATCCCGAGATAATCGCGGGGCAGGGCACCATAGGGGTAGAAATCTACGAGGATCTACCCAATGTTGAGACCGTTCTGGTGCCTGTGGGAGGCGGGGGGCTAATCTCAGGGATAGCTATCGCTCTCAAGAGGCTCAACAGCCGAGTAAAAGTGATCGGCGTTCAGCCGACAGGAGCCCCCTCAATGTATCTCTCTTACCGCCACGGGCAACCGGTAGAAACACCCCGCGTCTTCAGCATCGCGGACGGAGTCATCGTGAAAAAGCCCGGAAAGCTCACCTTTGAGCTCGTACAAGAATTTGTAGACGACATCGTTGTCGTAGACGATAGAGAGATCGCTAAAGCTGTGTTTCTACTTCTAGAGCGGGCTAAAACGGTAGCAGAGCCTGCAGGTGCTCTCTCCGTAGCTGCACTAACGTCAGGCGCGTACGATGCGAGGGGAAAGAAAGTGGCGTGCGTGATTTCCGGCGGGAACATTGACCCCTCGCTTCTCTCGAGAATCATAAACCAGGTACTCTTCCTGGAGGGGCGGCAAGTCCGAATCCAAGGGATTTTACCCGATAAGCCCGGCCAGCTGAAGAGAGTTGTCGACCCCATAGCGGAGCTCGGCTTCAACATAATCGAGATCTATCACGAGAGGCTTAATCCGCTCATTAACCCCGGCATGGCGCAGGTTACGCTGGGGCTTGAGGTACCCTCGCGTGAGTCTGTAGAGATCCTTCTGCTGAAGCTTAAAGAGCTAGGCTTGGAGTTCACCTTGGTGAGCTAGGGTATGGAGAAGAAGAGCGTAGTGTTCACGGAGAAAGCTCCTAAACCTATTGGCCCCTACAGCCAGGCAGTAGCTGCGGGGCCTTTCGTATTCGTTTCCGGACAAATCCCCATAGACCCCTCTACGGGTCAGCTAGTCTCCGGAGATATAAAGGAGCAGACACGGAGGGTACTCGAAAACGTGAAAGCAATTCTCGAGGCGGCCGGCTCTGATCTGAGTAAAGTCGTTTACGTGATAGCATACCTGAAGGACCTCAGCCTATTCAGCCAATTCAACGAAGTTTACTCCGAGTATTTTTCTGAATCGAAGCCTGCTAGAGTAACCGTCCAAGCAGAGATACCCCGCAACGCCCTAGTAGAAATATCGGTAATCGCGCTAAGGTAAGCGCGGCTCCGGGAAGCACTCAGGAAAAGGATGGTGCGGGGGCCGGGATTCGAACCCGGGCAGGCCAGCGCCAGCGGAGCTCCCATTATGCAATCCTGAGTGTGGGCCCCGGAGGGGTCCGCCCCCTTTGACCTAGCTCGGGCACCCCCGCCAGGAAGACAGCAAAGGTTCAGTGGTATATCCTTTGCGCTGCCCTTGCTTCCCTCGTTAGCGATTCTGCCGGCATTACAGCTCGAGCGAAGGGCAGGTAAACGGACTACTGGTCTTGCTATAAGGTTAAATACCGATCGACTCCCTCTGTTTCGAGCCTTATGAGGGTCTACCGGGTGGTAAGAAGAATCGAAGTACCTCAAGGCGTGTCGGTGAAGGTGGAGGGAAAGAGAGTCGTGGTGAGTGGACCTCTTGGGAGTGTGGAGAAAGACTTTTCGCACGCTAAGAATATCCTAGTGAAGCTCGAAGACGGTGCTGTTGTCGTGGAGACTTTCAACGCTACTAAGAAAGATTATGCGTTAGTAAACACTTTGGCTGCTCACATAGAGAACATGATTGAGGGTGTTACCAAAGGGTACAGGTACAAGCTGAAAATCGTTTATGCCCACTTCCCGATGAACGTGAAAGTTGAGAACAACCGCGTCGTAATCGAGAACTTTTTAGGGGAGAGAGGTAAGCGCTACGCCACCGTACTACCCGGAGTGAAGGTGAAAGTCGAGAAAGAAGAAATTATCGTCGAGGGCGTCGACAAAGACGCGGTAGCCCAGACAGCAGCCAACATTCATCTATCAACACACCTTACCGGCGATAGAGCCCGAAGCCCGCATGGAAGAGAGGGCAGTGGACCCGGCATACTGGACGGCATCTACTTATACGCTGTAGAGAGCATTCGCTGAGAGATGGAGCTCCACATCGGCTTAGATGACACCGACTCGCCGAGAAGCGGGTGCACAACTTACCTAGGTTATTTGATTGCTCTCAAGCTGAAGCTCAGAGGAGTGAGATTTCTCGACCTCCCCTACCTGGTTAGGCTTAACCCCAATGTTCCTGTTAAGACGAGAGGCAACGGTGCGGTTTCCCTTCATGTCGATGTGGAAGCTAGAGATGTGGATAAGGTTGTAGAGGAGTGCGAGAGCACAGTGATGTCGCTTTCCGAGAAACATGGGAAAACTTCTCCCGGATTACTTGTAGCGACCAGAGACGCTCTAGCAGAGCTGAGGCCTTTCTACGAGCGTGCTCTGCACGAGTTCATTCCAAGGACTTTCGCTGAAAGAGTGCTCGATAAGTTGGTATCAGAGGGGAAGATTCTCTCAGCGGCACATAAGGGTAGAGGGATTGTGGGCGCTGCCGCCGCTATAGGCGCGTTCAAGATGGCAAGCTTCACCTACGAGCTCCTTGTTTACAGGACGAAAAGCGGTGTGAATAAGCGGGAGCTGCTACCAACGCTCCTCGAGCTTGACAAGAAGCACAGACCTCTTCTCTTCTCGACTTACGATTACGCTGAAAGGCGCCTTCTCGCAGCGCCTGGGGGAGAAACTCCAGTTGTGCTGGGGCTGCGTGGGTTAGACCCGAACTTGCTTCTAGAAGCGGCCTCTCTTCTCGAAAAGAAGCATGGCCTGCGAGAATGGATTATCTACAAAACTAACCAGGCAACTCAGGCTCATCTTCGCTTCAAGAGTATAGCGGATATTCACCCTTACGACTCTGTGCTGGTAAAGGGCAGAGTTGCTTCACGCCCGAGAGTACTCCAGGGAGGACACGTAAAGCTGACGGTCTGCGATTCAACAGGCTGTATCGACACTATGTTCTTCTGGGAAACGGGCAGGTTGAGGAAAGCTGCCAAACTGCTTAGAGAAGGCGACCTAATCGAAGTTGGCGGGGGCGTAATCCCGCAGCGGGGGCTCGCTGTAAACGCGGAGGTACTCCGGGTTATCGAGGTTCAACCCCTCGAAGTGATCTATAACCCGTTGTGCCCGCGCTGTGGAGCGAGGATGAAGTCCGCGGGTCGTGGAAAGGGATTCAAGTGCTCAAAGTGCGGGTACCGGTCCTCTAGCGATAGGAAGAATACCGCAGTGAAGCCGCGCCTGCTGGAGCCTGGTGTTTACCTCCCTAGCCCCAGATCCTACAGGCACCTGACTCGCCCCCCCGACGTGCTTGGCATCGAAGCGCTTGAAGCCCCATTGAACGCTCCGTGGGTATCCGAGCCGCAGGAAAGGCTCGATGCTAGGTAATGAATAAAAGCCATTCTGCCCTCGCGGGAACGAGGTGAAATTTGCGTGCCCAGGTACAAGCAAGTCGAGGAGATTGCAAAAATCATGAGAAACGTCGAGCAGGTCAGGAACATCGGCACCTTAGCCCACGTAGACCACGGGAAGACAACGACCTCGGATTCTCTCCTGATGGGTGCCGGCATCCTTAGCCCTAAGGTTGCTGGACAGGCCTTGGCGCTGGACTACGTCGAGATTGAGCAGCTAAGGCAGATGACCGTGAAAGCGGCGAACGTATCCCTGTACCACGAGTGGGAGAATAAGCCCTACGTGGTAAATCTCGTGGACACTCCCGGACACGTTGACTTTACGGGCCATGTCACGCGCAGTTTGAGAATGATGGATGGCGGCATAGTTGTCGTAGACGCTGTGGAGGGCGTGATGACTCAGACAGAGACCGTTGTGCGCCAAGCACTACAAGAGTACGTGAAACCTCTCCTCTACATAAACAAGGTGGATAGGCTTATCAAGGAGCTTCGGCTAGGTCCCCGAGAGATTCAACAAAGATTCGTGGAAATCGTGAAGGAGTTTAACGGGTTGATAGAGCTTTATGCAGACAAAGAGTTTAGAGATAAGTGGAAGGTTGACATCGCGAAGGGCCAGGTTGCTTTCGGCAGCGCCCTCCACAAGTGGGGACTCACAGTACCCATAGCAGTAGAGAAAGGAGTGAAGTTCGACTACATAATCGACGCGTACGAGCACGGTAACCACGAGGAGTTGGCACGAGATTTTCCCCTCTACGTAGCTCTCCTCGACATGGTCGTAGAGCACATCCCCAACCCTCGCGAAGCTCAGAAGTATAGAGTGCCTCGGCTATGGCGTGGAGAGTTAAGCAGCGAAATCGGGAAAGCCATGCTGGAGTGCGACCCGGAGGGGCCAACAGTCGTTGCCGTGAGTAAGATCACCGTAGACCCTCACGCTGGTCAGGTAGCAACCGGTAGGGTATTCAGCGGTACTGTCGTGGAGGGGCAAGAAGTCTATCTTGTTAACGCGAAGGACACTGGGAAAGTTCTGCAAGTGGGCCTCTACATGGGACCCTACAGGGAGAAGATAGAGCAGGTACCTGCAGGGAACATCGTCGCTATCCTAGGGCTTGATAAAGCGCGTGCCGGGGAGACCGTAGTTGACTCGAGATTCAAGGATGTGATGACGCCTTTCGAGCACCTTGCCTACGTCGCGGAGCCCGTAGTCACTATAGCTATCGAGCCCAAGAGGAGCGGCGATCTACCCAAGCTGGTAGACGCTCTAAGGAAGCTTGCGATCGAGGACCCCACACTCAAGGTTTACATCAACCAGGAGACCGGTGAGTACCTGATAAGCGGTGTGGGAACTCTGCACCTCGAGATCACGCTATGGGATCTGAAGCAGAGGACCGGGCTGGATATAGTGACCTCTCCGCCGATAGTGCGGTACAGAGAGACCGTGAGGGAGAAAGGCGAAGTCTTCGAGGGTAAATCGCCGAACAAGCACAATAAGCTGTACCTCTACACCGAGCCTCTCAACGAGGAGACTATAAAGCTCATGCAGGAGGGCAAGGTTTACGCGGACCAGGACTGGCGTGAGAGAGCAAATATCCTCCGCGAGTACGCTGGCTGGGACACGGACGAGGCCCGAAACATCTGGGATATCGACGAGAACTTCAACGTGATCGTCAACCGCACCACAGGCGTTCAATACCTCAGGGAAGTGCGGGACACTATAGTTCAAGGTTTCAGATGGTCGATGGAGGCAGGCCCTCTCGCCCAGGAGCCGGTGCGTGGAGTAAAGGTCGTGCTTGTCGACGCGGTGCTCCACGAAGACCCTGCGCACCGCGGTCCCGCGCAGATTATGCCGGCAACTAAAAACAGCATCATGGCATCGTTCTTGTCCGCGAAGCCCACCTTGCTGGAGCCCATACTGAAAGTGGACATCAAAGTACCGTCAGCGCAGCTAAGCGGAGCACTAACCGTCCTCAACAGGCACAGAGGTAAGATAATATCGATGGAGGAGAAGGGCCTTGTAATGCGTGTGCTAGCAGAGCTCCCAGTAGCGGAGAGCTTCAACATCGCGGATGAGTTCAGGGAAGCGACTCAGGGTAGGGCCTTCTTTGCCTACGAGTTCCTGAAGTGGGCGCCGGTACCTTCAGGCCAGCTTGAACAACTTGTGCTCGCTATTAGGGAGAGGAAAGGACTTCCGAAGAAGCTACCCAGAGTAGAGGACTACGTAGGACCCTAGACCTCGGGAAAGCAGATCACTTAACTTTTTAAGCCTGTCTATCGCTTCGCCTCCGATGCGCGTCGAGAGGCTGGCTATCCTGCTCCTAGTAGTCCTTATGTTAGCGCGCACAGCGAGTGCGCAAGAAGCGAGCCAGAGCACCGCAGAATTAGCGCACATGAGTATTCAAGGTCGAATAGAGTATGGTTACGCGCTCCTATTTGCTAGCGTTAAATTCCCGAGACCTGTGAACAGTTTTTCGCTAAACATTAGCGACTTTGGAGACAGAATTCTTCTCGCGTTTGCTAGGGTTGATGGCCAACAGGTAAGTGGACGCGTTTCAGGTGAACTTCTGACTTTCGAGTTTACTAGAGAGTTTACTGAGGCAAATGTTACGCTAGTTATCAGCGCGTTATCTGCTAACGCGACCACGCTTTCAGTCGCTTTACCTGTGCCTCTAGCGCCTCTCGGAGTGATAACGAACGTCACGGGTAGCTTCACCATCGGCACAGCGTTTACCGTAGAGACCATCCTCGGAAGCAGTTCACAAGGAGTGGTGAAGTACAATTTAACCGCTGTGCCGAGCGCTTGCGACGTTGTACGTGCATGGGCTCCTTTGAGCAGCGTGCAGATGGTGAGAGTCACTTTCCTCAATAGAACGATCTTGCTATCACCCGGTAAGGTAGAGTATGTGGACTCTTTACACCTAGTATCGGAGGGAGAAATGCCTACCACCAGCCTGAGGCTAACACTTCCTTCAGCTTTCACGCTCGACGCTGTCGAGGCATCTCTCTTCAAGTATCCTTCGAGGTACATTAGTCAGTATTCTGCAAAGAACGAGACACTCATCGTCATCAGCCTTCTACCCGCTCTGCAAGGTGCAGGTCAAAGAAGCATAATCACTTTACGCTACTCGTCCCCTCTGAACGGGACCGTAGACGCGTACATGGGCTTAGGCCCCTTTATCCAGAACTACACAGTGCGCGTGTGCATCGAAGGAACAGCTACCCTTAGCCCAAGCGCTTCTAGAGTTGAAAAAGTGGGCTCTTCGATGCAATGCTACTCACTGCCACCTGCAGGCCCACTGCTGCAGCCTGGTATGTACTCACCCGTCAGAGTAACGCCCAGTTTCGCGCAAACCTCGGGAGGCTTCCTACCGCTCATAGGAGTTGTGATTACAGTAGCTGTTGTGGGAGCGGCCGGCTACCTAGTACTCCGCAAGGAGAGACCTAAGGAGCAGGCGGTCCTCGAGAAGGCAGCCGAGGAGGGCTCTGCGGAGAAGGTCAGGAAACTTATTGAAGACTGGAGAAATGACATTATTACGCTGGTTAAGCAGCTTAGAGAGTACAGAGCGAGGGGCGCTGGAACGACCAAGATGATCAGCCTGCTAAATAGTCACATGAGGCGCGACTCCGCCTTTAGCTCGGAGCTACGAGCTTTCTTAACAACACTCGGACAACGGGGAGAGAAAGCGCTCGGAACTCTGGCTACGATAGAGAGCGAAATTAACAGCTGTGTGGAAAGCTTACTGGAGGTCGAGCGACTGTACCGTAGAGGAAGAATTACAAAGCACGAGTACAAGCAAAAGGTTGACGAGTTGGAGGAGAAGCTGCTCAGGCTCGCTGAGAGTTTAGGGAGAGTGTACAGACAGCTGCCACTGTGAGAGATCCTTTACTCCCCCTTCCCTAAGTTTCTGATCTGAATGTCCACCGGGTGCCGGCAGTGAAAGTTTACCTCGAAGTCCACGGCTGCTGGCTTAGCAAGGCGGAAGGGGAGATCGCCAGATCACTGCTGGAGAAAGCAGGCTACACTGTTTCTAGCGACGCTAGAGACGCCGATGCCATCGTCGTTGTAACCTGTGCTGTTCGCGGAGATACAGAGGTGGCTATGCTTAAGAGGCTGAGAGAGCTGCGCGAGAAAGCTCCTCACGCACGCTTCGTAGTCGCAGGCTGTTTAGTTAATGTTAGACCGAAGAGCATACTCAGCATCACGCCCGAAGCCGCATTAGTTGAGCCCGATGCCCTTGACCACGTTGTCGACGCCCTAGAATCCAGGGACCCGGTCTACATAGTGCGAAAGTACCAGAGGAACCTTTCGATTCTCCCGGAGTACCGGGGTGGGCCTACCTACGTAGTTCCCATAGAGAGCGGTTGCACAGGATCCTGCAGTTTCTGCGTTGAGTGGGTGGCTAGGGGGCGGCAGGTGAAGAGCTACCCGGTTGAGAGCATCGTAAAGGCAGTGAAGGAGGCGGTGGCGAGAGGGGCTAGGGAGATATATCTCACAGGCCAGGATGTAGCGAGCTATGGGATTGGTAGCAGGAGCTCTTTACCCGAGCTGGTAGAGACGCTGCTTGAAGAAGTACAGGGCAGGTACAGGATTAGGCTCGGCATGATGGAACCAATTATGACAGCGAAAATCGCTGAAAAGCTGCTACCGCTGTTTAAGGATGAAAGACTCTACCGTTACTTCCACCTCCCAGCCCAATCTGGCGATGACCAAGTACTGAGACTTATGAGGCGAAGATATACAGTGAGCGCTTACGAAGAATTAGTAGCAAAAATACGCAGTAGCGTGGGGACGCTGAGCCTGGCGACAGACATCATAGTCGGTTTCCCGGGAGAAAG
This sequence comes from Thermofilum sp., assembly GCA_038741495.1. Taxonomy (NCBI): domain Archaea; kingdom Thermoproteati; phylum Thermoproteota; class Thermoprotei; order Thermofilales; family Thermofilaceae; genus Thermofilum; species Thermofilum sp. The sequence continues at coordinate 222,151 of JAVYKX010000002.1, read as the reverse complement.
CGATGAAAGTTTCAGGAACACTCTTAGCTTTATCGAGAGATTAAGGTTCGACAAAGTGCATGTTGCTAGATACACTCTTAGACCCTTCACGCTGGGGTATGTTAGCTACGACAACATACCAGAGCACGTGAAGAAGGCGCGAAGCCGCGAGGCCTCTTCAGTAGCTTTGCGAATCGCTGCCGAGGTTAATAGGAGCTACGTTGGGAGGACCGTCGAAGTGTTAATCAACGGAACTTCCTTCAGAGGGGATGTAGCTGGTAGAACTCCGGAGTACAAGCTGGTGATCATGAAAGGTTACCATGTGCAGCCGGGAGAGTTTGTAAAAGCTCGCATAGTGGGGGCGACGGCGCTGCACCTTATTGGAGAAGTTGTTGACTAGAGATTCTCTCCCGGATGCTCTCGATCTTCTGCACAGCCGCTTTAATGTCCTCGTCGGTGATCTTCGAGAACAGAGGCTTGGGCTCGAGCAGATCCTGCCCTGGTGGTAAGGGCTCGAGAGCTTCTATCCACAGATGGTTTGCTAGATTATCATTGTAACCGAGAAGGTTCCAGATTCTATCAGCGCTGGAGGGTATCATCGGGTAAAGCATTACAGCCAGAGCTTTAACTACCTGTAGCAGATCGAAAACGATACCCGAAGCGTCCTTCGGATCGAGCTCCCAGGGTTTCTCTTCGTTCAAGAAAGCGTTACCGGCGCTCGAGAGAGCCAGTATCCTCGACAAAGCCTCCTTAAATCTGAAAGCATCCATGCTGAGCGTTACCTGGTCGAAGCGCTTTCTCAACTCCTCAGTTAAGCGTTCCGCTCGTCTACTGCTCGGCGCTGGAACTTTGCCGTCGTACCGGCGGTACGCGAGCACAAGGACTCTGTGAATAAAGTTTCCGATATTGTCGATAAGCTCGTTGTTTATAACTCGCTGGAACTCCTCCCAGGTGAAGTTCGTGTCCCTAGCTTCGGGACGGAGGGCGATGAGGGCGAAGCGCCAGTAGTCTACTGGGAATACCTCAAGCGCCTCGTCTATCCACACGCCTACTCTCTTACTCTTGGAGAACTTTAACCCCTTAAATAGCAGGTACTCAGTTGAGGCGACGGTCCACGGGAGAACGTAGCCTTCACCGCTCGCCATGAGAAGTGCAGGTAGTATCAGCGTGTGGAACGGGATGTTGTCCTTACCTATGAAGTACACACTTCTCGTCGAGGGGTCAAGCCAGAAATCCTTCCAGCGTTCGGGCTCCCCTCTCCTCCTGAAGTACTCTATAGTGGCCGAGATGTACCCAAGAACAGCTTCCATCCAAACGTAGATTGTTTTATCCTCAGCGCCTGGAAACGGTGCGGGAATCCCCCACTTGTTGTCGCGGGTAAGAGCCCGAGGCCTCAGCCCGTCCTTCAAGATTTGAAGACTCATGTTCTTTGCGTTAGAGGGAAGGTTCTCGTTGCCCTTAATGTACTCCTCTAAGGCGCTCTGCAGTTTCGGCAGATCAAAGAACCAGTGCTTAGTGGTCCTCAGCACCGGCGTGCCTCCGCAAATAGAGCAGCGGGGGTTTAGCAGTAGTGTTGGCTCAAGAAGCCTGCCACAGTTCTCGCATTGATCACCGTAAGCTTTCTCGTAGCCGCAGTAGGGGCACGTGCCCGTGACGAACCTATCGGGGAGGAAGAGCCCGTCGTTAGGGCAGTAGTAGAGCTGTACGACTTCTTCAAAAACGTAGCCATTTTTGTACACTTTATCATAAAACTCGTGCACAAATTGCTTGTGCACGTCGCTTTCCGTCGTAGAGTAGTTATCGAAACTTATGTTCCATCTTTCAAACAGGCTTTGAATAGTTTTGTGATTGCTCTCAGCCAGGTCCTTGGGGCTAACACCCCTTTTAAGAGCCTCCACCTCTATAGGTGTCCCGTGCATGTCAGACCCGCTTACGAAGACCACGTCAGCTCCCTTCATCCTCAGGTACCGGGCGGCGACGTCAGCGGAAAGAATAGACCCTATCAAGTTACCTAGGTGAGGTACCCCGTGCACGTACGGCCAGGCAGCCAGCACGAGCCACTTTTCCTTGCGCTCCGACAGCGGTATCACCCAAACGCGAGTCCTTCACAGGCTATAAATCGTTCACCAGTGTATGAACTCCACGCATGCGCTCTAGCCAGCGAGAAAGCTTCGAGAGCCCCGCAACGAGCTAAATGCTCCACGACGATAGGTAATTTACCTGCTCTGGAGTCAGCTTCTCAATCATCACTCCCAGCGACATTAGCTTTAATCTTGCAACGCGCCGATCCAGGCTTCGGGGTAGCTTGAGCACCTTACGCGGCATAGCACCTCCTCTTCTGTGAAGCAGCATCACTGCTAAGACTTGGTTGCCGAAAGACAAGTCCATAACCTCGCTCGGGTGTCCCTCGGCAGCAACCAAGTTCACGAGCCTTCCCTCGGCTAGCAAGTACAGCCTTCTACCGTCGCGGAGTGTGAACTCATCAACATAGTCGCTTATCCTTCTCCTGGAGACAGCTAGCTCTCCGAGATCCTTCAGAGAAATTTCCACGTTGAAGTGTCCCGAGTTGGCCAGAATCGCTCCATCCTTCATCCTCTCTAAATGCTCCCTCCTGATAACATTGATGTTACCGGTAGCCGTGATGAAAACATCGCCTAGGCTTGCGGCTTTTAACATGTCTGTGACCTCGAACCCCTCGTAGTAAGCTTCGAGAGCTTTGATAGGGTCAGCTTCCACGACCACCACGCGGGCACCCATCCCCCTTGCTCTCCAAGCTATACCACGCCCCACCCACCCGTAACCGGCCACGACAACAACTTTGCCCGCGAGCAGGATGTTCGTCGCGCGAAGTATGCCGTCGATCGTCGACTGTCCAGTGCCAAATCGATTGTCGAAAAGGTACTTCGTCCTGGAGTCGTTGACTGCTATCACCGGGTACAGCAGCTTTCCCTCTCTTTCGAGTGCTTTCAGCCTGATCACACCTGTTGTGGTCTCTTCAGTGCCTCCTCGAACGCTCCTAGCGGTATCCGGAGAGAGAAACTTCGATCCCACAGCGTAATCGATTCCTTCGCGCACGTCGTGAGCGATCTTGTGCAGCATGACCGTAAGGTCTCCTCCATCATCCATGGTGATGTGCGGCCCTATACTCGCGGCAGACGCTATCGCGTTGAAGTACTCTTCCTCGTTCATCCCCCGCCACGCGTACACGTGCACACCCTCCCTAGCAAGGAAAGCAGCTACATGATCCTGCGTTGAAAGCGGGTTAGATGCTGACAGAGCAACTTCAGCTCCCGCATCGCGGAGCGTGAGCATCAGAACGGCCGTCTCCTTCGTTACGTGCATACACGCCGCTATCCTGACTCCCTGCAAAGGCTTCTTGAAGGATAGAAGCCTTCTAAGCCTAGATACAACCGGCATGTGGACCTCGGCCCACTCTACCGCAATCTTCCCCTTGTCTGCTAGGGAGATATCCCTAACCTTATACTCCGCCATAAGCTGTCCACTCCAGTTAGCCGAGCGGAAATATATTCCTGCACCCGATCGGCGCTACTGCTTGTGCCCGCCTCGTCCTACGACTATGATAAATTCCTAATACTATCACTTTCAGCACACTATCTCGGACACTATTATCAAGTAGATTGACAGGAGTAAAGAGCAGAGAGGTTATGATGGCGCTCAGGGACCTCCTCCGCACAGTGCTATACTCAGACTCGGACATCCCGCTGGTAATAAAGCGCGATACTTCGTTAAAGTCAGCTCTTCAATTTTTAAAATTTAAAGCTGGGCAGCGTGTAAAACTTCCATACTCTTACGCCTTGACGCTCATCCGGGAAGGTGCGGCCGAAGTGGATAGCGAACAGCTTCCTGCGATCTCAACTGTAAAAAAGTGCACGTGGGCTGAGGAGAAGAGCGATGAGCTGCAGCCTCTGGAAGAAGACTTTTACCTGAAACTAGCGCTCTACGTTAGAGATCTGAAAGATAGAGCTAGGAGAGGCGACGGCACAGCAGAAGAGAACTACCGAAAGATACGGATAGCAGCAACAGACCTGATAAGGCTCAGAACGCTGAAAATAGCACAGCTGGCTCTCAGGAACCCGGCTCCCCTCAGAGAGAAGATGAAGAACATGACACGAGAAGAGCAGATATTCTACGTGAGCCTTTGCTCGCAGATTGCTACGTGGATGAGCGATCTAAGTGAGATGATTTTCGGTGAGAAGTAGTTATGCATGCAGTTGTTGAAACTTTGAATCTAGAAGAACTTATTGAGAATTTCATAAAGGATTACAGGGAGGGCGGTAGGGAGAAGTACAGGGAAGCTGTAAGAAGAATGATCTCTGAGAACAGCGTCTCTCTAGTCGTAGATTTCGATGATCTCCTGAACTACAACAAAGTACTCGCGGATGAGCTTGTAAAGGATCCCATCCTTTTCCTAGAGGAAGCTTCACGCGCCTTAAACCGTGTTGTAGCAGTTGAGGACCCAAACTACGCTCAGAAAGCTAGAGCATTCCATGTAAGGATTAGGAAGCTTCCCGAGAATCTTCACGTAAAAGTTCGCGACATAAGGTCCCGCCACCTAGGGCGCCTCATCGCCGTCGAGGGCATAGTGACTAAAATATCGCCAGTAAAGCAGGAACTTGTAGAAGCTGTTTTCAAGTGCCGCTCGTGCGGTTACGAGGAAGTTGTAAAGCAAGAGGAGGGGGCGGGCCTAGCTAAGCCATCTCAGTGCCCCAGGTGTGCTGAAGAAGAGAGGAAATCAGCAGGCTTTGTCCTAATCGCAGAGAAGAGCAAGTTTGTAGATGTTCAAAAGTTCGTTCTCCAGGAGAAACCAGAGGAACTGCCTCCCGGTCAGCTTCCGCGATCCATCGAGGTTGTGGTTAGAGACGACTTAGTCGACATAGTGAGGCCCGGCGACAGGGCAACAGTTGTAGGTTTCCTGAAAGTTGAGGAGGACAAGAGGCTCTTGAAGAGCTCACCTCCAGTTTTCCACTCGTATCTTGAGGCGAACTACATAGAGATCGCAACTAAAGAGAGCCTTGATGTAGAGATCACCCCGGATGACGAGAAAAAGATACTGGAGTTAGCTAGGCGCGAAGATATAGAGACTCTCATTATTAACTCGATCGCCCCTTCGATTTACGGCTACAGGGAGATTAAACTCGCAATAGCGCTTCTCCTCTTCGGTGGAGTTCCCAAGATCTATCCCGACGGGATAAGGGTCAGGGGGGATATCCACATCCTACTGGTAGGTGATCCTGGCACAGCGAAAAGCCAGCTGCTACGGTACGTCAGCGTGATTGCGCCTCGCGGTATCTACACTAGTGGGAAAGGGGCTACTGCCGCAGGTCTCACAGCGGCCGTCGTCAAGGAGAAGAATAGTGGTGAGTTTTACTTGGAGGCTGGGGCGCTCGTGCTGGCCGATGGAGGGATAGCGTGCATCGACGAGTTCGACAAGATGGAGGCTAGAGACAGGGTAAGCATTCACGAAGCTATGGAGCAGCAGACTGTCAGCATAGCGAAAGCAGGTATAGTGGCGACGCTAAATGCCAGGGCATCCATACTCGCAGCAGCTAATCCAGCCTTCGGGCGGTATCTGCCGACGAGAAACATCTCGGAGAACATAGACTTGCCAGTGACCATCCTATCAAGGTTCGACTTGATCTTCGTACTCCGGGATACTCCCAACCGCGATAGGGATCGTGAGCTTGCGCAGTACGTCATAGACTTCCATCGAGAAGCATACCCCCAGATCATGGAAAATGTAATTCCTCCGCATATCCTCAAGAAGTACGTGGCCTATGCTAGACGCTTCATCAGGCCAAGACTCTCAGAGGAAGCTAAAGCCAAAATTGTAGACTTCTACGTGAGCATGAGAGCTGCGAGCGAAAGCCCAGAGTCGCCAATTGCTATCACGCCGAGGCAGCTAGAGGCGCTAATACGGCTCTCAGAAGCACACGCTAGAATGCACCTGAGGAACGTTGTTACAGAGCGAGATGCAGAGGTAGCTATACAGCTGATGGAGTACTTCCTGCGCACAGTGGGTATCGATATGACCACCAAGACGCTGGATATAGACACCGTGATGACTGGTCAACCTAAATCTCAGCGTGAAAAGATAATTTTAGTACTTGATATAATCAAGGATATGGTGCGTGCAAATAACGGAAACCCTGTTAAAATTGAAGATGTAATTGCAGAGTGCTCTAAGCATGGCCTCGAGGAGACTTTTGTGAAAAAAGTTCTCGAGAAACTCTACGACAGCGGCGAGTTGATGATGCCGCGCCAAGGGTATATAGTGACAACCATTTAACCAGCTCAGCAGTGCTCCCTATGACCGAATGCTTTGAATTGCTAAGCAGGTACTTCGGTCCCCAAGTCGCTAGGCTACTAGTAGAGAAAAACGGTATCAAGGCGCTCTACCCGACCCAGGAAGCTGCTATAAAGAGCGGCCTCCTGGATGGTGAGAACCTGGTTCTCGCGGCACCCACAGCCTCGGGAAAAACTCTGGTTGCAGAACTTGCAGCTTTAAAGCATCTGCTATCTGGGGGTAAGGTTCTCTACTTGACACCTTTAAGAGCTCTTGCTTCGGAGAAGTACCGGGAGTTCAGCGAGTTCTTCGGAATTTTCGGCTATCGTGTAGCCGTAAGTACAGGCGACTACGACACCGCGGACCCGCATCTAGGTAGGTATCATGTAATAATAGCCACTAACGAGAAAGCTGATAGTCTTTTAAGGCATAAAGCCCCCTGGTTTAAGGAATTGACGCTGATTATTGCTGATGAGATACATACCCTGGGCATGGAGAAGAGGGGGGCTGTGCTCGAGGTTCTACTCACGCGGGCGAAAACCGTACTTTCGAGAGCTCAGTTTCTGGGGTTGAGTGCAACCATCCGCAACGTAGAAGAGCTAGCAGATTGGTTGGGCGCTAAGCCTCTAAGAGTGGATTGGAGGCCTGTTCCTCTCCGCGAAGGAGTTTACTACGATGGTGTGATCTACTACCAGGATGGATCTTCGAGATCCATCGCGAAGCACTCAGACCCGCTCCTGGACCTTGCAGTCGATACTCTGGAGGAGGGGGGTCAAGTTCTCGTGTTCTCTCCCACGCGTAAATCAGCTATAAGCGACGCACGTAAACTTGCGAGCGTGAGCCGGAGATTCCTGGAGGGGGAAAGCTCTCGGAAATTAAAAGAAAGCGCCAGTAGAATCGTGCAGCATCACTCCGATAAAATTTCCGAAACCCTCGCTAAACTCGTAAGAGAAGGGGTGGCTTTCCACCACGCGGGTCTCTCCCTAGACGCAAGAGATGTGGTGGAGACTCTCTTTCGGGAAAGAGTGCTCAAGGTTGTTGTAGCGACACCCACTCTAGCTGCGGGAGTGAACCTTCCAGCTAGACGAGTAATCATAGTCGACTACCGTCGTTACGACGTTGAACTCGGTTACTATGAGAGAATCCCGGTGATGGAGTATAAGCAGATGGCGGGGCGGGCCGGTAGACCTGGCTTTGACAAGGAAGGTGATGCTGTTCTCATTGCTCGCAGCTTTGACGAAGCGGAAATGCTCCTTGAGGAGTACGTGAAGGCACCTCCAGAGAGAATATACTCACAGCTAGGCTCCGAAGCCGTTCTGAGATCTCAGGTTTTATCTGTAGTTGCGACAAGCGAGGAATTAAGCGACGAGTCTGGAGTGGAGAAATTGTTCGTAAAGACCTTGCATGCACACCAGTTCGGCCCTCTTGCTGTACAGTCAGCCGTCTCGAAGACGTTAAAGTGGCTCCGCGATTCCGGCTTTGTGGAGAAGAGTGACGGTGAAATTAGGGCGACCCCTCTGGGCCGGAGAGTGGCTGAGCTCTATATAGACCCGTTAACGGCCGATATGGGTAAGCGTTTCTTCAGCAGCACCAGAGCTTCAACGCCTCTAACGTACTTGCTACTCCTCTCGTCTACACCAGACGCGATGGTGATCAGCGCTAGGAAGAAGGACTACGATTACCTCGAAACTGTGCTTGAGCAGCGAGGCAACGAGCTGCCCAGACCACCTGACGACGAGCTCGAATACTACGACTACCTTTCCCGCCTCAAGACGGCGTTGCTTCTTGAGGACTGGATCAACGAGGTTCGAGAAGAGGTATTGGTTGAGAAGTACGACGTGGGGCCTGGGGACCTGTACTTCCTAACGCAAACTGCTGTGTGGATAGCCTACTCGCTGTCGCAAGTGGCCGAAATACTCGGTTACGCTGAGCACGCAGCTAAGCTAGGGGTTCTCAGCAAAAGGCTAGAGCACGGAGTTAGAGAGGAGCTCCTTGAGCTTGTCTCGCTGAAAGGCGTAGGCAGGGTCAGGGCCCGAAGCTTATACAACCACGGTTACAGGTCTATTCTGGATCTCCTGAATGCCAGCGTAGATGATCTCGCCAGAGTACCGGGTATAGGCCCCACCTTGGCCAAATCGATAAAAGCGCAGCTAGAGCCTGAGAGGAGAGACCTGCTCGAAGACTCTCTTAGCGAGGGTTTGCAGAGCGAGGACCAAGTTCAGTTAGATAGTTACTTTTAAGAGCCTGCAACACTCAGTAAAAAAGGTGTGATGTGTATTCGCAGCTGATCTGTGATGAACAGGAGTACCTCTGACCTACTTCTGGTAAAACTACTGCTAGAATAGCTGAACACCCTCTCGGGAGCAGCACTTGCAATTCTGCTAAAATACTTAAGGAAATACAATAAATTGCAGAAAAGCTGTAAAGTACAGTATCTCTTAAAGTATATCGTCTACTCTGCGAGCCCAGATGTTTGGAAGTCCTCTACGCTGCCTCCTCATCGGCCAGCCAAGCTCTTCATCGTACCTTTCAATGCCTATACTCTTCTCGATAAGTACTCTGCGTTCAATGGAGGCAACTAACTCTCTGGTGCGGGCAACGACGTCAGGGTTAACGCTTATACTGTCGATGCCTAACCTCACCAGGAACTCAGTGAACTCTGGGTAGACGCTCGGGGCTTGGCCGCAGATCGACACTGTCCTGTAACCGTAAGGTGAGTTGTGCGCCTTCTCTATGAGCATAGCAATAGCAGTCTTGACGGCGGGATCGCGCTCGTCGAAATACCGCGGGTCTATCTTGGGTAGTATCGCAGAGTCTCTGTCAGTACCTAGAGTCAGCTGTGTGAGGTCGTTGCTCCCTATGCTGAAGCCGTCGAAGTACCTGGAGAACTCTTCCGCCAGGAAGACTATGCTGGGTACCTCCGCCATAGCCCAGACCTTGAAATCTCTACTGCTCTCCAACCCTTCCTCGGCCAGGAGCTTGATGAACTTCTCAGCCTCCCAAAGCGTTCTTACGAAAGGTGCCATGACCCATACGTTGCCCAGCCCCATTTCATCCCTTACCTTCTTAATCGCGCGCACCTCTAGGCGGAAAGCCTTCTCGTACTGTGGGCTGATGTACCTGCTAACACCTCGCCAGCCAAGCATCGGGTTATCCTCGTGGGGCTCGTACTTCTCGCCTCCAGCTAGCTGCCTATACTCGTTTGTCTTAAAGTCGCTAAACCTGACGACTACTGGCCTCGGGTATATCTCTCTGGCAACCATCGCTATGCCTTCAGCCATCTTATCTACGAGAACATCGCCCCTGCCCGTCTCCAGCAGGTAGAGCGGGTGCTCCTTAACCCAGCTCGCCATTATGAACTCCACACGCATGAGGCCAATGCCGTCGAAGGGCAGGTCCTTGTACTCGAAGATCTTATCAGGCACGCCGAGGTTCATGTAGATCTTCGTCGCCGTTATCGGCTTCAGAATGACCTCGATGGGCGCCGCAGCGGCTGCAGCGGGCTTCTCCTCCTTCTTTCCGACAAGCTCTTCAACGTACCCCTCGTAGACTACTCCTGACCTTGCATCAACCGTGTACTCTACTCCCGTCTGCATAACTTTCGTCGCTTCCCTCGTGCCCACGATGCACGGAATGCCCAGCTCTCTGCTAACAATTGCCGCGTGAGCGGTCATACCGCCCTCGTCAGTCACGATGGCTGATGCGAGCCTCATGTAGGGGACCCAGTCTGGGTCAGTCATCTTGGTTACGAGAATGTCGCCCTTCTGCATTAACTTCTTTGCATCATCGAGCGTTAAGCACACCTTAGCCTTCCCGAAGGCTACACCAGGGCTGGCCGCCAGACCTTTTACGACAGGCTTTGCCTCCGTTAGCCGCACAGCCTTCACCTCGGCCGGTTTAGCCTCAGCTTTCCGAGAGCTCCACACGGTCTCGGGCCTAGCCTGGACGATGAACACGCTGTCCGGGAAAGGCATGTCTCTATCGATCGCCCACTCAATATCCATGGGCCTCCCGTAGTGCTTCTCAATAAGTACCGCGAGTTCAGCCAGTCTGCGGACCTCCTCATCAGACAGGCAGGGCGCCTTCCTCCTCTCGGGATCCACCTCCCTTTCAAGGTTCCCACCAGTCTTGGGATCCCTCACGATCTCTATGCTCTTCTCGGATACCCTCCTTTCGAGAATGGTAAGGGTTTTCTTGTCCACCACCCACTCGTCAGGCGTCACTTTACCGCCCACGACAACCTCGCCGAGGCCCCAGGAACCCTCTATCACTATCTTGTCCTCCTCGCCGGTGACGGGGTGAATAGTGAACATCACGCCTGCAGACCTGGAGTTAACCATCTTCTGCACGGCAACGCTGATCAGCACCTTCTCGTGAGCGAAACCTTTACTCTCCCTGTAGAAGATAGCCCTGGGAGTGAAAAGGCTAGACCAGCACTTCTTAACCTTCTCTACAACTTCATCCTCTCCTTTCACGTTGAGATAAGTCTCCTGCTGTCCCGCGAAGCTAGCGTCGGGAAGATCCTCAGCAGTTGCGCTGCTCCTGACGGCCACGAACTCCTCCCGCTTTCCTACGCGCCTAGAGAGCTCCCTGTACGCAGCCCTTATCGCCTCCTCAATGTCCTTGGGCATGGGGGTTTTCTCAATGAGCTCCCTTATCCTCTTGCTAGCCTCCTCGTAATCTCTGGGCTCAGAAGCACCGGGCTTTACCTGCTCCCTGAGGATCTGCTGTATCTTCTCCTTTATCCCCATCTCCTCTATAAAGCGCCTGAAAGCGTATGCTGTCACGGCGAAGCCCGGCGGCACAGGTATGCCGGCTCTGATCATCTCACCTAGGTTGGCGTTCTTTCCACCGACGATCGGGACGTCCTCTTTCGTGAGCTCTTCGAACCAGAGAATGACTCTCTCTGCCTTACTCTCTGGCATTTTATCCTCGCGCTTGCAAGTTCCCGGCTTTGATAAAGCTTACCTTTTTAACGTGCCGTTATAACCATCCTGCTCCCTGCTTTTGAACCGGGTAGAATGTGAACGACTTCCTTAGATCAAGGTTAATAAGCAGCTGGTGGTAGTCAGACGTGAGCGCCGGGGTGGCCGAGCGGACCAAGGCGGTGGACCCGCCTGAGAAAGCGCCACACTCGAGATCCACTGCCCATCTCTGGGCGCCCGGGTTCAAATCCCGGCCCCGGCGCCAGTGCTTATCACCTACTCGGACTTAGGATTTAAGAAAATCTTATAGGCTTAAGATGTAGAGAGGGTTTCAGCCCCGGTCGTCTAGCCCGGTCAGCCTGCGCGAAGTAGGCGTGCGGTGGCCGTCAGGATATCGGCCTTTCGAGCCGAGGAGCCTCCAGCCTGCGGGAGGGGGCGCGGACATCCCGGGTTCAAATCCCGGCCGGGGCACCACTTCGCCTGAGCTTTTTGATGTCGGCTTCTGTGCAGACACGCAGAACTTTGAGGAAAAAGATAATTTTCCGGAGAAATTCGTGAACGGGCTTAGCGATGGCATCGGGCTACACTCTAACCCCCTGGGAGGCTAAGGGAAGGATAGACTACGACAAGCTGATCGAAGAGTTCGGAGTAGAGCGCCTGGAGGACAGGCATTTCGAGATTTTGCAGGAACTTGCAGGAGAGCTTCATCCGCTGCTGAGAAGAAGGTTCTTCTTCGCACACAGGGATCTAGACCACGTTCTGGCTGACTACCAGTCTGGTAAGGGATTCTTCCTCTACACGGGGCGCGCGCCTAGCAAGTCACCGATGCACATAGGGCACATAATTCCCTTCATCATCACCAGGTGGTTTCAGGAGAAGTTTGAGGTGAACGTTTACATAGAGATACCTGACGAAGAGAAATTTCTCGCTAAAAAGGCGGACTCGCTGGATGAAGTGGCTCCCTACGCTGAGAAGGACATCTTGAACATAATCGCACTCGGTTTCGACGAGAACAGGACATTCATCTTTAAGGATACCGAGTACATCGGGAGAATGTACAGGGCTGCAGTCCTCATTGCCCGCCACATAAATTTCTCTACCGCGCGTGCTGTTTTCGGCTTCGACGGAGAGACGTCGATAGGGCTGATATTCTACCCTGCACTACAGATCGTTCCCACGTTATTTGAGAAAAAGCGCCCGCTGATCCCCTGCGGTATCGACCAGGATCCCTACTTTAGGCTACAGAGAGACATTGCGCCGAAACTTAACAGGTACAAGGCGGCAGAGCTTCTCTCTAAGCTGGTGTGGGGCTTAACAGGTCCGGAGACTAAGATGTCGGCGTCCGAACCGGAGACTGCAATCATGCTTAATGAGGCGCCTAGGGAAGCACGCAGGAAAATTATGAACGCGTACACTGGAGGACGCGCCACGGCCGAGGAACAGCGCAGGCTCGGCGGAGTCCCCGAAGTCTGCCCAGTCTTCCACTGGTTCTCCGTGTTGTTCGAGAACGACGACAAGAAGCTTGAGGAGCGTTTCTGGGCATGCAAGAGAGGCGAGCTTCTCTGCGGGGAGTGCAAAACCCACTTGGCCGAGAGAGTTGAGAGATTTCTTGTTACGCACGCGCAGAGGGTCAAGGAAGCTGAAGCTAAGAGGGATAAATTCCTCTACGATGGTAAGCTGGCTCAGGAGATGTGGAACTGGGAGTTTAAGCTTGAGTAGCGGTTTCTTCAATGCTCGCTGGGCAACTCCAGCACTGAGTGTAGGATGACATCGGAGGCAAGCCCCTCTTCTACGTTCCTTGGAGGTACACCCAGCGAAATTACCTTAGTGCGACCATACCTGCCGAGGCTGATCACCTTCGCGTTAATGATCCCCACGACATCGAGCTCGTTTAAGATGTCGCTTACCCGCCTAGACGTGACAGGCTCGATGCCGATCTTGCTTGAAAGCTCCCTGTACTTATCGTAGACAAGCCCGGTAGTTATGAACTTGGAACCACCGCTGCGCGAAAGCAGGTATATCGAGGCTAGCACAAGCTTTACATGGAGAGGCATGGTTTTGATAACATCGACAGCAAGATTCTTCTCGATCTCGTTCCTCGCTCTCTCAACGTGCTCTAAAGTTATCCTAGCTGCCCCCTCGCGATCCGCGAGGTCGGCTGCTTTCAAGAGGATGTCGAGCGCTAGGCGACAATCGCTATTCTGCCTCGCGGCGATCGCAGCTACACGGCGCAGAACCTCGTCGCTCACCACGCCGTCGTGGAGAGCCTCTTGGGCTCTTCTCCTCAGGATGTCTTCTAACTGTACGGCAGTGTAGGGCGGAAATACGAGCTCCTCTTCACCTAGGCTGCTCTTCACCCGCGCGTCCAGGAACTCTGTGAATTTCAAGTCGTTGGTGATGCCAATCACGCTGACCCTGCTGCTGCTAAGGTTTTCATTTACCCTAGTGAGGAAATACAGAACATCGTCACCCTGCCTCTTGACGAGGTTATCGATCTCGTCTAGAACAACAATTAGCATCATTTTCCTGCGTTCAAGTCCCTGGAGAAGCCTCTTCATGACTTCTCCTAAAGCTAAGCCCGTGAAGGGAATTCTCAACCCAACATGTTTCGCGAGCTCGGCTAGGACTCGGTAGCTTGTGTTATTCTGCCGGCAGTTCACGTAAGCGTAGTCGACAGACTGAGAAGCTCTCTCCTTCAACTTCCTGAGAACAAGCTTAGTCACCGCGGTTTTCCCAGTACCCGTCAAGCCATAGATGAAGACATTTGAAGGCCTTGAGCCTCTCAACGCCGGGGCTAGGATGCTTGCGAGCTTGACTATCTGCTCGTCCCTGTGGGGGAGTTCCTCTGGAACGTAATCTGGCAGCAGCTTTTCCCTCTCTTTGAAGATCCTCGACTCTACGTATTTCTCGAAAATCTCCTCGATAGACATCGAACTCCATCGGTTCCACTGGAACTTGCGCTTACATGCTAGTAACTATGAAGCATAACCTCTCAGATGCAGCTAATACGGACGGCATACAGATTAAATACCCCAAAGCAGGTCCCCGAGCTTTGTCCAGCCCCATCGGCCCGGGAGAAGATCGAAGCCGCTAGCACGCTTAAGGTTAATAAGCAGCTGGTGGTAGTCAGACGTGAGCGCCGGGGTGGCCGAGCGGACCAAGGCGGTGGCCTGGAGAGAGAACTGAAAGCCACTGCCCATCTCTGGGCGCCCGGGTTCAAATCCCGGCCCCGGCGCCAACAAGCATTCGGAATTTGAAACTCGCCTCCTTCCGGCGAGAAACGGCGTAAAGCGCCTTTGCACGAAGTCCTCTCGATGATCTGGGTGGGAAGACCGCACCAGGCCTTTTGAACCACCGACCTCCGGGTTATGAGCCCGGCGGGATACCTGGCTTCCCCACCCCGCTTCGGGGTGGCTTTAGCTGGTAGCGGGGGGTGGATTCTCAGGCCCGGTGCGGTCAAGTACATAGCTCCTTCTGCTGATTTAAGCGTTTCGCGCCCCTTGGTGCGGATCGAGTGCACCTTCGATTCTTCAAAGCAGCGCTCAAAAATACCTAGGCCTACTAACTCTTCTGGAGCCATGCGGAACCTTTTGCTAGTTATAGGGCCGGCAGGATGCGGCAAGTCGACACTCGTAGGTGCACTTTCACGCTGGCTGCTTAGAAAGCAGCTCATACCTTCAGGTATCGTAAACCTTGATCCCGGGGCCGAGGTGACTCCTTACGAGGCACACGTGAACGTCAGGAAGTATGTGAGATCAGAAGAAGTGATGCTTCGAGAGGGGTTAGGTCCCAACGGCGCGCTGATAAGAAGCATCGAGCTCCTCATGAATTACGAGGATGAGCTTATGGAGGAACTTGAGAGACTCACTAAACCGTACATCTTAGTGGATACTCCGGGGCAGATGGAGCTGTTCCTCTTCAGGGAGTTCGGCTTAAGCTTCACGGAGAAGCTGAAAAAGCTAGGAGCGGTAGTGGCAGTACTAGTGATAGATCCTACACTAGGGCGAAGACCGCAGGATATCGTCGTCCTCAAGCTGCTTTCGCTGGTCGTACAGCTTCGATTCGGGATAGATGTAGTCCCGGTGATTAACAAAGCTGACTTGCTGGAGAATAAACTGGAGGGGGTGGATATCTTCCTGGATAGCGACACGCTTCGGAATCGGCTCCACCAGGTGCCCGGCGTTATGGGAGACCTCTCGGAGCAGATACTAGACGTACTGGAAAACTTCAAACTAGCTATGCGTATCCCGACGGTATCTGCACTCAGAGAAGAAGGTCTAGAGCAGCTTTACGACATCCTTCACGAGATTTTCTGCGCTTGCGGAGATCTGACTTAACACCGAGCTTATGAGGGTGCTTTTCCAGTTCTTCAGGCCCCGAAGAAACACTTCCGACGACTTTAAGCACTCCTGCGGAAAACCGGCTCGGGAGGACTCTAGCCTCCTGCTAGAAAGTGGCGGGCCGGCCGGGATTCGAACCCGGGACCTACGGGTTTCCCCATCACTTGGACCTAAGAGCCTCGGCCGCCTCGACCGCCGCTCTACCTAGCTGAGCTACCGGCCCTGTTCTTCGCAATGTGACTAACCCCTTATATTTGCTTTTTCCTGTAGCCAACGCACCTGGCTTTAAAATGCTGGGCGCCGGCCTCTGCTAGCAGTACTGAGCTGATATCGCGTAGTATGGCCGCCAAGTCGTAGATGCCAACCACCAAAACACCTTCGTGCGAAGATATCGCGGTTGAGTGCAGCGGCACGATTACAGGGAACACTTTGACCTCAGCTGCGATGCCTAGGCACGGCACTTCGCCGCTCTCTATGAGCCTAGCAACCGCTCCGCACCTGTCCTTTTGGTTTATTGCCGCGCGTTTCAGCTCAGAGACTCTAGCCTTTATCCAGCGCTTACAGTCTACGCAGAGCAGAATATCCCCCTTCAGGGCGAGCAGGTCAATCTCGTAGCGCCTGCCGGCCAGCTTTACGCGCACGTTTCTTCTGCACGTGAACCCGTGCTCCTCCAGAAGAACCCCTACGAGCTCTTCGAGAGAGCTCCAACCAGCGCTAAGGGCCATGTCGAGAAGGGGGAAACCGGCTTTCCAAGCTCTGACTATGATTACCGGTAGGTCCTCACGCTTCAACTCCCTGGATTCGATGCCTAGCGAAGATAGAACGCTTTCCGCAAAATCGCTAGGAGTTTCAGCAATCTCGGATAACTCATCCAAGGTGATCTTCTCTCTGGCAGACAGCGTCCTGGCGATAGAAAGTATCAAGTACTCCGCTCTGAAGCGGGCTCCCACGAGGGTTCCCTAAACGATGATAGAGGCCAAAGGCGCGAGGCTGGGCCAACGCTCGATCGCTTCCTTAGCAACCGGGCCACGTATCTCGGTGCCCTTAGGCTCACCTTCGGGCGTCATTATTACTACAGCGTTGTCCTCGAAAGCTATCCACGTACCATCTGCCCTCCTGTAGGGTCTTCTCTGCCTTACGATCACCGCTCTCATGACTTGCTTACGCAGCTCATGCTTTCCCGCTCTTATCGACACGACAACCATATCGCCGACGCCCGCTCCGGGTATCCTCCTCCAGACTGGCTTGTAGTGCACTACCCCGATTATCCTAGCCAGAGTGGCGCCTGAATTATCGGCAACCTTGACTAAGCTCTCCATGAAGAGGCCGGGTGTTATGCCTAGCCTATAGGAGACGCCTGTTACCTTTGGACCTCTCTTCGCCATGATCGATCACCCTTTAACCTTCCCCAGAACGACGAACGATACAGACTTAGCGAGAGGTCTGGTCTCGCCGATTAAGACCTCGTCCCCCGGCTTTACATCGATGCATGGAGGTACTCTCACATGCTTCTTTTTTCGCCTTCTCTCATACCGCTTGTACTTCTCGACGAAATGCAGGTACTCGTGAACAACAGTAGCTACTCTACTCATCTTGACGTTAACCACTCTTACACGCATTATTTGTCCTCTTACTGGTAAGGTGCCATGCCACGGGCAGAGCTGGTCGTCACACGTCCTGTCCGGTGGACTGACCCCAGGGATGCCGATGTTCCTAGCCCTCTGCATAGTACCCGCACCGCCAAGAAAAGGTGCCTATTTAACCTTTCCCCGTGTAGCCGCACCTACCAACGATAGTATTCTCTCTTTAAGCGCTCCTCAGGCCTGCCCACCAAAACCTTGCCGTCGACCCGCACTTTCGTGCCGTCCGGGAGCGTTATCCTGAACACAGCCACATGCTTGAGGACTCTCCGCTTCCTGCCCCCAGGTTGACCGATGAGAAGAGTATACTTCGTCTCGTCGAGTATGAGCCCCTTGACCCCTACCAGGTTTTTGTCTGAAGATTCGACAACTTCCGCTTCTAGGCCTATAAGTTCGTGGTTCAGAAGATTTCGAGGAGTAATCCTCAACGGCTCCTTCCCTTCAGCGCTTCCTCCCTCTCCACCGTCAGTATGATCGCTATAGCGCGCTTGATCTTACGTATCGACGACGGTTTCTCGAGAGCTCCTCTGTCCACTTGCGCTGTGAGCCTAGCGAGCTCGGCTCGCAGCTCAATCAGCTTCTTCTGCCTCTCCTCTGGGGTCATTTTCCTCACTTCTTCAGCGCTTAAGACGCTCTTCCCCAAGCTCACCCACCTGCGGTAGTCCGCTTCTCTTCAGCACTTAAAAGCTCTGCTTGCTTCACCTCGATGAGATCCGGCATCCTAGCTGGCTTCATTATCCTGACTTTAACTCCGTACATTCCAAGCTTTAGGAGGACGTGAACCGTGGCCTCGTCGACGAGCTCCTCGCCGGGCTCCCCGGATTTAGGAAGGTAGCCTCGGCTAAATCGCTCTGTCCTGTGTCTCTGGCTCGTGAGCTTGCCGCTAATAACTATCTCGGCTCCTCTCGCTCCGGCAGCCATTATCCTGTTCAGCGCGGCCATCGCGGCTCGGCGGAACTTCACGCCTCTCGCAATAGCCCTAGCTATCCTGTAAGCCATTATCTTGGCGTTAAGATCCTGCTGCGGCACCTCGATAACATCTATCTGTGGATTTTCAAGGCCGAATTCCTTCTCTAAGATCTCTGCGAGCGCTTTGATGTTAGCCCCACGTCTGCCGATTATGATACCCGGCATCCCCGCGTATATGATGACTTTAGTGCCGATAGGAGTTTTGAAGAACTGAGCGTAAACGTAGTTAGCGCGAACTAGCTTTCTCTCTAAAAACTCATGGAGCATCATGTACTTGATGCCTTGCGAAACCGCCCGCTTCGCGGTCGTAGTAGACATACTCCTCACTCACCCCTCTCCTCGGCGTAGATCTCCACGTGCACCAACTGATCGTACCAAGGTGTAGCCCGGCCGAAGGCTCTAGGCATGTATCTCTTCACCTTGGGACCCTTGTGGGCTGCCGCGTGGACTATCCGAAGCCTCGTCACATCAAGGCCCTTGAACTCAGCGTTGTTTTCAAGGTTATCGAGTAGGCGCAGAAGGTGCCTGGCGACTTTCACCGGGTATCTTCCAGCACCCGGCACGCCTCTCTTATGGGCAACCTTACCGCTGTAGCGACGGAAAGGTACCGGCGTCCGCAGCGCTGCAATACTCTCCAGGATCTTTCTAGCTTCCTCGAGGCTCTTACCCTTTAGAAGCTTCAAGGTCTCTACAGTAGCTTTGTACGACATGCTCACATCTCTCAGCGAAGCTTTCGCCGTGCGCTCAGGATCTAGCTCCACCGAGTACCGCCACGTAGGCATATCTCGCACTCCACTACTAGACGCATTATAAACCTTACCGGGCCTCGTAACCCCGGCGAAGCCCCTGAAGCGTAAAGGATTAATTCTTCTCTCTCAGGAAGCTTTCTAGGGGCCGTCGTCCAGCCTGGTAGGATGCCTGGCACGCCTGCAGGCGCAGGACTCGGGATCCCTAACGGGAGCCCAGGTGGAGGGCGTGGTGCTTGCACGCCCGCCGAATCCCGGGTTCAAATCCCGGCGGCCCCACCACGAGGCTAAGTTCTCAGCGAGCAGAGAGCTCTTCTAGCCGGTGGGGAAAACACGGCAGCTGGTGCCGGGGCCGGGACTCTCGCCCGCGTGCCGAGCACCGGGCTTCGAACCCGGGATAACCGGATTATGAGTCCGGCGCCCTAGACCAGGCTAGGCGACCCCGGCTCAGCAGTATTACTGCTCCAGATCCTTTTAGCTTTTTCGCGGAGAAGCCCTAGAAGCTTACCCTCGATGCGAAGACAGCAGCTTTGACTAAGTCCGTGAAAAGCTCAACTCCTCTTACTCTTGGAAGCCGCGTTACAACGTCGCGTTCAGTAACTATGCCGACGGGAGCCCCGGTCCCGTCAACAGCGACGAGGCACCCCACACCGTGATTCTTCATAATGCTTACAGCCTTCCCGACATCCTCCCCAGCGTCGACCGTGAGGACAGGGTAGCTCGCTACGGATTGGAGAGGAGTTGAGAGAAGGCTCTCCCCCTCGCCGGCAGACAGGCGCTTTAGCGAACTCTCTGAACCCAGAAAACCCAGCACATCCTTGACCGTGACGATGCCGCTCAGCTTGCCTCCCGATTGGAGTGGAATCCTCCTAACCCTGTGCCTGCTCATCAGCTCGAGAGCCTTGCTGATCGGCTCGTGCGGATGCGCGGTTACCAGCTCCCTCGACATGATCTCTCTAACCTGAACGTAGGTCGTCGCGTTGGCGAACAGGCTCATCACGTGCCTCTCCGATAAGAGCCCCCTCACTCTCTTCGACCTGTCAACGATAACCAGCGCTCCCACACCCAGCTCTATAAACCTCGCTAGAACATCCGTCAGGGGCGTGTCCTCTGTCACCCAAGCAGGGTACCTGCTTAGCTCCGATGCTCTCACCTTGGTAAGCGCCTCGTAGATGTCTCCTTTGAAGCGATTCTGAACAATGCTCCTGTAGCGCTGCCCACCTAGAAAATCCACGAGATCTCTGGCCGAAACCATACCCACTAAAACCCCCTCATCAGAGACTAGGGGGCAGTGCCGCACACGCTTCTCAGCCATCCCCGCTAGAACCTCTAGAACGCTAGCATTCTCGTTGAGAACAAGCAAAGGTGGGTAGCGGCCTAATCCAAGCTCACCTATACTCATCGGTTAAGGAAGTGCTCAGAGGGTTAAAATTTGTTATCTGTTGAAGAAGATCACGTCTAACGTCGAAAACGAGCACCCACTTAGACTCTGCACTTACCCTCTGAAGCATAAACGCGCACGGGAGCGAAAGGGTTGAAGAATAGATGCGCCGCGCAGGGTGCTTAATGCCCGAGCTCGTGCCTGCAGGAAGCCTCGGGCTATTGGGAGTGGCCGGCTCGCACCTCGGGTATAAACCCTCGGTGCTTACACCGCCACCCCATCAACCCCGTCTTCTACGGGTGCCCTCGTCCCGGCCCAGGACCCCGTCGCCGAGGCCCCTAAGGCCGGGAGTGGCCGCCTCGTCTCGGGGTGGGCTTCCCGCTTAGATGCTTTCAGCGGTTATCCCTTGCGGCGTGGCTGCCCGGCAGTGCCCTGCCGGACAACCGGTACACTAGAGGCCGCGGCCCGCCGTTCCTCTCGTACTGAGCGGACCATCCCCTCAGGCGGCCAGCGGTCCCGGCAGGTAGAGTCCGACCTGTCTCGCGACGGTCTAAACCCATCTCACGTTCCCCTTTAATGGGCGAGCAGCCCCACTCTTGGCCCCTGCTGCAGGGCCAAGCTGGGAAGAGACGACGTCTGGGTACCAAACCGCGGGGTCGATGTGAACTCTCGCCCGCGACGAGCCGGTTATTCCCGGGGTAACTTTTCTGTCATGCCCGGCCCCCACCGAAGGGGGCACGAGCGTTCGCTAGGCCCCGGTTTCCCGGCTGCGCCCCCTGCGTTTAAGGGCGCAGTCAGCCCGGCTTTTGGCCTTGCCCTCTACGGCGGAGTTCTGACCCGCCTGAGCCGAGCTTTGGGCACCCCTGATACCTTTTCAGGGGTGTGCCGCCCCAGCCAAACAGCCCACCTGGCACTGTCCCCCGGGAGGCTCCCCAGGGTTAGGGATACAGCCGCAAGTGGGCGGTGTTTCAGGACCGCATCCACCGGCCCCGGAGGACCGGTTTCATAGCTCCCGCCTACGCTATGCACCCGCAGCCGTATCCCAATGCCAGGCTGCTGTGAAGCTCCACGGGGTCTTCTCGCCCCACCGGGACTCCCAGGACTGTGCACCTGGTTGCGGGTTCAGCGGGTCCCGGGCTGGGACAGTGGGGACCTCGTTGATCCATTCATGCACGCCGGAACTTACCCGGCAAGGCATTTGGCTACCTTAAGAGAGTCAGAGTTACTCCCGGCCTTCAGCGGCGCTTCGCCCGGTTGAACCCGGGTTTCACGTACCGCCAGTGGCCAGGATTCAGCCCCCGTACTCACCCTTTCGGGCTCGCGGGGACCTATGTTTTTATTAAACAGTCGGGTCCCCCTTGCCACTGCGACCTGCGGTCCCAGGGAAACCCCAAGACCGCAGGCACCCCTTCTCCCGAAGTTACGGGGCTAATTTGCCGAGTTCCCTAGCCCGGGTTACCCCGCCACGCCTTGGGCTTCTCACCCAGGGGCACCTGTGTCGGTTCTCGGTACGGTCGTGGGGGATCCTTCCCGGCTCCCTTTTCACTGGCCCCAGGAGTCAGGGGAACCCGCCTAATGGCGGGCCCATCCCGCCTTCACCCGGTTCTCGCCATGACGGCACTCCCCGGGCTTCAGCGGTTGGACGGGGCGGCAGCCCCGCTCCCCCTATCCCGAGGCGTCAGGAGCCGGGCCTTGCGTTGCCGCGAAGCGTACCCCCACGGCACGGGAATATTAACCCGTTTCCCTTTCGGCTGCACCAGGTTAAGGGCAGCCTTAGGACCGGCTAACCCTCAGCCGACGACCGTTGCTGAGGAACCCTGGCCCTTTCGGCGGAGGGGATTCTCACCCCTCTTGCGCTCTTACTACCGCCGGGATTTTCGTTCCGGGCGGATCCACCGGATCTCACGACCCGGCTTCTAGTCCACCCGGACGCCCCCCTACCGGATCACCCCGCAATGCGGGGTGCCCCGGGGTCTCGGCGGCCGGCTTAGTCCCGCTAATCTTCGGGGCCCCCCGCCTCGGCGGGTAAGCTGTTACGCACTTCTTAGCCGATGGCTGCTTCTAAGCCTACGGCCCCGCTGTCTAAGGCGGGGGACACCCTTCCGGCTTGACACTTTAGCCGGCACTTGGGGGCCTTAACCCCGGTCTGGGTTGTTCCCCTCTCGGCCCAGCGGCTTATCCGCCGGAACCCGTCTCCGCCCATCTACGGAGCCGATCGGTTCGGGGTTCGAAGGGGAGCTGGGACCTTCCGGTCCCTGGGGCCCCCAATCGGTGCCCTACCCGATCGGCCTCCTCCGGGCGGGCCGGGCTGCGACCCGCTTCGGGGGGAACCAGCTATCACCGAGCTTGATTGGTCTTTTGCCCCTAGGCCGAGGTCATGGGAACGAATTGCACGTCAGAACCCCTGCGGGCCTCCACCCGGCTTTCGCCGGGCTTCGCCCTGCCCCGGCCTAGATCGCTCGGTTTCTGGTCTCACGGGCGTGACTCCGGGCCCTTTGAGACCCCGCCCCACACCGACCGGAAAGGTCGGCTACGGGCTTGTCGGTTTCCCTACGCCTCCGGGGTTAACCCCCTTAGGCTCGCCACGCCCGTGAACTCCCCGGCCCGTGTTTCTAGACGTAAGGCGCGACCCCGGTCCTCTCCCCTCGTACTCTCCGGTCGCCCGGATTTCCTTTGGGGAGAATCACCCCTTTCGAGCCGCGCCACCTGTCGCCGCCTGGTTTCAGGCTCTTTTCACCCCCCTTCCGGGGTTCTTTTCAGCTTTCCCTCACGGTACTAGTGCGCTATCGGTCTCGGGACGTATTTAGCCTTGGAGGTCGGTGACCCCCAGCTTCCCACGGCAAAACCAAGCCGTGGTACTCAGGGACACCCGCCATCTCCCCCCTGGGTTTCGCCTACGGGGCTGTCACCCTCTGCGGCGGGGCTTTCCAGCCCACTTCGGCTACCCAGGGTCGGGAGGGCGCGGGGCCCTGCAACCCCACATCCCCCCAAGCTCGTCGCCTGGGGGTTCGGTTTGGGCTCTCCCCCTTTCGGTCGCCCCTACTCAGGGGATCCCGTTTTGGTTTCTTCTCCTCCCCCTACTAAGATGTTTCCGTTGGGGGGGTTCCCGCTCGGTACTCCCCTTTCGGGTTTCCCGAGCGCCGCGAGCTATTCGCCCGCGGCAGGAGGTCCCATTCGGCGATCCCCGGATCGAAGCCTGCGTGCGGCTCCCCGGGGCGTATCGCCGCTTGCCACGGCCTTCCTCGGCGCCCGAGCCGAGCCATCCACCAGGCGGCTTGGTGCCCCCTGCTTGCACGAGCTCGGTCTGCACGCACCCTACGCGGCGCT